>PKXQ01000065.1 GCA_003132405.1 Acidobacteriaceae bacterium | reverse complement strand
ACACCCACAGTGATTGGCGTAATATCGCGTTAGCACTCGGCGATAAATCGCGTTAATCACTCATTGACCTCCAAAAAAGGCGAAACAAAAGCGCAAGTTTGTTCGCCGGAGCAGCCTTGGGCGGAGCAGTGTGCACCGGTGCGCTATTCGTCGGAACTGTGCCGGGCGGCCCAACCGCTGCAGCAAGCGCGCTTCCGATCAGCCCGAAAACGCACAGCCACTCACGAATTAGCGACATGGGAAAAAGTCTATCATTCGGCAAAATCCGGTACTCGTGGCCCGTTAGCATTACAGCCCGGTGAGTCCTCTCCGGAGGAAACTCCCTGACTCACTCTTCTCTGGTTGACTCTTGGGCAGATTGCTTCAGGCGATCGGCTTTGGTCCGCTCCTGCGCCGCATCTTCTTTGCGTCCCAACTGATCGTAAACCTCGGCCAGAGCAATATGTGGCTCGGCTCTTTGGGGTCGCAGCGCAGCCGCCTTCTCCAGTTTCGGCAATGCCGCCTCAGGATCGCCCGACTTCGCCAGATATCGCCCCAGAATTAGGTAGGTTCCGTATTGTTCAGGGATGATCTTCAGCACCTTTTCACATTCGCTGATCGTCTCTGGCCGGTTGGCTTGCGCGTAAACGATCTCTAGCAAGAGGTGTGCATCGATAAGATTCGGAACCCTGGCGGTCAACCTCTCGAGCACAGTCGCTGCCCGCTGCACATCTCCGAGTCGCATCAAGGTTTTGCCCAGGTCCAATTCGGCCATGGTGAACTTCGGGTCCAGCTCCACCGCCTTGCTCAGCATCGGGGACGCTTTGTCGTATTGCTGCAAGTGCATATACACCCCGGCGAGCTTGAAATAGAGCATCGGCATGTCTGATTCTTGGGCAATCAGCTTCTGCAGGATCGGAACAGCCTCCTCGTAGTGCTCATTATCAAGAAGAGCATTGGTGTCTCGGATCGTATTGGCCGTCGCAATCTTGTCCTTGGGGTCGGCACCCTCGTCAGAAGGCTTGGCAATGTGGCTGCCCCCCGTTACGTATCCGAGCGACGCCAGCTTCTGCTGCAGTGCTGGATCGAGGGCCGCAACCTTTTCGTCGGAGAGCTTGGGCGCTTCCCGTTTGCTGGTTGTCTTGTCCAGGAATGCGTGCACCTGGCCCGCCAGCGTGTCGGCCACCGCTACCGAGGAGGATGCTAGATTGTGCTCCGCTTTTGGGTCCACCGTCTGGTCATACAGTTCCCGCTTCGGCGCCTGCACATACAAGTATTTTCCCGTCCGCAGCGACTGCAGCGCACTCCATCCGAAAGCGATGTGAGGATAATCCGATTCCGCATAGGCCGCCCGGTTGCGCCAGGGATTCGCAGCTGCCGCGGATTGCTCGGCTTCCCCTTTCGTCGTCGTTGTCATCAATCCCAGCAGCGATTCCCCTTGCACCTCGGCCGGTACGGCAATTCCTGCCGTCTGCAACATCGTTGGCATCACGTCCACCAGGCCCACGCGATCGTCGATTCGCCGACCGTAGATCTGTCGATCTTCGGTCTGCCCATCCTTGATTGATTGACCCTTGATTGTCTGACCCCCGATCGGCTTCTCCGCTGCGCGTGCGTGCGGCAGCTTAATCACCAGCGGCACGTTGATGGTCTCATCGTAAAGAAAGAATCCGTGCGTCTCCTCTCCGTGAGCTCCCAGCGACTCGCCGTGATCGGCCATTACCGCGATCATAGCTCCATCGTAGAGCCCGCGCGTTTTCAACTCCCGCAGTAATTTCCCCACCGCCGAATCCATGTACGCAATCTCTCCGTCGTACGGCTCCGCCGCATACCGGCTTTTGTAGGGTTCGGGCGGATCATAGGGCTCGTGCGGGTCATAAAGATGTACCCACATGAAGAAGGGACCTTTGGGATTGTGGTTCAACCAGGTTGTCGCCCGGGACACCACTTCATCCCCCCGGCGCTCGATGGAGTTGTACCGGTCCCTTTCAGCCGAGAACTTCGCTGAACTGAATCCGGCGTTGTAGACGTCAAATCCGCGGTCAAAACCGGGAGCGCCACCGTGCGGGTCAAGAGCCAGGGAGGCGATAAATGCTGCGGTGTGATATCCATGCGATTGTAAAATCGCCGGCGCATAGGGTAGGTCCTCCCCCAGCACATCCGGAAAATCGAGCACGTGATGGTACTGCGGATAGGTCCCCGTGAGAATCGTCGCANNTGCGCGTAGGCCCGTGTGAACACCGCCGACTGCCGCGCCAACCCATCCAGGTTCGGAGTCAGCCCGCGCTTCGATCCCAGAAACCCCATGCGATCCGCGCGCGTCGTGTCGAGCGTGATCAGCACAATATTGGGAAACGCCTTCTCCGGCCCGCGCGTTTTTCGCACGGTGGAATGGCCGGCCGTCTTCCCCGCTGCCGGGGTCGCGGAAGCGCTGTTCCCAGTGGTCTGATTCCCGGCGCTCTGATTCCCGTTACTCTGAACCGGCGGGTTCTGGAGCGGCAGCGCGAACGCGGCCAGACTTACCACACACAACAACCAACGAATCACAATCATGTTTCAGACCCCATTCTTGGGCAACAACAATGGAAGTATCGCGGTTCATGATCAGCCGCGATTATGACCGCAACCACTGCGGCTCAAGATCGCTCGGAACGAAGGCAACGACAATATTTCGCCCGGCTCACTCCTGCGGCGCGGCATTTCCCGGGTCGGGTGCGCCGTTCGCCGGATGGATCGGATTCGCGGCCAAGCGCTCGGCCTCAGCCCGCTCGCGCTCCGCATCGGCCTGCTTCCCCAACTTAGTGTAAACATCGGCCAGATACAAATGCGGCGCTGGTATCTCGGGCCGCAGCGCAGCCGCCTCTTGAAGCTTCGGCACCGCCCCCTCCAAGTCCCCGGACTTCGCCAGAAATTGCCCGAGAGTCAGATAGGTTCCGTAGCTACGTGGAAAGAACTTCAATACTTTTTCACATTCGCTGATCGTCTCTGGCACGCGGTTGCTCCGGGCATACGCAATCTGTAGCAGAAGGTGTGCCTCCGCCAGATTCGGCACCCTGGCTGTGACCTTCTCGAGCACAGTCGTTGCTTCCTCAATATCTCCAAGCCGCATCAAAGTTTTGGCCAACCCCATCTCGGCGTCGGTGAACTTCGGGTCCAACCCCACCGCCTTGCGAAACACTGGCTCTGCTTTCTCGAATTCGTGCGTCTTCAAGTAGCAATCGCCCAGCTTGGAATACGGCATGGGCATCTCCGGGTTTTCGGCAATCAATTTCTGCAGAACTGGAATCGCCTCCGAGTAGTGCTCATCCGCCATCAGATCGTTGACGCGTCGAATTGCTCTGATCGTCCCAATCTTGTCCTTCGGATCGGGCTCCTGGTCCGACGATTTGAAAACATGGCTGCCCGACACAACGTATCCAAGCGATGCGAGCTTCGCCTGCGCCGCTGGATCCAGGGCCGCAACCTTTTCATCCGACAGCTTGGGTGCTGCCCGCTTGCTGGTTGTCTTTTCCCGGATTGCCCGCACCTGGCCGCCCAGCGTATCGGCCACCGCCGCCGCCGTCGCTGCCAGATTGTGCTCCGCTTCGGGGTCCACCGTCTGGTCATAGAGTTCCCGCCGCGGCGCCTGTATGTACAAATATTTTCCGGTCCGCAGCGATTGCAGTGCACTCCATCCAAATGCGGTGTGAGGATAATCCGCCTCCGCATAAGCTGGACGATCGCGCCAGGAATCTGTAGCTTCTGCCTCTCCCGCCTTCATCAGCCCGACCAGCGATTTGCCCTGCACTTCCGCCGGCACCGCCGCTCCCGCAATCTGCAACAGCGTCGGCATCACATCCACCAGCTCTACCCGATTCTCAATCCGTTTCTCCGCTGCACCCGCCTGCGGCAGCTTGATCACCAGCGGCACCCTGATCGTCTCATCGTAAAGAAAGAACCCGTGGTTATTTTCGCCGTGAGCTCCCAGTGATTCCCCGTGGTCGGCCATCACCGCGATCATTGTTCCATCGTAGAGCCCGCGCGTTTTCAGCTCCCGCAACAATTTCCCCACCGCCCAATCCATGTACGCAATCTCCCCGTCATACGGCTCCGCCGCATAGCGGCTCTTGTAGGGTTCGGGCGGTTCGTACGGCTCGTGCGGGTCATAAAGATGAACCCACATGAAGAACGGACCTTGTGGATGGGAGTTCAACCACGCCAGAGCATGCTCCACCACCTCACCGCCGCGGCGCTCAACCGTGCGGTAGCGATCTTCTTCTTTATCGAACGCTGCCGTGCTGAAACCCGCGTCGTAGGTGTCAAACCCACGGTCAAAACCGGGAGCGCCCCCATTAGGGTCAAGAGCTATGGAGCCAATAAATGCCGCCGTGTGATATCCACGAGATCGTAGAATCGCCGGGGCATAGGGGAGATCCTCCGCCAGCACATCGGGAAAGTCGTACACCTGATGGAACTGCGGATAAGTTCCTGTAAGAATGGTCGCGTGCGAAGGAGAAGTCAACGGAGCCTGCGCATAGGCGTGCGTAAACACCGCCGCTTGCGATGCCAGTTCGTCCAGGTTCGGCGTCAGCCCGCGCTTCGATCCCAGAAACCCCATCCGGTCCGCGCGCGTCGTGTCGAGCGTGATCAACAAAATGTTGGGTGCGGGCGTTCCAGCCGCCGCCGTACTCGCGCACCAACACACCAAACACAACCACCGTCGAATCACGCGCGCACCGAACACATTACTCCTCAGACCCAAAATCGAGACCCAGGCTCGCGGCCATCCCTGAACCGCTGGATCATTATTGCGGACTGCTTGCCGGCGGCGTCGCCGCGGGCGGCTTGACTTTCGGAGTCATTGCCGGCTTCTTCGTCGGGCCTTCGGGAAGGCGCCCACACTCTTCCGGATAAATGAAAAGCGTTGGATCCTGCGGGCCCAAGACTACATCCTTGAATCGAACCACCCTGCTCCCTTTACTATTCAGATCTTCGACCTTAATGGGGAAGCCCTTCCACTCTTCCGGCTCCCAGAATCTCAGCTTCGTGGCTACCGGAAGGTCTTTTCCACTCACGGTAACGTCCTCCACCTGACACACGCGTCCGTCCACGGTCTCCTTCCCGACCGTCACTCGCTCGCTGGTGTGGCCGGGTCTCGAAGCGATGAAGGGCCAGGAGCGAAAATACACGTGCGCGTCCTTCACGCATCCCATTTTCGTCTGACCGTAGGTCATTACTTCTGTCAAATCGGTGATGTAATAGCCCTTTTCCATGGGGCCTTCCGACCTCAGCAGGTTTCCGGATCTGTAAACATAACCCTCCCGGTCATCGTGAGGTTGCATACTGCCCACCATCACCGCCGAAAATTCTGTGAACTCGTCTAACGGAAATCCCGATTTCGCAGCCGTAGCCTCGCCTGCCTGTCCCGGCGTTGACTCCTTTGGTGTCGCCTGCCCTGATGCTGCCTGCTGCGCCGCCGCCGGCTCTTTTGTGGTAGTTTGCCCCACTGAATCCCGCCCTTGTGCTGCTTCTGTCCAAAGCCCCGCCGCCATCAGGCAGCCGGCGAACAGCAGCATCATCGTCCATCGAACCATTTCTTGCCCCGATTAAAATCGACTCCCAGCATATAAGAAAAAGGCCACGCCGGGAACCAGCGTGGCCCACGAAAAACATCAGGAATCGGATTGTTACTGCAGGGTCGTCCTGCGGCTGGCTTTGTCTTTTTTCAGGGCAGCGGCGCTCGCCTTGAAGGTGGTCCCTGCGGCCTGCGACCTTACGTCCGGAAGCTTGTCCGTCAGGAAGCCAAAGTTCCCAAGGAACTCGAATCCGCTGAAGCCAAGGAACGAGTCCCAATTCCATTTGCCAGACTTGTTTTTGGAGTTTACGGACGTAGCCGTGATCGTTATCCACTCCTCGCCGGTGTAAGCGCCAGCGTAGGCGTCCATGATCGCGTCAGCATAAATGAAACGGCCGGGGCCGGTGATGCCCGGCTGCAACCCAGTGCTCGCTATGTCCTCAAGGGTAACCTTGATCGCGGTGCCTTCGAGAGTCGCAAACGGATTCGCGGCGGAGGCGCAAGCGTCCAGAACGTCCATGCCGCTCAGATAGAAGTTGCTGGCTCCGCCGGTCTGCAGGATTTCGTAGTTGCAATATTGTACTCCGCCGGTGTAGTTAAGGAATCCGAAGGTGTAACTACCCGCAAAGGCGGAGCTGCAGCAAAGGACAAGAAGAGTGATTACCGCCAAGCTTTTCAGTTTCAAAAGGAATCCTCCTGGAGGTTTTGTTCACAATTGTGAACAACAACCCCGAGACAGTACACCTTCTACTGGGGAAGAGTAGTCGCGTTGCACTGACAACCCGGAAGCTTAGCCCTTTCCGAAACGATGTCAAGCAAAAATTGCAAAAGAGAAAAACATTGCACTCTTGCCGTCGATTATCAAATGGCCCACGTATTCCGATAGCCGCTCTTCGCTTTGAATGTCGTATCTGTCTTGCCTAAGAACAGAATCGGTGTACAATCACCTGCCAGCAGGTCAGAGAATGTTCTGCACCAGCCATGTCCGCCGATGGTTTCACGCTTCCTCTGCTCCTGACTTCGCTAAGGAGATAACCGTTATGCAGGCTTGCAGGATCGCGCTCGCCGCTTGCCTCGGCCTTGTTCTGCTCATGCTTTCGGCCCCGGCCCAAGCGCAATATCAGGTCACANNCCGCTGCTGGCCAACCCCTGGGGACTGGCCCATAGCGCCACAGGGCCTTGGTACATTCCCGATAACGACACGGGATGGGTGACCATCTACAATGCAACGGGAGGACAAATACCGCACCGGATCTTGATTCCCACTGCCGGAAGCGAACTGGGCTCGGCGCAAGGTGGAAACGGTCCGGGCACAGCGACGGGAATCGTTTCCAACGGATCATCGACGGATTTCCAGATTCAGGGCATGCCAGCGACTTTCCTTTTCGACACGCTGGATGGCACCATCAGCGCATATGTGCCGGGCGTGAACGCCAACGAAGCGATCATCGTGGTCGACAACTCGGCTAACGGGGCGCTGTACCAGGGCTTGGCCATCACCAGTTATCCCTCGGGGAATTTCCTTTACGCACTCGACAACGCCAACAATGTAATCGATATGTACGACAGCACCTTTACGCTGGTGAAGTCGTTCGGCGATCCGTCGATCCCATCCAACTTCGCAGCGTTTGGCATTCAGGACATCAATGGCATGGTTTACGTCGCCTACGCTAAACCGAACTACGGCTCCGGCGGTTATGTCGACGTCTTTACGGAGAATGGTGTCAAGGTGAAGACACTGATCAAGGGACTACCACTGAACCAAGCCTGGGGGATCGCCTTGGCGCCCAGCAACTTTGGGCCGCTCAGCAATACTCTGCTGATTTCAAACAACTCGGAGTTCGGAACTATCAACGCGTTCGACCCTAATACCGGCAAGTTTGTAGGCACGATCAAGGATCAGAAAGGCAAGCAGGTCGTCCTCAACAACCTCTGGGGAATCGCTTTCGGTGGCGGGAACTCATCCAGTGGAGCAACCAACGAGCTGTTCGTCACCGTGGGCAACGGCAACGGGCTCAACGAATTGGCCGGCACCTTTTTATCAATCAAGCCGTAATTGACAACAACAGCAGCAGCCAGGAGGATGTAACCTGGGCCGCCTGAATGAGGCGGCCCTTCTACTCCGGGAACCCAGGCGACGCCGACCAAGCCATCAGCTTCGATAGCGGTGAGTATATCTTGGTTCAGCGCTCCATTCGTTGACTCGTCCGGCAGAAACTTCAAGGCGACAAAGAGGTGCAGCTTTACATCCTCGGCCTTGGGAGCCGCGGAGACGGGACGCAACCCGGGCGGGACGCTGAACCTCGCGATCAAGTCTGGAACGAATCAATTTCATGGCACTGCGTACTACTACAACCGAAACGAATTCTTCGCCGCCCAAAGTCCCTTCGCCCCGCCGAGTTTGCACAAAAACGCTCTAAGAAATCAGCACTATGGTTTTTCGCTCGGCGGCCCCATTCGGAAAGACAAAACCTTCTTTTTTTTCAACCTGGAAGAGCAGAAGTACTTGATCGGCAACCAGTCACGTTCCACGGAACCTTCGCAGGCATATCAAGCGGAAGCGGAAGCCTTATTGCAGCAATACAACGTCCCCGTGAATCCGGTTTCTGCAAGTCTGCTCAACGGACTGTGGCCTGCATCCGCGCTGACTGGTCCTGCGGCGCCGGCTAATTATTTCAATCCAAATCCTTCCAATGGCTACAGCCACAATGGCTTGCTTAAACTCGACCACAGCTTCAATGAAGACAACCGCGTTTCGTTTCGAGTTTTTCTCGGGCAGGGAACCCAGACAGCCCCGAACAGCACACATCTGAGTCCCTACTGGGAGGTCGTGCCCTCGCACATGCAAAACTACGATGCGATCTACAATCGCGTCATCTCTTCCCGGTTCACGAATCAACTCGTCGCTGGCGTCAACTATTTTCTCCAGACCTTCGTGGATGCAGATACAAACTTCAATCCCATCGCTTTGGGCCTCAACACCGGCGTTACATCTCCTATCCTGGCCGGCGCTCCCAACATCGTCATATTCGGCTTCGATCAAGTTGGGGTCAACCCGTTTTCCGGAAGAACGGATGTTACCGGGCACTTAACCGACACACTCTCCTATGTCACGGGAAAGCACCAGCTTCGTTTTGGCGGAGAATTCCGCAGAACTCAGGTCGATGTGTACTACAACTTCGGTGCTCGTGGGGTCTTCGATTTTACGGGCGGGCAAGGACCTTGGGCTAGCTTGGCCAACAATCCAAACCAAGATACGAATGTGCTGAGCCTGGCCGACTTCATGGCGGGCTACGTCTATCAGTCCACGAACACGATCGGCAATTCCGAGCGCCTGGTTCACGTCAACAGTTTCAATCTCTTCGGACAAGACGCCTATCAAGTCACGCGCAAGCTGAACCTCAATTTTGGACTTCGCTACGAGTACGAAGGTCCGCTGCATGACAACAACGAGAATCTTTCCGTATTTATTCCGTCTCGCGGTCTCGTGGTCGCCGGGCAGGGCATTCCCGCAATCTACCCACAGGATTTCCTGAACTTCAGCCCGCGGATTGGTTTTGCCTACCAGCCACGGGACAGCGGCAATTTGGTGGTTCGTGGCTCCTATGGCATCTTCTTCGACACTCCGCCGATAATTCCTTTCCTCGATAACGTCTTTCTCCTGAACAATGGACCGCTCGGCGCGCCCGATAATCCCGCGGGAAACAATCCGGTTTACAGCGTTCAGGCTAATAACTACACGATCGTGCAGAACCAGCCCATCTTCCCAACCGGACCGGTGCCGATCTCGGGAAGCAATGTCCTAAACCTTTTTTCCGTCAGCCAAACGCTCCGCACCCCCTACTACGAGATGTACTCCTTAAACGTCCAGCAGAGCTTGGGACACCATTGGATCGTGCAAGTCGGTTACGTCGGTTCGGAAGGACGGCGACTGCTTATTCTAGGAGACATTAATCAAGCCGCACTCGGCAGCGGTTTCAATTCAACCAGTGTCATCGGACCCAACGGAGGCACTTTTTCATACCAGCAGTCCACGAGGCCGTTTTTCAGCAAGTATCCGAACTTCGGTGTGATCAACGAGGTGCAATCCGAGGGGACTTCAAACTACAGCTCGCTTCAAACAACTCTCCGATCGAGTCAATGGCACGGCCTGACGGCGCAGTTCTCGTACGCCTGGGGACACAACCTCGACGACATGACGCAGGCTTGCTGCTCGCTCCCTCAGGACAGCACAAATCTGAAGGGAGATTACGGCAATTCCGACTACGACGTGCGCCACCACTTCACCGCCAACGCCGTTTACAACATCCCGGGCTCCACGCAAGGCCCTCAATGGATCACCCACGGCTGGCAGCTCAATACCGTAATGTCGTTCCGCACCGGTTTGCCTTTCACCGTTCATGCCACCACCGATACCAGCGGTACAGGAGAGAACACCGACCGTGGTGACCAAATCGGCAACGCATACGCGGGCGTTTCTCACTCTCTCGTTAGCCACTCCTACGTGCAGTGGGTGAACCCGGGCCGCCTGGTACATCTTCGCGGCCCTTCTTTTTTCCCGAGGCTGCGCAAGTGGCAAAGGAGAATCGTGCTTTCGAACTTTAGTCAGACTGACATGTGGCTCTCCCTGGGCCTTGCCTTTGTTGGTGGGTATGGCGATGCGGCCGGCTTCGTCCTGGCAAAGACGTTCACTGGACACGTGACCGGCAATTTAGTCCTAGGGGCAATTGCTGTAGCGGCTCACGATTGGCGGGCAATGCTTGGGCATCTCTCGGCCATTGTCACTTTCCTGATAGGGATTGTCCTGAGTGTGCTGATCGTGCGCCCGCTCAAGGCGTGGTCATCGTGGCCGTTGCTTCCTACGATCTTGGGGATGGAAGTGATTCTGATAGTGGCTGCTTCTTTGGCCTTGGCATCAGGTGTGGCCCACGGAGTTGAAATATTCGTGATCTCTGTGTCTCTAGCACTGGGGCTGCAAAATGGAGCATTTCGTCGTGTCGAGGGCATCAGCGTTCACACCACATATCTGACAGGGATGATTACGAGTCTAATCTCTACAGAAGCTGAACAATACGATTCTCAAGTGGTTCCTCCGCCTGTAAGTCGTACCTCGCGGCAAAGAAGCTCGACCCGAAGGAATTGGGCGCTTATCTCGGACTGGCAGCGTTGTACCGCTGCTCCTCCCTGTATCGCAAAGGCTATGACGAATTGCAGATCGCTCACGAAATTGCTCCCAACGATCCAGCAGTGGAAAGATCGTGGATAAGCACGCTTCCGGGAAAAGAGCGACTGGAGTCCGTGAAGGCCTATCTCGGCATGCCCGGTTTCCATGACGAAGAAGAGACGAAGCAAATGACCGAGTATTTGGAGTTGCTAAAAACGACAGTGGAAAAGCCCGTTCATGCATGCAGGCTGGTCAGCAAGGTGGAGAAAACAGAGACGAAGCTTGTGACCGTCTATGCTGAGCGACGGCGCATGCCGGGTATTGGCCTTCGGTACGGCGTCAGCATGCCGGAGGGTAGAGGCCTGTCGGTAAAGCTCAATGGCCGGAATTTCAGTCTCCTGCTCGACACGGGAGCAGGAGGCATCATAGTCAGTCGCACGGTCGCGGAAACGTCGGGACTGACTCGCATATCTTCGCTGCGTTTTGGAGGTGTCGGCGATAAAGGTCTGCAAAGGGGCTACACGGCGGCAGCGGACCACATCCGAATCGGCGAACTGGAGTTCCAAGACTGCGTGGTCGTCGTAAGTGATAACCCCTCACTAGCAAATACAGTGGGTTTGATCGGTGCTGATGTGTTTGGAAACTATCTTATTGATATTGACTATAGGGAAATGCGGCTCAAGCTGTCTCCGCTGCCGAATCGCTCGGAAGACAACGTGGTTCCGCAATCGCTAAACGGCGAAGCGGAGGAGCTAGGGAATTCGGAAGACGATGAATACGGCGCGACCGAGCAACCTTCACTTTCACAGGAAAGCAAATCGTCCGCATCCGATTCGAATGCTCCACTCAGAGTTTCCAAAAATCGTTATAGGGATCGCTACATTGCCCCGGAAATGGCGGACTGGACGAAGGTCTTCCGCTTTGGCCACGCCATGTTGGTGCCGACCTACGTGAGCGATTCCAAAGCCATGCTATTCGAACTCGATACGGGCGCGTTTGCCAATACTCTTTCGCTTCGCGCTGGACTGAAGGCCGACAACGTGGTGTCGGACAATGGAGTGCTGCGGGTCAAAGGCCTCAGCGGCGAAGCGACGACAGTTTATAGCGGCAAGGCCACTTTGAGGTTCGGACACTTCCAGCAAACCGATCCGGGCATTGTCATTCTCAACCTCTCCAAAGTAAGCGACAGCACCGGGACCGAGGTTTCCGGCTTTCTGGGCTTTGCAATGCTGAGGCTGCTTGAGGTGAAACTGGACTACCGCGATGGACTTGTGGATTTTGAGTACGAGCCTAAACCCGTGCGGAGATAGTTGCCCCTGTTATGCCTCGTCTAAAAATTGCTGGGCATCGCGGTCCGCAACGACCGACCGCAGCGGCGGTACTCGGGGCTGCTGGCTAGTCTCAAGGGCAAGAAGAGCACAGAAGGAAGTGCCATCGAATCGAAAACCGCCAGCCAATCGAGGGTGGTATCGTAAACGGTTGTTGACGATGCTTGGAGACTCCCAGTGAGAACCTTCACCCAACACGACCGACTGACCGACGCCGAATTCGACCGCCTCGCGGACTTCCTCAAAAGCTGCACAAGCGGTAAGGCGATGAACGTCGAGCGACTGGACGGGTTCTTCGCCGCGCTCATCGCGGGACCGGAGATCGTGATGCCGAGCGAATACTACCCAGAGGTCTTCGGCGGCGAGATGTCGGATACCGACGAGTTTGACAGTCTGGACGAGGCGAACGAAATCTTGGGGCTCCTGATGCGGCACTGGAACACCATCGCCGGGACGCTGAACAAGGGCGAGGTCTACGGACCGATCCTCTTACAGGACGAGAACGGCGTGGCTCATGGCAACGACTGGGCACGCGGTTTCATGCGCGGCATGCACATGCGGCACGATGGGTGGGCTGAGCTTATGGATGACGANNCACGGCGGATGCCTAGTCCCGATGATGATGCTCTTCCACGAGCACGACGAAGACCCCAAGATGCGCCCTAAGCCTATTAGCCCGGAGAAGCGGGAAAACATCAAGGCTCACATGGCGGCTGGGCTGTTGCAGGCATATCGGTATTTCAGGGAGCATCGGCGGGTCAGTCCCGCTGCCCACACGAGTGAAACACGGCGCAATGCTTCCAAGATCGGTCGGAACGATTCGTGTCCCTGCGGCTCCGGCAAGAAGTACAAGAGGTGCTGCGGTGGGGTGAGGGTGAACTGAACGCTTGTCGCTCGCCCTCTGCTTCGTATCCGCTTAATCTTGAAATGCCATAAAGAGCGTCTAAAGAGGTTGCAGTCACGAAGAGCAGGTGAGCAGTCGAGCGGAGATAGAGAGGAGGCTTTCCATGATCAAGAAAGATGAGATCGCCTACTTGCTTCTGCGCCTCACTCTGGGCGCGAACATTTTCCTTCACGGGTTCTCCCGGCTGATCGGTGACCACGCTGCCTTTGCCGCTTACATGGACAAGCAGATGCACAACGCTCCCTTGCCGGGATTCTTGGTACACCTCGTCGGCGTCGTCTTGCCGTGGTGCGAGGGAACTGTGGGTCTTTTGATGATTCTCGGGCTTTGGACATCACTCGCCCTGATTGCAGGCAGCCTTCTGATGCTCACATTACAGATCGGGACCTGCTTGGCTCAAAACTGGGATGTCGCCGGAGCACAACTCATCTACGTACTGCTGTACTTTATCTTGCTGACGTATTGCGAGAGGAATCGCTGGTCGGTGGATCGGTGGTGGGAAACACATCGACGTTGACGATAAGAATGAAGAATACCTGATTTCCGCCCTGCCGGAGGTCCGGTGGAATGAATTGAAACGGGGACTCCCGGAGCGGACGCTGGTTTTTTTCTTGGGGATTTCCCTACCGTTTCCTACCGAAATTCCGGGCTGGAAGGGGTCAGATTGGACGTAGCAGCACGACGATTAAGCTCAAGTACCGCAAAACGCTGCATCTTGCTGATGCTGAAGGCTGTGGAAAAGGGATTCAATAAAATCCCCCTCCCGGCACCAAAGTCGAAATTCTGCTTAACCGACGCCGAGACGCTTGACGATCGCCTGGAACCGCGGATCGGAGCGGATGGGGTCATACTCCGGGTCGACGTTGAGCAGCCGGATCCACTTCTTCAACGTCGCCGATCGCAATCGGAGAGTCCGCCAAAGCAGCCCAAGCCAACCCATAGTTTGGGATCGCGCGCAACAGATCCACACTCTAGAGTTCGGATGGAAAGTTTCGCTGGTTCCAAAGGTAGCGCGCCTCCAGGTAAAGAGTGTGGGCTTCGGGATCGCGGGAGGGGCGTTCTCGGAAGAAAGTTTGCGCGCCAGAGCCCGCGCAATCGAGCCGGCGATCTGCGATTCGATCTGCATCCAGTCGTTCGTTGTCCTGTCGTAGGTCTGGCTCCAAATCGTGAAGCCGTCGCGAGTTCGATTCAGTTCCACGGTGACATGAGTGCGGTCAGCCGCGCGCTGCACACTGCCTTCCACCACGGCCTCGACATTCAACCGCGACCCAATCTCGCGCAGGTCATCATGCTTGCCCTTGAATACATACGCGGAGCGGCGCCCCGCCACTCGAACGCCATCCAGATGAGAGACGGTGGCAGCGACCTCATCGGTCAGTCCGTCGCTGAACGCGTCGTCGAAGTTCGGCGCACTGAGTGTCGAAGGGAAGAACTGCAATCGACGAAATCGGCGCGCGTGTTTGTCTGTTTGGCGCCACATCCGGCGTAGTGCAGGTGATCACGCCCCACGGCACGCTCTCGAGCCATGTGACTTTCCAGGTGCCATAGTCCCAGGTGCCGTAATCGAAGAGCAACGGCGTGGCGAACGCTCGTCGACTTTGAACATCAATGGCGAAGGGGCGTTCCCTGCAGCGTTGCCAACAGATCAACAATCACCACATCTGGTCTCCTCGCTGTGGTGCCGGAGCGCGATAAGGGGAATTCGCCCTCCGGTTTTCATTTCCTAAGGTGCTTGGAAAAAGAACGGGTTGGACTAAGAACCCACCGGTCTTCGGCCCCTGGGAATGCTCCCCCCTTTGGCACCAGCCGTAATATCCAACCGCCTCGCGTTGCGGAAGATTTTCATCTGCTGAATCCTTCGTATTGATTTCATCGGATCGTCATTCTAGAATCACCCTGAAAAATCGTCGGGTATTGGTTAGCTGGGCAGATTGCGGCTGTCGCCTTCAACCTAGGGATCGGGAGCGATTTCTACGGCATCTCGGGGCCGCCAAACGGACTGGACGATGTTTCCAGGATGCCGGCGCTGACCGCTGTGCTGATGAAACACGGATATGCAAAACGCGACCTGAAGAAGATCTTCGGCGAGATTTTTTTGCGCGTGATTCGCGAGGTGACGGGCAAGTAGGACGAGACCTCATCGGAGGATATAAGCGATGGCGCATCGAGTGGCGGATGAGTTGATCAGCAGGCTGGTTGAGGCGGGCGTCGAAAGAATTTACGGCGTCGTCGGCGATAGCTTGAATCCGGTGACGGATGCTTTGCGAATCAATGGCAAAGTTAAATGGATTCACGTGCGCCACGAAGAAACCGGCGCGTTTGCAGCCAGCGCCGAGGCGCAATTGACCGGGAAACTCGCGGTCTGCGCAGGTAACTGCGGCCCGGGCAACCTCCACCTGATTAATGGCCTTTTTGATGCTCATCGTAGCAGCGCTCCGGTGCTCGCCATTGCGTCGCATATTCCGAGCAGCGAGATTGGCACCGGATATTTTCAGGAGACGCATCCCGAAATTCTTTTCAAAGAGTGCAGCTACTATTGTGAGCTGATCTCAAATCCGAAGCAGTTTGAGCGTGTGCTTCACATCGCAATGCAAAGTGCGGTCGGAAGAGGCGGAGTAGGAGTGGTCGTGTTACCGGGCGACGTGGCGGGGATGGAAATGCCGAAGGATGGCTCCGCTCGCTCCGTGGTCGGGCACCGGCCCTCAATCCGTCCCTGCGAAAAGGAGTTGGCGCAACTGGCGGAGCTAATCAATGCCTCGAAGAAAGTGGCTCTCTTCTGCGGGATTGGATGCGCTAACGCCCATGATGACGTGATTGCCTTCGCTGAGAAGTTGAAGTCTCCCGTCGGCCATTCGTACCGGGGGAAGGCATTTGTCGAGTACGACAATCCGTTTTGGCTTCGGCGGGGCCTACCAGGCGATGCACGAATGCGACCTTCTGCTGCTCCTGGGCACTGATTTTCCCTATGACAAATTCCTGCCAACAAAACCAAAGATTGCCCAGGTCGACATCAGGGTCGAGAATCTGGGCCGGCGATGCAAACTGGATCTCGGATTATGGGGAGATGTGGGCGAAACCATCCGCGCGCTTCTGCCAATGATCGAAGCTAAGTCGGACCGCTCGTTCTTGGATGCGATGCTCGCCAAACACAAAGACGCTCTTCGCCGGCTGAATGTCTACGTAGATCACGCCGGAAAACAGACGCCCATGCACCCTGAACCGGTCGCTGCGGCGTTAAGTGAAATCGCCGCAGACGATGCGATCTTCACCGCCGATACCGGCATGTGCAACGTCTGGTCTTCGCGCTACATTCGAGCGACGAAGGACCGGCGACTGATCGGTTCCTTCAGCCACGGATCAATGGCAAACGCGCTGCCCCAGGCCATTGGCGCCCAGTGTGCCTATCCCGGAAGACAGGTAATCGCGATGGCGGGAGACGGCGGCCTCGCCATGCTCATGGGCGATTTGTTAACCCTGACTCAGTACGATCTCCCTATCAAGATCGTCGTGTTCAACAACAGCGTTCTCGGCATGGTTAAGCTGGAGATGGAAGTCGCGGGACTGCCCGACTATCAAACGGATTTGAAGAATCCGAACTTTGCCAAGCTAGCCGAGGCGATCGGCATGATGGGTGTAAGAATCGAAAAAGCGGCCGATGTTTCGTCCGGATTAAAGAAAGCGCTCGAGCATTCTGGCCCCGCACTCATTGATGTGGTGACCGATCCAAATGCGCTTTCGCTGCCACCCCATATCGACCCGGAAATGGTCGTCGGCTTCGGACTGACCATGGGCAAGCTAGTCCTCTCCGGTCGTATCGACGAGGTGGTGGACACGATTGAGGCCAATATTCGACATATATGAGGCCGCCTTTGCGGGGCAACACTCGGCTGGTAATCGCGCGGTATCAAGACCCCGCTTGTTTCTATCCACTTTCTCGCCGCTCAAAAATGGGGTAGCGTATCATCGTGGCGCGGAATTGAATTTCATCCGCGCCCTGCGCCCTGTCCTGTTCGAGATGATCTTTTTTTCGATGGCCGCATTGCCGATGCCGATATCCATATCCATATCAAAGATCGCCGGTTCTGCGCTTGCGCTTCATCCGCAGAGGAACACACACCGTGTCTAACCCAACCTCTCCTTTGTCTGCCGGAGACGTTATCGGCAACTACCGGATTTTGGGTCTGGCGGGCGCCGGAGGCATGGGCGTTGTCTATCGCGCGCTCGATATAAAACTCGAACGCACGGTTGCGCTCAAATTTCTTCCTGAGCATGTCGTTTCCAGCAGCGACGAAAAAGAGCGCTTCCTGCGCGAAGCGCGTACCGCCTCCTCGCTCGATCATCCCAATATCGGTGTCATCCACGGACTCGACGAAACCGCCGACGGCCACTCCTTCATTGTGATGGCTTATTACGCGGGTGAGACGCTGGTGCACAAGCTCCGCCGCGGTCCGTTTCCTTTGGCCGAAGCCGTCGATATCGCCATTCAGATGGGTGAGGGCCTGGCGGCGGCGCACGCGGGCACGGTCGTGCACCGCGACATCAAACCTTCGAACGTGATTCTGACTCAAAGCGGCGTCGCCAAGATCGTCGACTTCGGCCTCGCCCGTCTCACCTCCACAACCGGCAGCACGCAGAGCATCAGCACCGCCGGAACCATCGGCTACATGTCGCCCGAACAGACCATGGGCAAACTCGTCGATCAGCGCACCGACATCTGGTCATTGGGAATCGTGCTGGCGGAGATGGTGACGGGCAGGAATCCCTTTACGCGCGACACGCCCGCAGCGACCATCTTCGCCATCCTCAACGAGCCGCCGCTGCCGATGGATGAGATGGCGGAGGCAACGCCCGATCAGGTGCCCCTCGATCTGCTGCGCGTCATCTATCGCTCTCTCTCGAAGGAGCCGGCTACCCGCTATCAAAGCTGCCGCGAGATGGTGGCCGACTTGAAAGAAGTTCGCAGTCATCTCGACCCAACTGCGCAGCTTTCGCCAATCCCTGGCCATCCGTCAGATCGGACAACGACCCGGCCATCGGGCAGAACAACGACGCGTTCCTCCGGCCGCGTAACCTCGTCCGCCTCCGACCTGCGTCAGCAGATTGAACAAGCCTCGCGCCCCCTGTGGGGTGCGACAGTTGCACCCTCGCCTAAGTGGCACCGATGGCTAATCGCCTTTGCCGCGGCCGCACTCGTCTTCGCACTCGTTTCGTTGCTGCCGCCGGTTCGCAGTCGCGTTGCAGGATGGTTTAGCCGTCCCGAAGAACACGTCGCCGTGTTGCCCTTCGATAACGTCGGCAACGATCCGGCCAACGAGCAGGTTTCTGCCGGACTAATGGACAACCTCGCCAGCCGCCTCACCAATCTTGAAGCAGGGAAGCAATCGCTGTGGGTCGTACCAACGAGCGAGGTGCGCCGGCTTAAGATTTCTGACCCCGCCTCCGCGCTGCGCGAGCTCGGCGCGACCGTTGCGGTCGAAGGCAGTTTGCGCCGCGACGGCCAGACGATTCAATTAACCGTAAATCTCATCAACACGAAAAACCTCCGCCAGATCGGCTCCGTCAACCTCGAAGACCACGCCGGAGATTTCTCATCCCTCGAAGACGAGATCGTGACCCACCTGGCCAAGTTGCTGCACGTCGAGATGACGCCGGAGATGCTGCGCGCTTTGGGCGAGGCGGGAGGCAATGCTGGCGCCTATGAGTTATACCTCAAGGCCCTTGGCTACACCCAACGCTACGACAAGCCGGAGAATCTCGACTTGGCCATCGGTGCTCTCAACGAAGCGGTAAGGAAGGATCCGCGATTTGCCTTAGGATTCGCGCAGCTCGGCGAAGCCTACCGCCTCAAATACCGCCTCGATAAAGACAAAAAGTGGCTCGATGAAGCCCTGGCGAATTGCGAGAAGGCGCAAGAATTAAATGATCGCCTTCCCATGGTCTATGTGACGCTGGGAAAAATCCACAGTTCCACCGGAAACTACGATCTCGCCTTGCAGGAGAGCCAGCGCGCGCTGCAACTCGATCCGCGCAACGCCGACGCCATCACCAGCCTGGCCCGATCCTACGAAAGCGCCGGGCGCACCGCCGATGCCGAGGCTGCCTACAAGAAGGCCATCGCGCTTCGTCCCGATTTCTGGGACGGTTATAACTCCTACGGGGCCTTCCTGGATAACCACCAGCGCTACGACGAGGCCGTTGCGCAGTATCGCCACGCCATCCAACTCACTCCGGACAATGCGGCGCTCTATCTCAATTTAGGCGCGGCCTACTCCGATATGGGAGATAAGCACTACCCCGAGGCCGAGCAGATGCTCCGGAAATCGATTGAGCTAGAACCAACCTATGGTGCCTACGCCAACCTCGGATATCTCTATAACCAGGAGCAGAAGTTCGCCGAAGCCGCAGCCGCGACCGAGAAAGCTCTGCAACTGAACAATAAAGATTACGTGGTGTGGGGCAATCTGGCGTCTGCCTACGAAGGTCTCAAAGACAAAGAAAAAATGAGCAAGGCGTGGGATCGCGAAATCGACCTGCTCGAAGAGACCGTGCGCGATACTCCGCGCGACGCCATCGCCCAGTCGAACCTGGGAATGCTCTACGTCAAGAAAAAGTTGCGCGATAAAGCCGTTTCTCGCATACAATCGGCGCTCGTGCTCTCCCCCGACGATCCCAACGTTCTGGCGATCGTCGGCTTAGCCTACGAAGACATGGGGGATCGCGTCGATGCGCTACGTTACATCGAAAAGAGCCTGCAGAAGGGTTATTCCTTCGAGGACCTGAAGAATACTCCAGACCTGCAAGGTTTGCTCTCGGATCCCAGGTTCAGGCCCAGTGGTAAGTAAGCAAATTCAGTTTGAAAAAAGGAGCCAGCCATGGCCACTGCGCGCGAACTTCCGATCGAAGACTTTAACGCAAACCCCACCATCACCATTGGCGCGGATCTCACTCCGTCACCGCAGGCCTGCCTGGTCTCGGGCGACAGTCAGATGAGCGTCACCTTCTCGAACGCTTCGGGAGAGGCGATCCAGGTTAATTTTGTGCCGCCGGCCATTCCTGGCGGTCCGGTTTTGTTCAGCAACATTACCAGTTTCCCCAACACCCAATCCGTGCAGGCCGGTACCGATGCCAGCGTGAATTACTACGTAACTGCCAATGGAGAAATCTCCGGGCCCTGGTGCATCCAGGTGAACAATGGGCCAATGAAAGTCCAGCTGACCTTGGTCAACAACGTGATGACTTATACGCCCGCAACCGTCGCGGTTCCCCAGTCAAACCTTGTGGCCGATGGCACGCTGGCGATTTTTCCCGCTCTAAACGGCTTCCCCATCTCTTGGCTTAACAACCTCGACCCCTTTACTCCAGCTATCAACGTGTCCGACGGATCCTCCCACGCCAGCAATCCTGGCACTGCCGGAAACACCTATAGCTACACCGCCGGTCCTTCCCCAGATGACAGTCCCGGCGGCGGCAAGGTGATCATCACAAGTACATAGCGGTTGTTACCCCAAAAAACGAAGGCGCAGCCCACGGGTTGCGCCTTTTCGTTTTATAGGACACCACCGAAACGATCCCCTTAGAAGTGTTCGTCTCAAAAATGATCGTCCACCGCATGTCCCGGATGCTCCAGCGCTCGCGCCTGGATCGCAACATCCCACGGACTGCCTTGCCAGTTATCCTTTTTGTGATCGCTTGGCACCCACGATGGCAGCGGCATCAAAAGCCGCCGACTGAGCGCCTGTAGATATGGTTCGTAGAGAAGCCGAAGTTCCGCCAGCCGTTCGGTTGCGTCCGCGCCCAGAGATAGAGCCACTCCATGCTTGGCCAGGTCCGTGCGCAAACTCGCCAAGTTCTCATCCGTGAGTCGCTCCGCATCATGCGGACTATATTGCGCATTCACCACTTGCGAGAGATCGACAGCGGCATGGCGCGCCATGGCAAACGTGAGCTTCGCCTGGTCGGGATGGATCCCTCCGACGCCGGTCATGATCAGCGAAGTCACATCGAGCATCGCCGTCAGCGCGCTCACCCACGATTGATTCGGATGCTGCGACCGAAAGAAAACCAGCACTGGATAGGAAATATGGCTCGACAGCAGATCGGCGCACCAGCGCTCCCAGTCGCGAAAAATTTCGTCGAGCACGGTTTGCTCGGGGCAGCAACCCAGTCGGCCCAGAAACTCCGCTGCCGTTGGCGGCGATCCCGCGCGCGCATCGAGCAGCGAAATTTCAATTTCGCGCGCCGCAAAAAAATTGTAGACCACTGGTAAATATCCAATCACAACGCCCAGAAACGCAAAGCCCATGCCCGCTTCCAGCACGGCTAGCGCGCGCGCGGCCGTGTTGTTGGGCGTAATATCTCCGTAGCCCAGCGTGAAAAAAGTCTCGCCGCTCAGATAGACAACCTTTCCGAAAGTAATTTTTTCGTTAGCCAACGTGAGATGTTCGCCCAGACCATATTGCACGCAGGCGAATCCAAGAATCAGCCCCAACGCCCAAAACCCGAGCAGCGGAAACAGCGAAAGCGGCCCGTAGTACGCGAGAAATCCTTCGCGGCGGTTTGGCGCTTTAATGTGCAGCCCCACCCTGGTCCAAAGCCGCCAGGTCTTCCTGTAGAACCGCGACGAAATGCGAAAGAAAGTCCGCCGGATGCGTCGCGGCAACACCACCGTCTCAAACGCATCCATAAGGATGATAAGAATAAGAGCAAAGCCGATGATCGATGCCCACCAGTGCATAGCGATGAGGTTTCAGATGACGCGGGAATAGTAGCAGATTCAGAAGGGGTGTTGGTCTTACGGTGTGCTGTGCGCCACGTCCAGCGACTTTTTGACCGCCTGCAATTCTTTCAACACACCGCGAAGATTCCGCGAATCAAGCGCGTTCGCCCCATCGCTCTTCGCCTCCTTCGGATTATCGTGGACTTCCATAAACACTCCATCCACTCCCGCCGCGACCGCCGCGCGTGACAACACAGGAATAAACTCCGGCTGCCCGCCGCTCACCGCGGGTTGATCGTCATCGCCGTGCGAAGCCGACGGCAACTGCACCGAGTGTGTCGCGTCAAATACCACCGGCGCAAACTTGCGCATGATGGCCAGCGACCGCATGTCGACTACAAGATTGTTGTAGCCGAAACTCGATCCGCGCTCCGTCAAAAACACTTGGCTATTGCCAGCCTCGCGGCACTTTTCGACGGCGTGCTTCATGTCCCACGGCGAAACAAACTGTCCCTTCTTGATATTCACCGGACGTCCGCTCAAAGCCGCTGCCACAACCAGATCGGTTTGCCGGCAAAGAAAAGCGGGAATCTGCAGTACATCGACAACTTCGGCCACGGCGGCGACGTCAGCGGCCTGATGCACATCGGTCAGCACCGGAATGTGCACCTCATCTTTAACCTTTTGCAGAATGCGCAAGCCCTCCTTCATCCCCGGCCCGCGATAGCTCCGAATCGAAGTACGATTTGCCTTGTCATACGAAGCTTTGAAAATAAACGGAAAATTCAGCGAACGCGCCACACCCTTGATAATCTCCGCCATGCGCAGCGCGTGTTCTTCGCTCTCAATCACGCAGGGCCCGGCAATAAGAAAGAGGTCTCCCGCGCCCACGCGAACGTTATCGATTTGAAAGGAGAGCATCAAAGTACATCGCTATTGGCTTTTAGCTTTTGGCTCTTAGCTGAAGGCTAACAAAGAATTAACGGCCTGGGCGCCTATCTCCGCCCCACCTTTTCCGGTCGCAAGAACATTTCCACCACCGCCGCATCTTTCGTCTCTTTCTTTTTCTGCCCGTGCTCATACGCAGCGCCCACGAACGACTTAAACAAAGGATGCGGCTCCAGCGGCTTCGATTTAAACTCCGGATGAAACTGGCATCCGATAAAAAACGGATGACCCGGAATCTCCACTATCTCCACATAAGTGCCATCCGGAGTCGATCCCGAAATTCTCAGCCCGGCCGCGACCATCGGTTCTTCATACTCGCGATTGAACTCATAACGATGCCGATGCCGCTCGCTAATCTCTGTTTGCCCATACACGCGATAAGCCAGCGTTCCCGGCTCAATCTTGCACGGCCAAGCCCCCAGCCGCATAGTGCCGCCAAGGTCCTCTACGCCACGCAACTCGCGCAGTTTATAAATCACGCGATGCGGTGTAGCTTGATCGAACTCGCTCGAGTTAGCGTCCGCCAATCCGCAAACATTACGCGCATACTCAATGCAAGCCGTCTGCATCCCCAGACAGATCCCGAAGTAAGGCACATGTTTTTCGCGCGCGTACTGAATCGCCCGCAGCATGCCTTCAATGCCGCGTTTGCCGAATCCGCCGGGCACCAGCAACCCGTCGTAATCCTCTAACTGCGCCTCATAACTCTTGTCGGTCTTATCGGCGTTTTCCAACCCCTCGGCTTCAATCCAATTCACTTCCAGCTTCAGGTTATGTGCCAGAGCTCCGTGCACCAGCGCCTCTTTCAGCGACTTATAACTGTCCTCATACTCCACATACTTCCCGACAATCCCTATGCGAACCACATCTTTCGGGTTATAGACGCGATGCACCAGGTCGTTCCACTTCGAAAGATCGCGATCCTTCGCCTCCAATTTCAGCCGCCGCAACACCAGCGTGTCCACTTCCTCATGCGCGAAAACAACCGGCACTTCGTAAATCGAAGCAACATCCTTAGCCGTGATCACCGCCTCTTCTTCCACGTTGCAAAACAAAGCAATCTTCGACTTGATCTCCTTCGACAAAAACCGATCCGTGCGGCACAGCAAAATATCCGGCTGAATTCCCACGCTAAGCAATTCTTTAACCGAGTGCTGCGTAGGCTTGGTCTTCAACTCCTGCGCCGCCGCGATAAACGGAACCAGCGTCACGTGCACAAACAAAGTGTTGTCGCGTCCTAGTTCCTGCCGCATCTGCCGGATCGCTTCGATGAATGGCAAAGACTCTATATCGCCAACCGTCCCGCCAATTTCGATCAGCGCCACATCCACATCCTGCGCGACTTTCTTAGCCGCCGCCTTGATTTCATTAGTGACATGCGGAATCACCTGCACCGTCTTGCCCAGATAATCGCCGCGCCGCTCCTTGGCAATGATCTGTTCGTAGAGGCGTCCAGTGGTCCAATTGTTATCGCGAGAAAGTTTGGCGTGCGTAAATCGCTCATAGTGCCCAAGATCGAGATCGGTTTCCGCGCCGTCGTCGGTGACAAAAACTTCGCCATGCTGAAACGGCGACATCGTCCCCGGATCGACATTCAGGTACGGATCGAACTTCATCAGGTTAACTTTGAGGCCGCGGCTCTCCAGCAGGCAGCCAATCGAAGCCGCCGCCAATCCCTTACCCAATGAAGACACCACACCGCCAGTTACAAAGATGTACTTGGCCGACATCGCTTCCTCGCTTTAAATTGTTTTGGAAAATTGTGCGGGCTGGGGTGCACAATCAATTATGCCAGAAACTTTTCGCGAAAGGAATGTAGAAAAAACTGCGAGCAGCTATTAGTTTTTAGCCGTCAGCTTGAACCTTCGTTGGCGCGGCTAGAACCAGGGTGCCCCACGTTTCGCGCTTTTCGAAACGTGGGACGCGGGACTGTCGACTCCATTCCGATGGAAACAGGGTCAACTTCCAACCATCATCGACAAAACGCTTCGCTCCCTTCCGCTAAAATATCCCATGCCCGACCATCCCCTCTGGAGCGAGGGCGCTCAAGCCGACCGCCTCGCCGAACTCACGGCCGACACCGCCGATCCCGCGAAAGAAATTCCGCTGCGCCGCGACGTGCGCTCGCTCGGAATTCTCCTCGGCCGCGTTCTAGTCGAGCAGGAAGGCGAAGCCTTCTTCAACATGGTCGAGCAGTTGCGCCACCTGCTCATCCAGCATCGCGAACCATCTTCCGACATCGACAAATCCCAAGTCGACCACCGCCTGATGGCCCGCGCCCGTGAAATCATCGGCGGCCTGTCCATCGAAGACGCCTACCGCGTCACCAAAGCATTCGCCATTTATTTCGAACTCACCAACCTCGCCGAAACCAATCACCGCAAGCGCCGCCGCCGCGCCGCCCGCATGTCGTCGAAAAAAAACCCTCTCGATGGCTCGTTCCGCGGAACGCTCGCCCGCATGCGCGCCGCGGGAATCACTGCCGATGCCATGCTCAAAGCGCTGCGCAAAGTTAAAGTAACTCCCGTCTTCACCGCCCACCCCACCGAAATCACGCGTCACACGATTCGTCTGAAGCGCCGCCGCATCGCCGCCTGTCTCGAGCATCTCGACCAGTTGCCGCTCCCCGATTCCGAGGCCCGCGAATACGAATCTCTAATCCTCGCCGAGATCACCGCCCTCTGGCAAACCGATGAAGTCCGCCTCAACAAACCCACCGTCCGCGACGAGATTCACATGGGACTCGACTACTTCCCCATGGTTCTCTTCGAAACCCTGCCCCACCTCTTCGCCGAGCTGGAAGAATCTCTGAGCGATATTTACGACAATGACGCGCACATTTCCGAGACGAAGATCCCCGCGCCGCTGTCTTTCGATTCCTTGTCTTTCGGATCCTTGTCTTTCGGATCATGGATCGGCGGCGATCGCGA
>PKXQ01000116.1 GCA_003132405.1 Acidobacteriaceae bacterium | reverse complement strand
ACCGACTCATGGTCTCGCATGCACTCAGCGCAGCCATCAACAATCTGACGCGCAGTATCGCACTTGAGGTCGCACGCGACGGCATTCTAGTGAACGCCATCGCCGCAGGCGCAATCCTGACAGACAACTGGGCTAGCAACATGCTCCCTGCTGTGCGCAAACAGCGCCCAGAGCTTGTCAACCAATCCGACGAGGCGATGGTGAAACTGCTTGGGGAAGAGATGACGCCTGTCGGCCGATTCGGTCAACCGGAGGAGATTGCCGCGATTGCAGCATTCCTAGCTTCCGACAGGAATGGGTTCATCACTGGTCACACCGTTGAAGCCTCCGGGGGCGCTGACCGATTTATGTGAGGCACGGGGCCGCCAACCGGACTTCGGGCTGGACTGCTAGAAGCTACGCCGCTGCCGCGTTCGCGTGCGTGCCCCTTATCTCGCACTCGGCTTGAAGCCAATTTGTCCAAATCGTGACCGTCTGTCCTTCCGCGCCGTTCGTAAAGTTCGTAGGCACGTTGCTGGATCTGCTGCTCAATCGGGATCAGGACGGTCGGCTCGTCCGACTTCGGTGCGAGCGTTGAGAGCTCTTTCTCGAACTCGTCTGGTTGGCGATCTACCTTTTTTCCGAGTTGTTCAGTCTGCCGTTCCAATTTGTCGGCTTTGGTGCGTTTCTCTGCCATGCCTACAGCTTGACACAAACCTTGACACCAAAGCGAGGTTGTACCGCCGCCGCCGATCTTGCGGAGGGTGCGGTAATGGGAAACCGTCTGACCCACGGGTTGGAATGGCGTGGACACTGGCTAGATATGTTAGGCGGGGACGACGGGGAGGTCAATCGGACCGGGCTGATACCAAGTCGCGGCGGGCCACGCGATTAACGACACGCCTCACTTGGGTTACAGGTAACCAACGTCATGCTTGGCGGGGCCTTCGTAAGTTGATCGGTCTCCAATTCCCTGATGGAATTTAATGAGGGAGAACGCAGGTCTGCGCCCCCGGTGGGAAGGGACCTCATTCATGAAGTACATGACAGCCGTTCTGTTGCTGGTGGCGGCGGTATCTGCACAGAACGCACCAAGCACGAGCAAAGGACGCCATCTAGATATTTCAGCGATAGCCCGTGAGGCGCACGGTGCGGTTGTCTCAATTCTCATGTTAGACAAGGAAGAGCACCCTGTCGCCCAAGGCAGCGGCTTCCTCATAAGCAAGGATGGCCGGGTTGTGACCAACTACCACGTCATCAAGAGCGGAAGCTCCGCGGTCGTCAAACTCCCCAACGGTACTATCTTCCCAGTCGAAGGAGTGCTTACGTCCGATAAGCATCGTGACGTTGCTATCATCAAGGCGCACGGGAGCGACTTTCGGACGTTAGCTCTCGGAGATTCTGATCGACTCCAAGTCGGAGAGGAAGTTGTGGCAATAGGCAATCCCCTTTCGCTCGAATCGACGGTCTCAAACGGCATTGTCAGCGGAATCCGAACTGTCGAGGAAGAAGGGGGCAGATTCTTGCAAATCACCGCGCCGATCTCCCCCGGTAGCAGCGGCGGCCCATTGTTCAACATGGCAGGGGAAGTGTTCGGCATCACGACTTCTCATCTTGTAGGCGGAGAGAACCTGAATTTTGCTATCCCGATTGACGACGTGAAGTACCTTACCCTTGTGCCCAGATTGGCAGAAGCCGACGCTTTGCCTGATGAAGCAGAGGACGATAAGCCGCCTACCGCTGCCAGCACACAGAACGGACCAAGTATCAAAGACACCGTCGAGTTCATGGGCACGATGGTCGCCGCAGATAATCGTAAGATTGAGGCCAAAGAATGCTTTGTCACAATGACCAGCACTACGTTCTATACTTTCGCCGTCCCGAGTGGTAAAAAGCTGGTGAGCACAGCCGACGGTCTAAAACACTATGAATTTACATGGACCGTCGCTCGTCCGCCTGAGGCAATCGCAAGATTCAATCTCGCGGACATCGACCCGTCCTCCATAAAGTCAACTGGCGTACACAGTCCCGAAGCAATCGTACGAGCCCATTTGGATGAAAATCCCGGCGACTTCAAGAGCACAGTAGATTTCACGGTTGTTCAGTTGTTTACGCGCGACCGACACAAGTCGATATACGGCAATCAAGTGGACACGGATAAGGCGGACAGCACAGGACGCGTTGTCGGTGTTGACGTAAACCTTACCGGTTTGTTCGTGGTGTTTAAGTCAAAAGACAGAGCGGAGCGGTTCGTTACAGCACTGACACACGCGGTACAGCTATGTGGTGGACGGGCAAGTGATTTTGCCCCTACACCGACCAGCAAGTAAGCCTGAGGAGTCGAGGTCGCATGAAGTCAGCGATACGGGCAGCCTTGCTGGGAAGCGTATTTCCCGCCCGTCCCCGTCGAAATGGACAAACTGTAGGCCGCCCTCTTTCCGTTGCACTGGAACTTGATATGTTCGTGGTACTCGCTTATCCGAGCCCATTTCTCGCCGTCATAGCTGGGAGTCCAATTAGGTAGGCTGAATACGCTCACAGCGCCTTCAACTGTCAGCCCGGTTCGGTCTTGATAGGGTCAGAGCACGCCCGAGACATCGGTTGCATGTGCAGTCTATTTCATCGGAGAAGATGTGGGCAAAACGCAGGGGAGCTTTCACGTGGATTTTGTCTCGCCCGATGGAGCGGAAAAGGTTTCCTCCTATAAGCTCAATCACGACACAGATCGCAAATTTCTTCGCGGTCTGGGATGGAGCGAGGACAAAGGCCCGATGCGTCCGTATTTGAAACGGCTGGGGTGGACGCCGAAAATTGTGCACGGAAAGAAAAAGTGGGTCTGGTTCGAGGGCACCCGTGCCGAGCGGGCCCTGTACCAGCATCTCGTTGAGTCTTTTATCTGGAGTTGTTTCCCTTCATGCAGCCGGTTTTGCTACCGCCTGCTGATTCTGCCAGCTCAGCGCGGTTTCTTTAGCGAAATCTTCATATCGGCGAGGACCATGCCCAAGCAACTTCGTCAACGTCTCAATATCTCCATCTTCAGCAACAAACCCACGTTCGAGATATCCTTCAAACATCATGCGGATGTCGAAGGCTGACCAAGCAGGGGCTCTTTTGCGCATCTGCTCCTCGAACGCATCCATGTCGTCGCCGCCGTAACGAATCTCTTTGCCGAGCAATTTGCTCCAGATCGATGCCGCTCTAGGGCCACTCAGAGCCTCTGGACCGATAAGGTTATAAGTTTTGCCGTAGTGTTCTTCCGAGGTCAGAACAATCGCCGTTGCCTCTGCAATATCCCGAATGTCTACCGCCGAGACGCCTACATCGCCGAGAGGCATGGGGTAAATGCCGGCCTTCGTGAGCGGGTCTTTCAACGTTGCGTCGTTCTGACAAAAGTAATTTGGCCGGATAATCGTGAACGGTACATCGAACTCCCGTAAAGCGTTTTCGATAGCCAGCTTCGAGGCAAAATGTGGAACATCCTTGAAGTGGTCCACGCGAAAGACCGAGTGATAGACAATATGTTTCAGCTTCAGCCGCTTGGCCAGATCGTAGGCGATGAGACCCTGCGTTAATTCATCAGGAGCCACAGCGTTCAGTAGGTAGAGCTTATCCACTCCGTGCAACGCTTTCTGCACGGAGACGGGATCAAGCAAATCGCCGATGGCAACCTCAACCCCCTTCGGCGTCCGGTCGCCTTCCTTACGTACAAGCAAGCGAATGTCTGCATTGCGGTTCTGCAACTCTTTCACGACTTCTCCACCAACGTTGCCGGTCCCGCCTATCACTAGAATCTTCATCCTGTAATCTCCTGTGTTTGTCTTCAAGAAATCGCCTTCCGCAATTTCTTGCGAGCCATTGCTGTTCCGCTCGTGCGCGGAAAGCGGTCGAGAGATTCCGTCGCCTTCTGGTTGCAGACTCTTCATCCCACGAACGCGTAGTATGTTCGCCAGTGCAGGGGCCGGGCTGAGCAAAACAGACCACTCACGTGTTCTGTGCTGCAAAGTCGATTTGCGCGCGCGCAACGCGGAGCGATCGAGCCGGACTGGAATTGGCCGACGTTGGACCCCATTTCACAAGATCGTAAAGATCGCGCACCATCCGCTCATCAACGGGTTTATCGCTCCATTCGTTGTAGGTTCTTGCTTCGTTAAACAACTGATTTAACGCTGAACTGTGAATCATGATTTCCTCCTATGAGTATTCCTGTTTGGGCGTCAGCCTTGTCCGAGGAGCGCGAGGAAGTTCGGTTGCCCGTTGGACGCATGGAGACCACCGTCGACTGGCAGAATCACTCCATTGATGAAGACGGCGTCCTCACTGGCGAGAAATGCAATCACACCCGCGATATCGTCTGGTGTGGCGGCCCTACCGATTGGGAGTCGGTCACGAAAAGCGGCCATTACTGCTTCAATCTTCTCAAAATCAACCGTGGCCTCTGTGGAGGTGAAACTCGGAGCCACGGCGTTGATGCGCACGCCGCGCGAGCCGTACTCGAGCGCCAAGGCGCGCGTGAAGTTCGTCACGGCGCCCTTCGCCGCGTTGTACGCACTAATCCCCCAATCTCCGCCTAGACCCGACACGGAAGAGAGATTGACGATGGAACCCTTCGTTTTCAAGAGATGAGGCAATGCTTCGCGGGACGCAAAGTACACACTGTCGAGGTCAGTCCCGATGACCTTCCGCCAGTCCTGTGTGGTGGTCTGCGCGAAGGGGCCAAAGGTTGCCATCCCCGCGTTGTTGACCAACACATCCAGCTTCCCAAACTTATTGACCGTGTCTTCGACAAGGCGCTTTACGTAAGCCTCGTCAGACACATCTCCGGAATGAACAAGTGACTTTGCTGCATCAAAGCCTGCGATGGTTTCGTGCAGCTTATGTTCACGCCGTCCATTGACAACGACGTACGCGCCTTCCTGTAGAAAGCGGCGCGCCGTGGCTGCGCCAATACCAGATCCGGCCCCCGTCACGATGACGACTCTCCCTTCAAATCTATTCATGGTTTCCTCCGATAGATTTATAGACTGCTTGGTGCGACCAGGCCTATCGAACCGTATATTCCGCGATTTTGAGTAGAGCACTCGCTGCTCCCCGGCACTGCGCATTTCTGTACAGGGTGCGCGATACTCCGAAATCTGGGCATCTCAAACGTTGAAGAAAGTCACAATCTCGGGCAACTGATGATTGCGAGTCTCGCGTCGGAAAGCCTACCATTGCATTGCTTACTCGGCGAATCGGTTGCTCAGAAACTCACCGATGAGTTGAAGAGCCTCGTTGGAAGCTGCGAGGCGTCCCACGCCCCCAAGGAATCCATGGACCATCCCTTCCCACACATCGAGGCGAGCATCGACTCCTGCCGCGATCGCGTGCTCAACAAAGCGGACGGAATCATCAAGCAGCGCCTCGTCGTCGCCGACATGCACACGGATCGGGGCTAATCCCTCCAGGTCGGCATGGAGCGGCGAGGCGAGCGGGTCTGCCGGGTCATGACCGTGGAGATAGGAGCGCACCAACTCGGTCGCTTGCGGCTTGGTAAAGTAGGGGTCAGCAACAGCGCGCGTCGCCCAGCTTTCTCCAGAAAGGGACAGATCCGTCACGGGTGAGAGTGCCACTCCGCCCACGAGAGCTTTGCCGGCGCCGTCACTGTTAGCAGCGAGATGCGCGAGCAACCCAAGCGCCAGGGTGCCACCAGCCGAATCACCAGTGATAGCAATTTTTGAGAGGCCTCGCTCCGTCAAACCAACGTAGCAGGCCCGGATATCTTCAGCGGCGGCAGGAAACGGATGTTCCGGCGCAAGTTGGTAGTCTGGCACGAACACCGCCGCCCGAGTCTGAGCAGCGATGTGGCCTGCCAGATGGCGAAACGCCTGTGCCGAGCCCCAGTTGAACCAGCCACCATGAATATGCATCACGGCGTGGTGGGGCCGCGCATCTTCGGGTCGGCACCACCACCCTGGAATGCCGCCAACATGGTCAGCTTCGTAGACAACTCCGGCAGGCGCCGTGACGCGCTCCATGATGGCATCAAACGGAGAACGGGCCGCTGTTCCCTGAAGCCTTCCTTTGTTGGGTTCGACGATAGCGCGCATGGCAGCCATCGCAGCCTGATCTTCCGTGCTGAATGGATGGAGTACGGACCAGGGGGCCGTACCGTGATCTTCAAGAAATGTGACCATGATGTTCCTCCGCGTGCCTCGTTTTGATCGAGGCGCAGCTTAGTTAACCCGTTGTAAAGTTAAACGACTTCAGCCTCAGCCGCGCGCGCAAGGCTTTCGATCCATTCCTGGTGATAGCGGTAGAGTACGCCGGGATTCTTGCGCCCGACCTCCTCGAGGAAGTATGGGCCTTGCTGCGTCTCCTCGGAAAGCACATGACACCCATTCTCCATGGGAGTGATGACCCAGCCGTGATAGGCGCTCGAACCGGTCTCGTCGCCGTCGACAGTTGTCGACCACGCGAGCCTGCTTATGGGCGCGCACTCCGTCACGATAAGTCTCGTAGGAATGCCAACGGTTACCCGGGTCCATTTTGTTCCGAGCGCCAGTTCCGGCTCATCGGACAGGATCTTGACTTGATCTTCGGCAGGAAAGTAGCTCCACCAATTCTTGGCGTCGACAAGCGACTTCCACACCACTTCAGGCGGCGCGTTCACGTCGATGTCGTTGAGTGCGTAGATCGCCGAGGTCTTCGGGTCATATTGCTTAGGCCAAATTACGTGGTTATACATTTATGATCCCCTCTTTCTAAAATTCCGTGAGTTCTTCGCCGCAGAGCCGGGCAGGCCGGTGACAGTAGGCGCGCCACGTTCGTAGACTGGCGTGAACTCGCGATGATCGAGCGCCCAAGCCGCGATCTCGTCCTTGCGGGCGAACCAGACGCCGGGCTTGGAGCGCGCGTAAGTGAGAAAGCGGTCGAGGACACGAACACGGTTGGCATGACCTGAAATGCGGTCGTGTAGTCCCAACACCATCATTCGGCGGCGGTGCGCGCCCTCCTCGTAGAGTTGATCGAATTCGTCCTTGAGCGCTTGTTCGTAAGCAGCCGGGTTCCAACCCACGAAGGTGTACGAAGCAATGTCGTTCATGTGCAGGGTGTAGGGAACGGTCACAAAGTCTCCGCCCTTCAGCTTGACGATGAACGGTTGGTCGGCGCTCGGCTCATCGATGTGGTACTTGAAGCCGAGACTCTGGAGGATATCGAGCGTGTGTGGGGAGTTGCGAACGAAGTAGGCGTTCCAGCCAACTGGCGTCTCCCCAGTGGCCTTTTGGATGCTCTCGACGCCGTCGACGATGAAGCGCCGCTCGGCGTCAGGATCGAGGAGATAGCTGTTCTGCCAGGAGCGGCCGTGAGCCGCGGCTTCATGGCCGCGGCTGACAATCTCCCGCGCGAGATCGGGCGCTCTGTCGACGGCTTGACCGATCATGAAGGAAGTGAGCTTGACCTCGTGCTTGTCCATCAGGTCGAGGATTCGGGGGATGCCCTCGTACACGCCGTACTGGAAGACGCCGTTGGTCGCCAGATCGGGCAAACCCTTTTGCATTGGTTCTTCGAAGAAGCCGGGCGCGCCGGAGATCGGCTGACCGCCACCCTCAAACATGAGCGAGAAGCTGACGGCAAGACGGGCACCGTCAGGCCAGAACGGATCAGTCGTAGGCATGATGCTCTCCTTTCAGTGGGGAACGGACGAAGCCGCCCGCCGCGAACTGCTTTACTTGAACTTGACGAAATCCTGAAAAATCAGCTGAGCCCAGGATTTTCCTCGCGCTTGCACGAGCAAACCTCCCTCTGCCAGCCTCCCAAGTTGGACCGGGGCGAAGCCGAGTTGTTCAATCAAGGCCGCTGACGTGACCGGCGAAATTTGTACCAGGTGGAATGAGAGAGAATCCACTTGGAGGAAAAGCGGGTCATAGTGCAACTGATTTGAACCCCGTTTCCGGTCGTCCCGTAGTCGTTGGCGAAGGGTGACGGCAAGGAGTGGGAGTAAATTTATAGTTATCATTCACGGTTTTTTTGAACCGACGTCCGGTCGACCCGGCAACGGGCTCGAGAACAACTGAAAACAGGTGAATTTGTAACCTTTTAGTTATCGTCCTAGGTGACGTTCACAGTCTTTTCTTGCCACTTCCAGGATGTTTTTGGCAGATTTCGCGGCCTTTTTGGGCACTCCAGAGCCGTGCATTGCTGGACAGCATTCCATGTAAATTACTTAGTATCAATAGCATAATAGAACTCAAGACTCTCACGGTATCCGGAAAAACCAAAAAATTCCAATTCGCATGTGTGTGTGTGTTACGGGCGGGCCCTTGTCACGCGGTATAGGTTTCAACGCAACACCCCCTATCCCCATTTTAGAATCAACCACTTAGGAAGGAGCACCCCACCTCCCACCCAGCAGAGCAGGGAGCACTGGCAACGATATTGTTATCAATAACATAGAGGCTAATAGGATAGCGGCAATAGAATCAATGACATACAGACGCTGTGTACTAGGTAGCACACATAGGCAGTTCACACAGTATATGTTGCACAGTATATGTGCGATACCTAATAGGCACCTAATGCAGCTGTCAGAGCTGCTGTCCTATAGGGGTGGTGGGTTGCTTGGTAGGTGATCTAGGTTGGAGTGGTGGTGGGTCAGTGGACTCACAGCACTCGCCGCTGTGGCGGCTTGCTGCACACACGTCCAGGATTCATGCAAGGTAGAGGAGCAACTGTCTTATTATCACAGCGTTGGGCGGCGCGCGCCACGCGCGGCATCGCACAATAGGCTAATAGGCGTCAATGTGTTGGGTGATTAGTGCTTGCTGTATGTGGGTATAGTGTTGTTGTTGCGCTTTGCTCTATCGCCTTTTTGCTCTGTAACGCTGTGCTCTGCTTGCCTGTTCAGAAAGTGAAATCCTATACGACAAGCAAGTTCTCTGCAAAACCGCCGTTTACGTAAGCGTAGTCCTAATATTTCTCTGGCTTGATTGAGGCTGATTTCACTAGCTTTTACTCTGCGAGCTAAATGCAGCACGAAACTTGATTCTGAATTGTCAGTCATTTTTCCTTAGCGCTCTCCGTAAAAATATGCACAGAAAATTAGTGACAAAGTACCGACGATAATCAAGCAGCAAGCACTGAACGCGCAATAGTCAGCAATTTTGTCAAGCGTGTACCATGGAGTGTCTAGCAAAAACGTTGTGTTCATTCTTCACCTCTTGGTCCGTGTCCAAGAGATAGCAGACTTTCATTGTAAGCGCTTTGCTCTGCCGCCTGTTCAGTTTGCGGACGACCGAACAGCAGAATGCTTGACCCAACTACTGTGCGCACTTCTTCACCTGTTATTTCACCTTCTAAAAGAAGGTGCGCCAATCCGAATACTAGTGCTCTGTCTCTGATTTCTTCCGTTGTCATTTTTCCTCTGTAATGCCTGTTCCAACATATGCAAGAAAATCTATGAGCTTTTCGTAAGTGAGAACGTCAATGGTGTGCCCGCAATACTTGCACATTCCTGTTTTATCGTAAACATGCTTGATAGGTTGCGTTCCAAATCCGAGCGATTCAACTTGCTTCCGCCAGTGTTCCGGATGTCCGTCTTCCCAGAGGTCACAGTGAATGGACTTTCTGCATCCAAACACACATGCCTTTCGCAGCGAGTTGTTGTGTTCGCTTTTCTTCACGAATTTGGCGCAGTGCAAAAGTCAACAAAAGATGCGCAAGTGTGCAGCCGTAACGCGCGGCAATGTATGACCTCGCATTCTTTCGAGGATGTCTTCTGGAGACTTCTCACAGTAGAAAGGTCCGCTTGCTGTGATTCCGTTTGCTGAATGTCCGGCAGTGCTCCGAAAGCCCCACAGCTGGGACAGCTCACGCACGAGCACGGAATGCGATCCACCACACAAGAACCATAGGGTGATCTGAGCGGAGTCGGCACTGCAATCTGGTCCGTGTCTCCGAGGAAACCCGGCACACACTCGGCACGCAGAAGTCACACAAGAGTCCGTAAACTGAAGGCTCTTGGTGTCCGACAGTCAGCCAATTCGTTCTATTCCTGTCGCCCATATTGCCTGACGAATTTCCGCACACAATTGGCACACCGGGCTTGTCCAGCAACCCCTTTTCTCGAGCATTTCCCATAAGCCCGTTTCCGGCCAACTTCCGAGTAGCCGACAATCCATCTAGAATCCGCTTCATCCGCCGCGAGGTGCTGCTGGATTATAATGACGCCCACGAATGACTCTCGCCTCTGGCACGAAGCTCGGACCATACGAAATTCAATCACCGCTGGGCGCGGGCGGCATGGGCGAGGTGTATCGCGCACGCGACACTCGGCTTGACCGGACTGTCGCCATCAAGATTCTGCCCACGCACCTCTCCGAGAGTCCTGAATTCAAGCAACGTTTCGAGCGCGAGGCGCGGACCGTTTCTTCGCTGAATCATCCACACATCTGTCAGCTCTTCGACGTCGGACAGCAGGATGGCACCGACTTCCTCGTCATGGAATTTCTGGATGGCGAGTCGCTGGCGGACCGCCTGCGGCGCGGCCCACTGCCCTTCTCGGAGTTGTTGAAAATAGCCATGGAAGTGGCCGAGGCCCTGAGCGTGGCGCATCGCGCCGGCATTGTGCATCGCGATCTGAAGCCGGGAAACATTATGCTCACAAAGTCAGGCGCCAAGCTGATGGACTTCGGGCTGGCGAAGCCGGCATTTGTCGGAGCCACGGGATCGGCATCCGCTCCGTTGGTGTCGGCAGCGCGCACGATGAGTGGGCCATCTCCGGCGAGTCCACTGACGACTGCCGGCGCGATTGTAGGGACAATTCAGTACATGTCTCCGGAGCAAATTGAGGGCAAGGAAGCTGACGCGCGGGCCGATATTTTTGCTTTGGGGGCGGTGTTCTACGAGATGGCCACGGGCACGCGGGCGTTTCAGGGCAAGAGCCAGATCAGCGTTGCGTCGGCAATTCTGGAAAAGGATCCAGACGCGGTCAGCACCACGAAACCGCAAACTCCAGCGGCATTTGATTATCTGGTGGCAGCATGTCTGGCAAAGGATCGCGAAGAGCGAGTGCAGACCGCACAGGATGTGCGCATCCAGCTCAGGGGTATTGCGCAAGCCTCGCCAATTGCCGCTGCTACAACGCCGCAGACAGGCAAAAATTGGAAAGCGCAGGCGTTGCTGGGAGCTTCGATTCTTTTGCTGATCGTTGCAGTGATTTTGTTTGTATTGGTGGAGCGCGACCGTGCCCCCATTGTCTCTGTACGCGCTTACATTCCTCCTCCGCCCGGTACGGCATTTCGAGCGACTGGATTTGACGCAGGACCGGTGTCCGTCTCGCCCGACGGCGAGACTCTGGCCTTCTCGGCGGTTGACGAAAAAGGAATCACGAATCTCTGGGTGCGCCCGCTTGATGCGGCGCAAGCGACCATGTTGCAAGGCACGGAAGATGCCACCTACCCGTTCTGGTCGCCCGACAGCAAGTATCTGGGGTTCGTTGCCGATCACAAGCTGAAGAAGATCGCCGTCAGAGGCGGCGAGGCGCAAACCCTTGCGGACCACGTTTTTGGCCGCGGCGAGTGGGGCGCCAACGGCACGATTCTGTTCGTCGACGACCACTTAAGTGCCATCAAGCAAGTCAGTGCCGCGGGAGGAGAAATCTCCACGGCGGTGACCCACGGCAGCGACGAGTATGCGGTGAACTCGGCAGGGTTCCTGCCTGACGGCAAACATTTTCTCTACACCGCTTACCATGCTCCGAATACGCCCAGCCGGATCAAGGTTGGGACCTTGGGCAAGCCGGACAGCAGCGTGATGGTAACAGAAGGTAGTACGCCCAAATTTTCTTCAGGCTATCTGTTGTTCGTCCGCGGTGGGAAGATTCTGGCACAGCCGTTCGATCCGGATACATTCAAACTTTCTGGCGATTCGCAGGTGCTGGGGGAAGCCAGCTTATTTTCTGCCTCTTCCAGCGGAGTGCTGGCCTACCACGAGAGTTCGGCAAATTCAGAACTGAAGGTGTTCGATCGCAGCGGAAATGTCGTAGCCACGCCCGGTCCGCTTGCCGGTTACGGCTCGCCGCGGTTTTCTCCTGATGGCAAATCGATCTCTGTGGATGTACGCGACCCGAAAGCGGGAAAAAGTGACGTCTGGATCTATCCCGTTGCGGGCGGACAGCCAACGCGAATCACCTTCGGTCCCAATGATTATCGGGGCACGTGGTCCCCAGACGGACGTGAGATCGCCTATGCCGTTCACGATGGCAATAAGGTCTCGATTCATAAACGCCCGCTCGATGGGAGCAAACCCGACGAAACCCTCTATGAAGATGACAAATTCCTGGGGGCAACTGTGCAGGACTGGTCGCCGAATGGAGACTATCTTTCGCTGGACCTGGAAAAAAATGACCTCATCTATAAAATCTGGATCCTTCCGCTGATTGGCAAGCGCGAGCCGTTCCTGTCCGCGGCCTCGTCTACTGCAGCGGCAGATGCTGAACAATACGACGGACATTTTTCTCCGGATGGCCGCTGGCTGTCGTATTTCTCCTACGAGTCCGGGCGTCCGGAAGTCTACGTGGTGCGGTTTCAGTCGAATGGCGTGAAGTATCAGGCATCTACGACTGGAGGCTGGGTCTCCCGCTTTGCCGGCAACGAATTTTTCTTCCTGACGATGGGCAACCGCCTGATGGCGGCGCGGGTTGTCACGCAACCGAATTTCCATCTGGAAGATATTCACCCGCTTTTCCAACTCGACTTACCCAATTTCTCCGGCCCTAACTTCGACGTGTCGCATGATGGTCAGCGATTCGTTGTTCTCACGGCAGACCGCGCGAAGACTTCCTCGATCACGCTACTCACCAACTGGCCGGTGGCGCTGAAGAAATAGAAGTGAATATCATTTGATCCAGTATCGGTCCTCTCTGAAAGGGGTGTCATTTCCCGGATCACGAGCCACTCTTACCTCATCTTGTAAAGGAAGGGTTGCCGATCAACCACCCAGAATCATCGGATCGGCTGCAACTTTAAGCCTGGGACTATAATTGCGCCGACGCATGGCTCTAACCTCTGGAACGAGACTCGGCCCTTATGAAATTCAATCGCCGCTGGGCGCTGGCGGCATGGGCGAGGTGTACCGCGCCCGCGACACGCGGCTTGACCGCGAGGTGGCGATCAAAGTACTGGCCGCCCATGACGAATTGTTTTAAGCCTTAGGTATCGCGGTCGCGCACGTATAATGTCCGCGCATGTCCTTTACCGCTGGCTCAAAGCTTGGCCCTTACGAAATTCAGTCATTGATAGGCGCGGGCGGCATGGGAGAAGTGTACCGTGCGCGCGACACGCGATTACAGCGTGTGGTTGCCATTAAGATTCTTCCCCAATCGCTCGCTTCCGACCATGATCGTCTGGACCGCTTTCAGCAGGAAGCCCGCATCCTCAGCGCCTTGAATCATCCCAACGTGATGGCGATCCACGACGTTGGCTCGCAGGACGGGGTGCATTTCTTGGTTTCAGAATTTCTCGAAGGCCAGACACTTCGCGAGCGGCTGCAAGCTGCTCCTCTTCCGCAGCGACGGGTG
>PKXQ01000016.1 GCA_003132405.1 Acidobacteriaceae bacterium | reverse complement strand
TGGAATCCAAAACAACACGTTTGGCGCCAACGGAACCAATAGCATGTTCTAAGCGAACGAATAGTCCTTCAAGATTAAATTCGCCTTTTTCTTGAATATCCCGGCGCTCCAAGAGAATATAGTCGAGCAGAATCTTTTTCTGTGAAACAAGCTTTTGCAAATTCAAGTTGAGGGAAGCTACGTCTTCATAAAGTTCCCCCTCTGTCTCTTCAAAGGACATGAAGACGCCCGGCTCGTCATAACGAGTCGCGCCGTTGATCAAAAAATCAATCCCCAAAAGGGTTTTTCCAGTGCCGGTACTTCCACTGAATAAAGTGGTTCTGTTTTTCGGAAGCCCGCCTTCTGTTATTTCGTCAAAGCCCTTGATGCCAGTGGGGGTCTTGTGCAATTGATAATGATTGAAGGCACGTTTTTTCTTAGGAGTTTTAAGCATAAAATAATCCTTGGCCCGTCCCAGGGCCCAAAGTTGTCGTCGGTGCTTCCACTGAGTCTCCCGTCCTCCCTCGGCGCCTGAAAAAGGTCGCCGGCGGTAGTTATGAAAAGACCAGCGCCCTCATGCTCCGATTCGGCCACGCCGCGCTTTCCCAACCAAATTTACCCAGCGCCTGACTTTTACCCTCCGGCGTGAGTATACTTGAGCGCGTTTTGAATGAGATTGGACACCGCAGAATAGGTGAATTGTCGGTAAGCTTTTCCCCAGGTGTAGAGCGTTGGATCTTAGCAGAATCGTCATCACCAAAGATGTGCACTTTTGCTCATGATTCGTAAGAACGGCTTGGAGTTGCTGAGGGGTCGCGAAGCCGTTCCGTGCCAAGCCTAGTCTTACAGATGGGATAGCTAACCCAATCCCATCCAACAATTTAGCCCAATGCTGGTACTCGGCGCGGCCATGTGAGCCGGCTTTTCTAGTCTGACGGTGGGGGCGAAGGTCCAACGAAGAAAGACCATGCGCCACAGGCCCGTAGCACGTAGGGTACCTGTTCAAAATTGTACAGTTTTGCAAGTATTCCAGGCACTAAGCTGCCCTCTGTTCGTGACGAGAGGCGGTGCTGTATGACTCCGACCGAACCAGGGCTGCGCGATCCGGTTGCGAAGTGGCATGCTGAGCTGTATTCCTCCCTGGTATATGGTCGAGACCACCTTGCCCCTTATCGAATCCTTCAACCGTTGCGGTGAGTTCCAGCGACTGGTGGAGGAAGATGGCGTGCATGGTGTCACCAGCAATCCCACCATCTTCGACAAAGCAAGTGCAGCGGGGACCACCTACGATGATGCACTGCGCTTGCTGCTATCCGCGGATCCTGACCGCGACGCCCTCACGCTTTTCGAAAACCTCGAAATCGAGGATCTCCAGATCGCCGCGAACATCTTGCGGCCCGTTTACGGTCAACCGAATGGTTCGGACGGCTTCGTCAGCATCGAAGTTTCCTCGCGACTGGCTTATGACACCGCGGGAAGCCCAGCGTTTGTGGAAAGCCCTAAACCGGCCTAACCTGATGGTGAAGATCCCCTCTACCGTGGCGGGGATTCAGGCGGTTGAGGTTTTGATCGCCGAGGGAATCAACAAACCGAACTTGTACCGAGAATCGTAGCGTCGCTTGCTGACAAAGATGCTCCGTTCTTCTCCTGCCTGCCCGAACTTCGACCCGTCCCGTTCAGAGCCTAATACAGTTTCACGACCGATTGGAACTCGGAGCGGCGGGTTGGCGCTGTTATGCACGGCACGGGTCCGCTACCATTCCACGACCGCAGATCCGTCTTACTTGAGCCACAAATGAGGATTGGTCCTTGTGGAACGTCGGGTGGCGGGCTTCGCCTCAGTGGAAGATCCCCAACATGTAGGCTACGAGGAGGATCAACAATATGGTGCCCAGCCCTATGCCCGCGCCCCCACCATAACCCCAGCGGCTATGGCCATAGTACCCTCCACCGCCCCCTAAAACTAACACCAAGATGATAATCAGTATCAACATGTGGATCGTCCTTTCCTCGTTGAACCAGAAACAGGAGTGCTGCGGAAGTCGTTACTCTACCCGATACACGGGAGCACGATGCTACCAATGAGCGCCACTCGCGCTCACTTACTTCTCCAACACCTTTTCAATCTGCCCCACTTTCTTTTGAACTTTGCCGGCGAGCCTCTCATTTTGGCCCTTGGCAGTCAGATTGGGGTTATCGGTGATCTGGCCCGCCTTCTCTTTGGTGGTGCCCTTCGCGTCATGCATATTGCCTTTTATTTCGTCCTTCGTGCTCTGATTCATTTCGTTTCTCCTTTTTCCGATGTGGATTTCAGCAAGACAGACAATTCTAGAGTCTGGTCAAAAGTGCTCACTGCTCAATTGCCCTGAACGTGGTGATGACCCCGGATCTTCCCGAATGGGAGGATGGGGGTACTGTGTTTTTCTGAGTCAGAACAAGGTTGATTTCGTGTGCCAGTTCTGTCAACTTCGCAGGATCTTGTTCCTTGGAGGCCAAGGCGGCTAACTGTTTCCATCGTTCAAAGTGTTTCGACATAATCCTCATTTCAGCGATACAAAAAAGCTCAGAAATACTGCCACTCCCACCGCAAGAAAGAAATCCTAACTTCAGCGCATTCATACTGAAATCGTGCCACGTCGAATGTGAGGAAGGGATTCTTTCGCTTCTAGCAAAAGGTTCACCTCCGTTACCAATTTCATGAGTTGTTCGGGCTTGGTTTCAACGGCGGCTAGCTGGCACAGTTGGTACCAGCGTTCGTTGGATTGTTCATGCACAGGACACCTCGAAGGACGCATCTTCAGCATGGACGCGAAGAGGAAGAACGTCTGTGCAATATGGATCACGTCTCGTGGGTTCGCAGAATCCGGTTGTTAGTGAAATGATTTTTTAACAACCCCGAGGCCTCTTCGATGGGATTTTCTCGACAGTTATCTCGAACCCCATGCCCCGGCGTGCCGGTCATACGGCACGCTTTGCGTACTGCTGCATCATAATCAGAGAACCTACGAGAACGAGTACCATAACGGTGAGTACCCCCAATTCCAGCATGGCATGCCGGAAAACCACGTCGCCCGCTTCCGGCAGCTTGGGTACTTCCGCCGTGATGACCAGGATCCTTCGGATTACTGCGATCAATGCCACCACGAGAAACGGCTCGGCAATGAGTCCACGCTCACGAAACGACACCTGTACCGTATACAGCAACTCGATGACCAGCAGGATCAGAAGGATTTGATCAAGAAGGTTGACGATCTGTCCACCCAGTGCATGGTTCCACAAAGCCAGCACCATACTCTTGAGCGCGATAACCAGCACGGTGAGTGCAGCACTTGTTAAGAGCAGACCGAGACCCACGTAAACAAGATCTTCGACCGAAGAGAGAATTTGCACTACTGCTTGCCGAACTGGATGGGATGCGTCTTTCTTGGTTTCGTTCACGGGTGATCACGAACTGCCAGAACCGATCGGAGTGCCCAAAATGAAAGAGGCAACCCGATTTGGATCGCCTCCGCGAAGCTCCGCGACGACTCCGACTTAAATGTAACCGAATCTAGAATTCAAACACCCAATCCAGAAGTCTGTTCACAATTGCTCACTCTGAACTGCTCTGCGGGCTAAGCCTAGTGGCCTGTCGTGGAGCAAACATTACCAGACTCCGCGTCTGTTGTTGCCGCCACCGAAGCGAACCCTTGCTCACTCAACAACTATCCGCAGGACTGTCTTACGCGAAACGATCGGCAATGAAACGGTTGAGACTAAGGATATTGTCCCCGGCCCGCCCGATCTCGCGCTGTTTGAGATTCCGCCGGGTTACGTCATCCAGTTGGAGCACTAGCTGAGAGAAGCGGAAGGGACCGACCGTGTTTGCGTAGGCGACTCTGAAGAGCAGCCACTTTCCTGTTGGTTGACGAAATCAGGCGCAGTTGTTGAAAAATTCCCGATGGCACTCATTGAACGGATTGGCCTACTCAAACGAGTGGTGACGCCTCTGGAATCCCCGCCCAATGCCGGAAGTCGCTCAACCTCCTATACAATTAGGCCGCATCAAAAATACCCGAGGGGGTAACAATGTCGAATCTACAAAATGCGCTTCAGGAGCTTCGCGAAAAGCGCAGGAGAGCACAGATAGAAATTGAGAAGCTAGACCAATCTCTGGGATTGAGTCTCTTAACGGTACCGGAGGAGTCATTGAGTCAAGCCGATCGACGCGGATCATCTCAGCAGCGTCGCGGCGAAAAATGGCGCTGGCGCAGAAGGCGCGATGGGCGAGCATACGGAAACAGTCGCCGTCAGTGTCGGCGGGAAAGACAACCATGACCGCTCCTGCGAAGCGCACCATGTCAGCGTCAGCCCGTAGGAAGATCGCCGCAGCTCAGAAAGCACGGTGGGCGAAGGTTAAGGCGCAGCAGAAGAAGGCGGCATAGGTCTACATTTGCCAGGGATGATTGCCGCGCGGGCCCGGTGAGAGCAGGGTCGCGGAAAACGCCCGGCCTGACTCGCGCTGGTCTTTGTGGTTAGGTTTTACGCGCGACCTTCGTTTTGGGCGTTATCACAGGATGTTGTACGCGTCCATAGTTGGATACTCGGGAAGAATTCTGGCTCCCCGTCTGTGCGGCGACAGAGGCGCGCAAGTCCCTCAAGAGATCGGAACCTGCCGTAACAACATGAACACCGGCGGCCTCTCCCGACGCTCGCTGTAACCATTGGTTCAATTCTTCTGGACTGGCAACTACATTTCGACCTTCGCGACGAACGGGCATTCCTTCTTTCGCCCAACGGTGAACGGTGGAATTCGGCATACCGAGGAACGTGGCGATAGCTGGCCAACCGCGAAGATCGGAAGGTTTGCTTTGTATCGCCTTCGGTGGATTCGGTGCGCTCTTGCCTTTGCGCTTAACCTTCACAGATTTCACGAAAAGAGACTCCTTTGAGATTGAACGATCTCCACCGACGCTGAGCATTCTGCGTCGTCATTGTCCGGCCGATTAACCCGCGAACTGACAGAGAAGGAACTCATCAGCCGAGCATCGAATGGCTTCAGGAATTCCGATGCCGATTGTCATCTCGACCCTGGACTGCCTGCGTGGAACTTCCGCCATGAGTTGCTGCGCTGGCTTTTCATGGGGAACAGTCTCTCCTATCCGAAGCACCTGCTCATCCCATTTGTCATTACTAATCTGGCCAACTTCCTCGAAGCCCGTTTCTGGATAACTTCCGGTTGCTCACGATCCTAGAGGAGCCCTAGTCATCACTTCCCGCAAGCAAGTTTCGGGATCGCTCCAGCGCGTAGAGCGGACGCGCCTTACCGTCTGGCGTCACGGACCGATCGAGAATCGGGGCAGCGTTTCGAGCGCTGTGTGTGCCCGCTGCCACGCCGCGTCGAGGTCGCGGCGATCAAGCGCGACCAGCGCGCTTGCGGTTTCCAGGATCGCGTCCGCTTGATCCGACAGCCCTTGATGGCAGGCGTCAGGAAGTCGTGGTGCCAGCCGACGGATCGCTTCCAGTTGGCGGATGAGTACCGCGGGCGTCGTCGCCGAGGCCTGACGGACCTGATCGAATGCGAGCTTGGCGAGGCGCTCCAGTCGCACCGGCGGCATCCATACCCTGAGCCGGCTCTCAGTGTCGTACCAATTCCCTTCGAGCGGCGGCCGCTCGGCCAGCGTGAGCAGCGCGTCGGCGAGCCAGTCGACGCACGCAACGCCGGTGAACGTATCGTTGACTGCGGGAGACAGCGCGCGAATCGCGATCTCAACGACCTGGGCGATCCCAAATTCGCTATCTTGCGTGAGCGTGCGGTGACGGCCGATGTGAATTCCCCGATCAAGCGCGGCCTCGATCGTGCCGACTTTGTCCGCTGGGACGATTGATGCGAGCGGCTCGCCGCGGAGCACGAATTGGCCTGGACGGAATCTCAGCACGATCAGTGCGTCGGCCGCGCGCGCGGCCGCGACCAGCGTGCCGTGATCTACATGTTGCAGATATCCGCTCTTCGGACACGACCAGACCGCGCCGGTCTCAGCCTGGTGCAGAATTGCGGCGGCGTCGGGCACCGCGCCAGTGCCCTCTCCAGGCCCGGGTACGTGCGCTCTGCCGGCCGCAACGTACAAATCGTCGACGATCGCTCCGATCATGTCGGGGTTCTGGATCGATTTCGCAACCCGATGGCTGTAGTAGACGAGGAACCCGAAGCTGAGCACGACGAGCATCCAGGCCGTGATCAGCGAGATTTGCGGGATGAACGACGACCGCGGATCCTGATGCGTGACGAGGAAGACGAGGCAGATGTACACGAACGTGCCCATGAACATGCCGATCGTGACCTGGGTAACCCAGTCTTGCAGGAACCGATAGAGCAGGCGCGGGCCAAACAGCGTCGAGACCATCGACAGCACAAGCAGTGCAACCGAGAAAATCAGCGCGAGTACGGTCGCGACTGCGCCCATCATCGCCGACAGGATGGCGCGTGCGTCGTCGATGCTGCCCATCGTCAACCACGACGGGATGTGAATAACACGATACTTGTCGAGGATGTCCGGAACCAATGTAATCGCGAACAGCGCAACTGCGGCGAGCGAGAGCTGCAGTGGGATCCGCCACAGGTTAATGTCGCGTTGCGAACGGAGCTTGGTAGGGCGCGGTGCGAGCATGCGATGTGAATTCCAAACGCTCTATCTTCCCAGGAGCAATCGTTCCAACACCGGACCTAGGGCTAAGGCAGGAAGATAGCTCAAGGCCACCATCGTTATCAAGCGGGTCGTGAGTAGAAACCCCAACGAAGAAAATGGGTCCGCAGAGTTGCCGACGAAAAAAGGGTGCGTCTCCGACGACCAAATAAAACTGCAACTCACAATCGAATTCGCATCCGCAGGCGGAAACTGAAAGGGCGATGAGTGGGCCAGGATTTTTTATTGAGAGTGTCACTTCCCCACATTTATGAAGTGGCTTACCCGCAATTTCGATTGGGTCAGTTCCTTGACGTCCAACTGCCCTTTCTTGTCCTGATCCAGTCTATCGAACTCCGCTTCCATAAACTTCATCCACTCTTGTTTCGAGATCTTGCCGCTCTTGTCGGTATCTATCAGGAGCAACAATTGCTCGGCTTGTTCCTGTCCGATCGCCAGTTTATCCTGGGGCTTCGGAGCCGCCGCCTTCTGTGCGACTGAGATCCCAGGCATGGCAAGAGTCGTGATCAACATTGCGATGATCACGATGAACCTTGCAATCTTCATTCGCCCTAACATAGTTGATCTCCATGATGTTCTGTTTCAACCCATTCTCACGCAGCGCGAGTCACGGGCTTTCTCCGCTCCGGCGGTTCAGCTATTGTGTCTTCGCCAGAACCGAGTCGCAGACGCACCCAATAACCGACTGGACGAGGCTTGCACTCCTTATATAGCGCCATCAGGAATCGCCCATAAAATGCGATACCTTCCGTGCACAGCACCGTCATTAGGGTTTCGACGAGCAAGGGAGCCTTCTGGCCCGGATCCCAGCGCCGGAATCGTTGCCGGAATCACTCAAGCCAGACCATTGGAAACCACAAGCCGTAAATATCGAATAAAAAAATCATAATTTATTCGTAAAGGTGCAACGAGTTAGCGTTGGTTCTAGATGGCCGAATCGGGTCTATTCGGGCCAAGATCGGTCTCAACGGGCACTATAAAGTGGACTAGCCCCGCCCCGAGTTTAGGTACCTGCGGAGGTTCTCCTTCTCCTGACTACCCAAACTCCAGATGTGGTCAGCAGAACTGTCATCTTGGTCCACGAAGACGTGCATGACTTTGACCTCCTCGTCGCGGTCCAGCGCCCGCCGAAGATCGTCGTCAGTCAACATCGTGTCAGCTAACACTTTGCTTTGGCAGATGTTGCAGAAGGCCTGAGCGGTAGCCACCGAGTTTGCCCTTCTCGTAAGCTTTTTCGACTAATTCAAACGCTCTATCTTCCCAAGAGCAAACGCTCCAGAACGGGACCGAGGGCCAAGGCAGGAAGATAGCTCAGGGCCACCATTACTATCAAGCAGGTCGTGAGCAGGACCCCAAACACCAAAGAATGGGTCGGCAGAGTTCCCGACGTAGAAGGAGTGTTTCTCTGACGACCAAACAGAGCTGCGAACGACAATGCAGGAATCGCCAAGCCGAACCTACCCACCATCATCGCCAACGCCGTGGTGAGGTTGTAAAACAGAGTGTTCGCACTCAGACTGGCAAAACTTTGGCCATTGTTGGCGAAGCAGGAGGTGTAGGCGAACAGAATCCCCGTGAAGCCATGTGGGCCGGTGTTGACCGTCAGCCCGGATAGTCCCACCCTGGTGCTTACGGCAATCGCGGTGAGCGGGAGGACGACCAGCGGCGCGGCCAAGGCATATAGCATGATCATTTTGTTCTCCGAGGGCCCTATCTTCTTGCCCAGGTATTCAGGTGTGCGCCCAACCATGAGTCCCGCCAGAAACACGGCAATCGCGGCGGCCATGACCATGCTGTAAAGGCCAGTTCCGAGTCCTCCGAATACGAGTTCTCCCAGCAGTATGTTTACCAGCAGTACCATGCCGCCGAGCGAGGTGTAGCTGTCGTCCATTGAGTTGTTTGACCCTGTGGCTGTGTTGGAGGTAACGACGGCCGTAAGCGTGGAACCTCCAATGCCGAAGCGCACCTCCTTGCCTTCCATGTTCCCACCGGACTGGAGGCGACTGTGTCGGGAATTCACGTTTCCGATGTGCGGGAACCCTCGCTGTTCAAAGTGATGTACGAAGACTAGTCCGAAGACGAAGAGAAGCAGCATCACGCTGTAGAGAAGCCATCCTTGTCGAGGCTGTCCCACCATCCTTCCGAAGGTGTTCGTGAAGGCCGCAGGCAGGAGTACGATCGCCAACATTTCGAGAAAGTTCGCAAGCGGCGTGGGGTTCTCATAAGGATGAGCTCCATTCGCGTTAAAGAAGCCGCCGCCATTCGTTCCAAGATTCTTGATGATCTCCAGTGCGGCTACCGGGCCCTGCGGTATGACTTGCTGCGTACCCTCGACGGTAGTGAAGCCGGCATAGCGGTGGAAGTTCATCGGAACGCCCTGCCAGACCAACAGCACGGCACCGATCAGTGCTCCCGGCAACAGGATCCACAGCAGGGCGCGTGTGAGATCAACCCAAAAATTCCCGATTGTGTCGGAGAGTTGTCTGGCGAGTCCACGGATAAAGGCAACGCCCACGGCTAACCCTGCCGCGCCAGCCAAGAAGTTTTGCGCGCAGAGTCCCACCATCTGGCTGAAATAGCTCATAGTGTTCTCGCCCGCGTAGGCCTGCCAAGTCGTGGTTGTCGAGAAACTGATCGCTGTATTTAGAGCCAGGTCAGGGGACAATGGTGTCGTGTGGTACTGCGGAAAGAACCAAGGAAGAAATTGTTGCAGTCTGAGAATGCCATACAACAGGAGCGTGCCGGCAAAGCGAAACAGCACGAAACATGTCGCATACTCCTTGCCGGTCATCTCCACGTTAGGGTCAACCGCAGTAATGCGATAGAGGAGACGCTCAACGGGAAGACATAAACGATCAAGTATAGTTCGCTGGCTGGAAAAGACCCGTTCCATGTACCCGCCCAAGGGCTTCACCAGGACGGTGACGATGACCACAAACACCACGTATTGAATTGCGCTGTAGAAATCCACGATCTACGCAGGAGCAGCCGACCGACGCGTCTCAAAATCAATCATTCAGTCTCGGAACGCGCTATCTGCCCTGCCGCCCTTCCTTGAAGCATTCTAGTGTCGCGTCGGTGGGTTTAAAAGACAACAAGCTTTACCTGGACGCTCGCCTAGCGACGAACAGCCTGAAAACGGAACGAATAGCCGATCCCAACGAGGTGATCCACCGCAGCCGACGATAGCCCCACGCCGACATGGAAATCAATCTGTTGCTGCTGAGTGATCTTTAGAGCTGTTCCAAAATGCAGCAAGTGGCGCGGACCGCCAACTTCCGGAAAGTCGCCCGCATACTCAACAAACGCATCCCAGGGTTTCGTCAATTGCCTATCTAACAAGAACGTGGACTCGCCGGTTACGTTTCGCGTGCCGCTTTGAGTGGGCCAGTAAACTGAGAACATTCCAGCCGCCGTCCAGTTTGTGGAGAACGCGCGCGACCACGGCACTTGCAATCCCGGATCGTACCCGCCGCTGGACACGCCGTTGGCGCCGGTCGGAAAACTGATGAAGAGGATTGCGGATACGTCGAATTTACCCGGCGTAGGGCCAAGCTGTTCTTTTACTCCGAAGGCAAAGTCGCCGAATCCCGAGCCGCCGCTCGTGGTCAAGTTGTGGAAATAGTCCGGCACCGTGAAACGCAGCTCAGTCCTCTTGGCGACACCAAAACGTACTAGGGTTTCCGGGCCGTCTACGACGCTCTGCCCTTGGCTGCTAGTTTCAAGGAAGCCGTTCTCCGCCTGAAGGCTGCCGGTCGGGACGACCACGCTGGAGTTCGTAAACGCCGGCCGATCAGTTGCGATCGGCTGCGCAGCGTCCACACTCGGTGGCTGATCTCGACCATATAATGGCGGCATTCCGGACAAGATGAATGCCATTAGAACAGTTGAAATGCGAACCAGCATTTGACGAGTGCAGAGTCCCACGTTGTCCTAGCGAGCACAGTAACACATAGCGATACCCGCAGCCGCACCGTGAAAACAGACCGACAACGCTGGTTCCTTTTTTAGCTTGACGCCTTAACGATTGTTCCCGAGTAACGGGCTCAGGTGAAGGTGTACCGGGACGGAATTCCAACGACGTGGCCAGAAGGCCACTTCTGGGACGTTGCGGGATTGTGGACGGGTGACGGGCAACTCTTCCATAATCCGGTAAGGTAAGGTTAACCGACAACTCGGAAAAAATGACGAGAAGCGCGTTTATGAGGACTCAACTCATCTCCTGTCGCTTGCCAAAAGCCGATAGAGCTCTATTACGGTCGTCGCCCTTTCACCACCTGTGCCGTTTCGTCTCTTCTTCGTCAGGTGATTAGCGTCGGCGAGGGAGTCCCTTTGCCGAGGCCTCGGATCCAGGTGGTTCACGGAACGGTTCCACATCAATGCGCTCGTAAGACACTTCCAGCACGGTCAAGTATTCTGTACCGCCCGGCAATTGAAGGACTACGCTGTCACCCGCTGCCGACTTCATCAACGCGCGCCCCAGAGGTGACACCCAACTGATGTGGTTGCGGTTGAGATCGACCTCGTCGGTGCCTACGATGCTCACCACTCGCTCCGCTCCCGCGGCATTGGCATAGCGCACGGTCGCCCCGAAGAATGCCCTCGTCTCCGGCTGCCCCGCTCTCGGAGCTTCCGGGTCCACCACTTCCGCGGCTTCGATTCGCTTCGTGAGAAAGCGAATCCGCCCATCGATCTGCCGCAGCCGCCGCTTGCCGTACTGATAGTCGGCGTTTTCACTGCGATCGCCGTTGCTGGCAGCCCACGCCACCACCTCCGTCACGGCCGGGCGTTCCCTGGTGAGCAGAAACCGGTGCTCATCTTTGAGGCGCTGCAGCCCGCTCCGCGTTATGTAGTTCTTGCCTCGCGTCGCGGGCTCGTCCCCTTGTGGTTTTCTCGTAAACCCTTTCCGCATCTCGTAGTCCTCCCAGCGCGAATCCAGTGGGTGCCCCCAATGAATGCGGATGAACGCCGATGGAAAACACTGTAGGTCATCCACGTTCATGGGAGTTCAT
>PKXQ01000109.1 GCA_003132405.1 Acidobacteriaceae bacterium | reverse complement strand
AAATGATCTTGAGAGCGGCATCAAGCGGAGTTATTTTACGCGAACCTGTCGACTTGCATTCGTGAGCGATGACTCTGGGTTCTGAATTCCGGGCTAAATATTTTCGACACCCCAAACGAAGCGCACGTTTGGAGCAGCTTTTGCTGTCAGTCCCACTTGGTTCTGAGTAACGATTCCGGAAGCATCGAGGGTGGGCAAGTTGGTTTGAATCGTGGGATCGGTAGGGTTGAGATAGGTGGTGTAATTTTGTGGCCACCACGAGCTGAGACGGCCATGAGCTTCGTGTAAGACCGTATTCAATTCATACCGCAGCCCGTAGTTTACGGTGACGTTGGAACGTAATTTAAAGCTATCTTGCGCAAATATTCCGTAGCTGGTGGTGCGGAAATTGCGATGCGAATCGCCGATAAATTGCAAAGCGCCGTCAGGGATGCCCTGGGCGAAGTCAATCAGGGGATTGGGGATGTTCACGGGATTTCCACTGGAGTCGGTCCCGGCGGTATTATCCAGCCCACTGAAGGTGATTTGGCCATTGAATGCCAAATCATAAAGCCGATTCAACTGTACATAGCGGACATCGCCCCCAAACTTGAACGAGTGACGGGCGGTCGTATGCGATAGGTTGTCAATCCACTGAAAGGTATTCGTCGCAGTGCGATTAGGCTGATCAATTCCACCGCCCAGATTGGATACGGCGGCGCTGCCTGAAACAAACCCTCCCGAGAACGACAGCATGGGGATGTTACCGAGGTTCAATGGAGCAGCGGAGGTGTACCCGGTATTGAATCCGTATGTGGCAGCTTGAGGGTCGAGTTGAGTTATGAGGTAGATATCGGAACGCGTGAAACCGAATCGTGCTTCATTCAGTGTGCTCGGACTGATTACATGGGTGTAGGAAATGGCAACCAGATCGTTCGCGCCCGTCTGGTTCAGACCATATCCCGGAACATTGGTTCCGCTCTGGCCCGGTGTGAAGGGGAAGAAAGTGTCGATCGTAGTCCGGCTGAACCTTACCGACAGAGTGTCGGAGCCGCTCAGATTATGGTCTACTTTCACCAGAAATTGGTCGGTGGAGTCGCCCTGCGGGGGAGAGGAGATAAAGTTGCCCGAGGCGCTATTCGGGTTTGGCTGGGGAAACAGGTTAAAGATTTCCGCGCTGACCGGATTCACTGCAATGGTAATCGGATTGCCGTTCTGGTCGGTGAACATGCCCGCCCGCTCGGCAGCAGTTGGGACATTGGTGATTCGCGTAATGCCGGCGGCGCGACGGAATCCCTCGTAATTCAGGAAGTAGAAAGTCTTGTTCTTGACGATGGGACCGCCAAAGGTTCCCCCGAACTGATTCAGCCGCAAAGCGGACTTCGGAAACGTTGAGTCGTTGAAGAAATTGCGGGAATCGAGCACGTCATTGCGAAAGAATTCGTAAGCAGACCCGTGTAACTGGTTTGAACCCGACTTAGTAACCGGGTTGACCACTGAGCCCGTGTTGCGACCGTACTCGGCGGAGAAGGTGTTGGTCTGAACCTCGAATTCCTGAATCGAATCAATCGATGGTATCTGGGCGGCTGTTCCGCCAAAGTAATCGTTGTTATCGACGCCGTCGACCATGAAATTATTAGACGTCGACCGTTGACCGTTTGAAGAATATCCTGAAACACCGCCTTCGCCGCCCGATGAAGCTACTCCGGGGTTCAGGCGCGCGAGTTGCGCGAAATCGCGACCGTTGAGGGGAAGGTCTTCGACCTTCCGATTGTCAATGATCTCACCCATCTTTGAGCTCTCGGTTTGGGTCAGTGCAGCCTCAGACTGTACCTCGATCGTCTCGGTTCGGGTACCGACCTTCAAGACGAGCTCGACATCGCGAACTTGATCGACACCCACCGCGATGCCGGTCGTCACCGTCGTAGCAAACCCGGAGGCTTCCGCCTTGATCTGATATGTCCCGGTGGGCAATGCCATAACACGGAAAATTCCATTGTCGGCGGTCTTCGTCTCGCGTTGCAGACCAGTCGCGGTGCTGGTCACCGTAACAGAGACCCCCGCGATACTCGCTCCCTTCTGATCGCGAATGGTACCAACAATGCCACCCTGTGTGGTTTGTGCGAGAAGGCTTCCGGCAAGAATGGTCGCCAAGACCAGCAAAAAGAAAGCGCGCTTACACCCAGCCAGCATAACGTACCCTCCTGATAGTCCGTTCAGGATGCCGCGAAGCTATTTCGTTCGGGACGTCGAGGACGGTTGCGAAATTTCGTCCTTGTAGATCACTCCATCCTTCATAACGAACTGCACATGCTTCAGCAATTCGATATCGCGCAAGGGATCGCCCTGGATTGCAACCATGTCTGCGAACATGCCGGGACGGATGGCGCCAATCCGATCGGACCAGCCCATCAACTCGGCCGCGTTCACAGTTCCGGCCTGCAGCGCCTGCACAGGTGTAAGGCCAAGCTGCACCATGGACCAGAACTCGCCGCCATTGAGCCCGTGAGGATAAACACCAGCATCCGTTCCCAGAGCAACCTTCACGCCGGCCTTGAAGGCCAACGCAACATTTGTTTTCGCGGCGGGAATGATGATCGCAGCCTTTTCCACGACCCAGGGCGGAAGATGCAGTTCGGACTCGTGCTCTTCAAACCAAAAGAGCGGGAAGGACGTGGGCACCAGAAATGTGTGGTGCTGCTTCATTCAATTCGATTCCTTCTTCGTCAATAAAAATTCCGTGTTCAATGGAATCAACGCCGGCTCGCACCGCATCCTTGATCGAAATCGCAGAGTGCGCGTGGGTCGCCACCTTTCGGCCTAGCCGGTGCGCCTCCGCAATTAACGCCGTCATCTCTTCAGGACTGTATTGCTCTAGGAGTGGATTGTCGCCTTTGGAGAAAACACCGCCCGAAGCGCAAAACTTGACGACATCAGCGCCGTACTTAATGACTTCGCGCACGCGACGCATCACGGCTTCAGTGCCGTCGGCCACACCTTCGGCTGAATGGTGGAATTCAAAGGGCAGCAGGCTATTGTCACAGTGCCCGCCGGTGATGCCGATGGGTGGACCTGAAACCTGCATGCGAGGACCAATGACGTCCCCAGCGTTGATGGCGTCGCGGAGCGCTACATCCGCATAGCCCTGGGCACCCACATTCCTTTACGGTAGTGAATCCTGCCATGAGCGTGAGGCGGGTGTTCTTTGCGCCAATCAGCGCTGCTCGCGGAGCAGAAATGCCTAACCCTTCGTAGCCGCCTCCGCCCGCATTCATGGTCAAGTGCGTGTGCACATCGATGAAGCCTGGCAAGAGGGTGACGTTTCCGAGATTGATGACGGTCGCGCCTGGAATCGCGGGTGGGTCGCCTTCCGATACCGTCTGAATTTTGTCGCCGGAAATAACCACCACGGGGTGATCCACCATACGACCGGATGTCGGGTCGAAAAGCCTGCCCGCGCGGATCACAACTGGCGCCGCTGAATTTTGTCCGGCAGCGAGGAAGGAGGCGAAAACTAGAACGTGGACTACCAGGAGTATGCGATAAAACCTGTGCGCCTGGCGCCCGCGATATACATCCGTTGTGCAAGTTGGCGGCGTCTATAACGGAGATCACAACAATCTTGCGCCCCGAATCGGGGTGGCGTGGGACGTATTCAATAATGCCAAGACGGTTGTGCGGGCAGGCTATGGAGTGTTCTACGAAACGATCATCGGGAACATCCCCGGCAACGTGATGCTCAACCCGCCTTACTTGCCAGACTTCTTCAACTCATTTCCGTTCGCAAGCTGGCCAAACGCCTTCGCGCCATCCGGATTTCCAGTGCTCACCATCACACAGCAAAATCTGCGGACGCCCTATGCGCAGCATTTCAACATTGGCGTTGAACACCAATTGCCGGGACGCATGTTGTTGGGTCTTGCCTACGTCGGCACAACCGGCACTAAGCTGCCGCGGTTCGTGCAGATCGATCAGGCTTACATTACCAAGCAGCAGATTGACACGCTCGTCCCCGATGTTGTTACCCGGATGGAATTGATTGGTATCCCTGCCCCAGTCGCGGAGCAATTCCTGAACAATAACGAGCTTTATGGACAGATGCCCAGCATTGTAAGAACTCCTTACTTCGGCTTCGCTCAGTTATTTCGGGCACAGGATTCGGTCAGCTCCAACTATCACAGCCTGCAGGCAAAGCTCGACAAACGTTTCAGTCATGGCCTGTCGTTCCTAGGCGCGTATACGTGGTCCCATTCCATTGACGGCGCCTCAGTCTTCTTCGGTTCAGGCGCAAACGCAACCACAATTTTTCCGCAAAATAACTACAATCTGGCCGCGGAGCGCGGCAATTCCGACTTCGACATCCGCCAACGGCTGAGCGTCAGTTTTAATTATGACGTCCCAGCTCTTAAGCGGTTGCCTGCCGTGTTGGGCAAAGGCTGGGAGATGGGCGGAATCCTTACCGTGCAAACCGGACAGCCTTGTTCGGTTCTAACTGGCGAAAGCCTCAGCGGAACCGGCTTGGGAAACGACCGGCCGAATGTGGCGGGCGATCCGAACGCCGGACCTCATACGGTTCAGCAGTGGTTCAATACCAGCGCTTTCGTTCTCAACGCTCCTCTCACCTTCGGCGATGCGGGGCGCAACATCGTGGTCGGTCCCAACTACCGCGACTTCGATTTTTCTCTCATGAAGAACACGGCAGTCGGCGAAAAGGTGAACGCGCAGTTTCGAGCCGAATTTTTCAATATCGTGAACCATCCAAAGCTTTGCCCTCCCCAGCAATATCCTGGCTGCTCCGAATTTTGGCACGCTCTTTCAAACGCCGGACGCCGCACAGAACAACGTCGGCCTGGGCTCGGGTGGTCCCCGGCTGATACAGTTTGCGCTTAAACTTAGTTTCTGATGCCGACTCGCTTGCAGTGCCGAAAAAGTCGCTTCGCTTTAACAGCAGTGCTTCTCTGCTCCGCGCTGGCCCCCGTCCATGCGGCCACCAAGCAGATCGGCAAGGATCTTTATGCCTACGTCTCAGAAAACGATGCGAGCGCAAACTCCACGTTCCTGGTTGGCGAGACGGGAATATTAGTTGTCGACACGGGCCTGAATGCCACCGCGGGTGCAAAGCTCTTGAGCGCCATACGGCTGGTTTCAAACTTGCCGGTCAAGTACGTCGTCAATACTCATTACCATCCCGATCACCAGGAAGGAAACTCGGTAGTTGGGGCAGGGGCGATTGTGATCAGTACCGATTACACCCGCGAACGGACGGTCGCCCTGATGAAGGCGCCCGGCATGGAGGGGTTTCACTTCCGCCCGGCGGATCTGACTTTTCAGCATCGGATCCGCCTATACCTTGATACTTATCCGGTAGAGATTTATTTTCCCGGCAAGGCTCACACTTCCGGCGATGCCCTCGTTTATTTTCCAGAGCAGCATGCGATCGCGATGGGCGATCTTTCCCTCAATAACTCCTGCCCTGCAATGGATGATGGCAGCGCCGAAAACTGGATTCTTGCGCTTGACCAGGTTCTCGATTTGCCGATTGAAAAGGTGGTTCCAGGACACTTTGATGTGGGCACGAGATCGGACCTGCAGCGTTTCCGCGATTATCTCAACGACCTCTACGGACAGGTAAGTGCCCTGAAAAAGAAGGGCGAAACGGTCGAGCAGGTCCGCCGTGATGTTCACATGGAAAAGTATTCCGACTTTCGCCAATATTCCAAATATGAGGCAACGTTTTCTGACAATGCCGCCACCATATATGGCCAACTGGAATCGCGTTAGTTTCGGATCGCGCCACGGCGAATGGCGCCAGATAATCCAACCTGTCAACCTGTCCCTCGTCATTGCTCAAAACGAGACTTGCGACACTCCATTTCAGCCAAGATGCGTGGCGGCGAGAATCCGCCGAAACTGGTCATTGCTAACCAGACCGCCTCCGCCAGCGGCGGCTTGTTTGACTGCCGCTTGCTTGACCGCAGCCAGGATCGGGCCGCGCTGCTCGGCCGTGATCGTAACGCCAAGTTCCTTGCATTTCAGGTCGATGCTATCGAGCCCGCTTTTCTTACCGAGAACGATTCCACGCTCTGCGTGCACAAGTTCCGCCGCGTAGGGCTCGATTGCCTCCGGAAGATGAAACTGAGTGGCTACTGCACCGCTTTCGCGCATGAATAAGTTTTGGCCGACCAGCGGCTTCCAGGCCTCGAGCGTGTAACCGGCAGAGCGCTGCACCAACTCGGAAACCTCGCGCACCTTTTCGAGATTCAGCACGACCGGCACGTCGTAGAGACAGCGCAGCGCGAGCGCAATCTCGGCGATATCTGCATTCCCCGCACGCTCGCCCATGCCGTTGATAGTGCCCTGGACCCAGGTTGCGCCTCCCCGGACAGCCGCTACAGCGCAGGCCGTCGCCATACCGAAATCGTTGTGTCCATGGAAATGCACGGGCACATCTTTGCCGGCCCACTGGCATACTTGTCGCGTCAAATATTCCGCAGCCTCGGGTCCGCAGGCGCCAATGGTATCGACGACAACTAATTCCTTTGCTCCAGCATCGAGCGCGGACATGTAAACGGTCTTCAGGAATTCCAACTCGGTGCGCGTTCCATCGACGGCGAAAAACGCAACCGTGATGCCAGCCTGATGCGCCGTCGAAATAGCATCACGAATTTTCCGCAATACTTCTTCGCGCGAAATGCCGTAGGCTTTCAGTTTGATCTCGCTGGTTGGCGCTTCAATCACGGTATAACGAAGGTTCAAGCGCACCAGTTCGTCGATGTCAGCTTTGACGGCACGCGAAAATCCCCATAGCTCGGCCCTGATGCCCGCCTTCTGCATGAGTTGGATGGCTTCGGCATCTTCCACCGAAACGCGGGGAAAGCCAGCTTCAATCCGGCTCACGCCCAACTCGTCCAGCTTGCGGGCGATTTCCAGCTTCTGCTGCGGCGAGAGAACAACGCCGACGGTCTGCTCACCGTCGCGCAGCGTCGTGTCGTAAAAGCGGATAGGCGTCGTCGAAAAGGAGCCGCGCACTTCCGGACGCTCATTGAGCTCGCTGACCCAGATTTTAGAATTGGTGGTCATAATCCCCCCGTCCAAAAAACGTCTTATTTTGTCGTTTCTTGCGTCGCGAGCGCCGCAGGTTTCTGGCCGTACGCTTTTTCCCACGAGATGACCGGATTGCGCAGCACGCCGATCTTTTCGATCTCACATTCCATCACGTCGCCGGGCTTCAGGTACCATGCTTTCGGATCGCCGGAAAAAGCGGCCACGCCAGAGACCGTTCCGGTTGAGACCACGTCGCCGGCGCTGTATCCCATCGGGGAGTAGTGCGAGAGAATTTCCGGAATCTTGACTGACATTTTGCTTGAATGCGAGCGCTGGCGTGACTCACCGTTCACGCGCAGTTCCATCGCCAAGTTGTGGGCGTCAGGAATTTCGTCGGCGGTCACGATCCACGGGCCCAGCGGGCAGAACGTGTCGATTCCCTTGCAGAAGCTGAACACGCCCGATTTCATTTCGCGGCGTTGAATGTCGCGTGCCGTAATGTCATTGAAAATTACATATCCGCCGACGTAGCTGGACGCTTCTTCCGGCGTAAAGTGTTTGCCCGCCTTCTTGAGGACAACAGCCAGCTCCAGTTCGTAATCCAGTTCCTGAGTCAGGTGCTCCGGATAAATTACTGGCTCGTCTGGCCCGATGATTGCGTCAGTGTTCTGCAAGAAAACAATCCATGGCATGACGGGATGCGAGAAGCCGGCTTTCGTCGCCTCTTCGTGATGTTCGCGAAAATTGCCGGCAGTGTGAAAAAACTTTTTCGGGATGATGGGCGCTTTGAGTTGAACGTCGCTGCGCTGGTAAAGCACAGTTTCGCCACGAGGACCGGTAATATTCGCATCGAGGCGCGCAACGTGGTCGAGAGCTTTGCGCGCGGCGTCCAGGCTTGTGTCTCCGCCCCGGAACAATGCCCGCATATCAGGCGGAACAAGAGCGTCGGCGAGGCGGTAGAAAATGGTTTCTTTTCCAACGTCGCGCAGATAAAGTGCGCAGGCTGTGTGCAGGTCGACAATCCGGTCCTCGCTGAAAAGGGCACCGATTCGGGATTGCCGCGCCGAGTTTTCGAAGGTCACAAGTTTCATTGCAGGTTACCCAGTGGTGAGGGCAGCTCAAATTTTAACGAAAGAATTGGAAGTTGGTTACGATGACAACTATCCGCCACTCGGAATTTTACTTTTTAAAATGAGGCAATACCGCATCGCCAAATAATTTCGCCTGACCGGTGCGATCGTCGCCCCAGATCTCGAGCATGATGTGAGTGCAGCCAGCGTCTCGGTATTCTTCGATTTTCTGAATGCATTCCTCAGGCGTGCCGGCGATAGGACAAACCTTGCGCAGGAGTTCGTCGCTGACAGCCTCGGCAGCGGATTTGCGGCCGGCTCTTTCCATCGCATCCGCCACGGGTTGCAATTCTTCGAAGGTAATGCCGGCGGATTCGAGCAACACATCGGCGGAGCCTTTGATGTTCTGGACCTTGTTGGCCAGATACATGGCAGCCTGTTCGCGGGCGCCTTCTTTCCCTTTTTTCGAATCTTGCCCGATGCTGCCAACGATTACGCAACCGAGAATCAAGTTGGAGGCATCTTTGCCCGCTTTGGCTGCGCCCTCCTCCATATTTTTCTTCGAGTAGCGCACGAATGCCGGCGTGGTGATTGATGCCGTGAGTAAGCCATCGCCGAGCGACCCGCCCAGTTTCTGCATCGCGGGTCCGGTTCCCGCAACGTACACAGGGGGAATTTTGCGTGAGGTATGCGCGTCAGACTTGAGGGGTGGAACGCTGGCGGCGAAAACTTTGCCCTGATATTCAAACTTGTCGCCTTTTAGAACGCCGCGGATTACCTCGATGCTTTCCCGCATTACTGTGGCTGGGCCGACTTTTTCGCCTTCGCCCTCGCCGATTTCTTTCATGAAGATCTTTGACGCGCCGAGGCCGAGAAGGAAGCGGTCGCCGGCGAGATCCTGCATGACACGCGCTTCCATCGCGATTTGGACAGGGTGACGGGTATAGGGAGAAATAATTCCCCAACCGAGCTGGATGCGCCGAGTCTGGCTCGCAATCACGGCAAGAATGGCAGTCGAGGAGCGTGCCTCGAAAGAGTGCTTGCGCCACCACGGATAGGCTTCGGCGATCCAAAAGGTGTCGAAGCCCGCATTTTCGCAAGCCTTGGCCATGGCCACAGTTTCGTGGACGGGCTCCATGCTGAGTTGAAGAACTCCGATGTTAAATGGAATAGTCATAGCTCAGATCTCAGGTTTCAGGTGTTAGGTCTCAGGAAAAGCAAAGGCTCCTTCATGATGATGCCGGATTTTCCTGGCGCCTAAATACCTGACACCTTATGATTTTTTTACTCCGGGTCGCTCCATGAATGCTCCAGACCTTTGGTCAATTCCCAGACTGCTTTGTTTAATGGAGTGGGCACGCCGGTTTTTTCGCCCCACTTCACGATGGCGCCGTTCATGAAATCAACTTCCGTCTGCCGCTTGGCTAGCACGTCCTGCAACATGGAGGCGCGATGTTTGCCGGGAGCATTCGCTCCTTTTTGCACCAGGGAGCGCGGGTTGCCGTGCAGTTCGATGCCGAGAGCCTGGGCAACGGCTTCGCCCTCGGCGATCAGATCGTTGAACAATTGGCCGGTCGGCGCGAAGCGAGTGGCGGCGCCATGATGCAGCAGCGTCAGAGCGCCGACAGGATTGGTGGCGGCGTTGAAGATCAGCTTGGTCCACTGCGCGCCGCGCGCGTCTTTCAAGGCAATCACATTCATGCCAGAGCGCGAGATCAGGCCCGCCAGTTCCTCGACTTTGGATATTGGCGTATTCGTCGGCTCAAACGGGCCGATCCATGTATCTCCTTTAATGTCGAAGCCGACGTGGCCGGGAGCGATCGGGTGTCCGGCAGGAAATGTCGTACCGCGAATTACGTGCGTCACATGTTCCGCGATGATCTCTTCGTTGCCCACGCCATTTTGCACGGAGCAGACGGCGCTATTTTCATCGAAGGCGTGGGCTGCCTGGGCGATCGCCCCGCGGGTGTGGATGGCTTTGGTTGCGACAATGCCATAGTCGCATCGTGGAAGCTCATGGGGATCGCTGGTGGCATTCAGTCTCGCCGTAAAATCGGCGGCCCCGGAAATGCGAAGACCGCTCGTACGGATGGCTTCGACATGATCTTTCCAGACGTCGTAGGCCCAGACTTCGGCCGCGCCCTTTTGGGCGAGGTGGGCGGCGAAGATGCTACCGACAGCGCCGCAACCGATAATGCAGACTTTCAGCAAACTGTAACTCCTCAGGGGATTGAAGAGGTCAGAGGTCAGATTCCAGGGGTGAAAAACTCGTGGTGATGAATCATCCTCTGCAATTTATCTAACCTTTGATCTCTAACCTCTAACCTCTAACCTCTCACCTCTAACCTCGCTTCACGCTTTCGCGGGTCTCGCTGCCGTTAAAGAATTTCCACGGCACGTCGGCGAGGCATTCGCCTTCAGCCTTGCCGACGCGATAAGTATCCTGGGTATAAAGGCAGACTTTGCCATCCTGATCGACGACCTGCGGATGCAACGAAAAGATCATGTTCTCTTCGAGCGCAACGTCGCTGGTCGCGCCGATTGCGGGATATTCGAGCATCGTCATGCCAATGCTGTGGCCGGAGAGATGGCCAAGCGCAAAGCCATGTTTCGCGAAAATGTCAGCCACGGTGCGATGCACGGTGGAGGCGAGTTCACCGTGACGCATTAGTTTGCGCGCCGATTCCATCGCGTGCGGATACGCTTCCGCCATTTTCTGTGTGGTCGCGCTCGGCTTACCTTGAATGAGAGCGCGGGAGAACTCAACCCAGTAGCCGCCGACTCCGGTGACCTCGAGCGAATAAAGAAGAAGATCATCGCCCGCAACTTTGCGATTGCCCGGAACTTTGAAATAGGCGTTTGCTTCGCCGCGTTCGCCTGAGAGCAGAATGTTCATCATGCGCGGGCCGGCGCCTCGAGCGAAGAAACGTTCGACCGCGGGAGCCATGATTTCAGCTTCGGTCTTGCCCGGCTTGTAGCCGGCAATCAGCGCCCAGAAACCATCGACGATGATATCCATGGCGTCGCGGACTTCGACGAGTTCTTCTTCGCTCTTCACGGCGCGCGCTTTGTCGAACTCCTGGTCAAAGGGCACGAGTTCGAAGGAGCCTTGCGCGAGTTCGCGATAATCGCGAACCGCCATGACGAAATTCATCCCAAAAGTGCCGATGCGATTCCATTTGCGCTCGACAGCGCGATCGCGCAGCCACTGGCCGGGAACGTCGGGCCACACTTGATCTTGGATCCACGGCTTTTTCTTGTCGCCGATCCAGCGAGCTTCGCGCGGAAAGACGAGAGTGGGTTCGCCTTCGAGAGGGATGACAACGTAAACGTAACGATGAACGATTTCGAATCCGGAGGTGTAGAAGACTGCGCCCTCAAATCCTGCGTACTGGTTGCCGCAGACGATGAGCGCGTCCAATCCTGCGACCTGCATACGGGAGCGGATGTTTTTATATCTACGATCGATTTCTTTTTGACTCGGCAAAATGACCTCTAACGCCCTGCCCTAAGGAAAATATAGTTTGCAAAAGTTTTGGAGTTGCTGTCGCGACCCTGATACAAATGCTTTTACGCGCTTACGCCGCACAACTCGGCGGCGGTGAGCGCGTAAATCTTCGTGATATCAACCAATGTTTGAATGCGAACTTTCTCTCCCTCTTTGTCGCGGGGACCGCTGGAGGGGCCATAATTTACGGTTTCAACTCCGTAGCGGCTGAGCACGCTGGCATCGGAGCACCAGGTGACGACTTCCCGCTCCGGAGTTTTCCCGGTAATGCGATTGTGATTACGATCGATGGCCCGAATCATCTCGTGCTCTTCGCTGATGCGCGCTCCGGGAACCGAGACGTAGGTTTCAAATTCCAGACCCCAAGCGGGGTGGGCCTTTTCGAGTAAGTGAAAGAGGCTCTGAATATCGCGACGCGCTTCTGCCATAGGGATTGTAGGGGGGACGCGCACGTCCAGAAACAAGTCGGCTTTTTCGGGTGTGCGACTGGCGCGCCAGGCATGCCCGCCGCGGATGCCGCCGAGATTCACGATGGCTTTCTTCCCGCCATAGCTTGCTTTTTTTTTCCATCGTTCAATCCAATTCAAAATTGGGGGCATAAGTTCTATCATGCGGCGGATAGAATTCATTTCTTCGCGGCCTTCACAGAAGGCGGTGTGAACATAAATTCCTGTGCAGGAAATACGCACCCACAGCGAGCCAAAATGTTCGAGAACAACGCGCATGTCGGTGGGCTCGCCGAGAATGCACATGTCGGGCAGCACTCCATGATTGACGAGGTAATGCGTGCCGTATCCGTAGCCGCGGTACTCCTTCCCTTTGAACTCGCCCCACTGCGCTTTTTCGATTTCGCCGGCGACAGCGGCGATGATGACATCGCCTTTGAGGCGCACACCGGCGCGTTGCAGCGCCTTCACGGCGTGGGTGTAACAGACGAGCGCGCCCTTCATGTTGTAAATGCCGAGTCCGTAGATGAAGCCGTCTTTAATGACGGCGTTCGGTTTGTAACCGATGCCGGTGAGAAATTCTTCGCGGCCAGTGTTGGAGGTATCCATGTGGCCGTTGAACATGAGGTTCTTGCCGCCGCCCGAGCCTTTCCAGCGTCCGACTACGTTGGCGCGCGCCTCTTCAACCTCCTGCCAAGAGATGTCGAGACTGAGTTTCTGCAGGGCGGATTGCATGTACTGCGCCATCGTCAGTTCTTCACCGGTGGGGCTAGGGATGTTGATCACGTCGGTCGACATGGCGACAATTTCGTCTTCGCGAACTTCGGCGACAATGCGTTCGATCAGTTTCGGATCGAGCAGCTTGCGATCGAAGGGGCGCTTTGATTTTGCGGTTACGCTGGACACTATGTAGTTCTCAGTTCTCGGTTCTCAGTTCTCAGATTTTAATAACTGTTTTGCCAGACGAAAGTCATCTGGGTCGGTACATAGTTTTTCGTTGCCGGCCTCAGTGATCAAAAAATTGTCTTCCAGCCGCAGGCCTCCGCCGCCGGGCCAGTAAATGCCGGGCTCGATCGCCAGCACCATTCCTTTTTTTATGTTGCCGGTGCCAGCCTGGTGCGCATAAGGCCACTCGTGAGCGCGAGCACCGACACCGTGGCAAATTGGATGGGAGGGCTGTCCGCGGTATCCACCTTCGGCGATGCGCGCTCGGATCAGTTTGTCGAGTTCGGGAAAACTCGCGCCATCGCGCGCGAAAGAAACTCCCTCGTTGAAAACTCCAAGTAGAAGATCAAGCAGCTTGTGATATTCAGGTTTCAATTCGCCGGGACAGGCGTTCTTGGTGAGGTCAGTCCAATAGCCGTCGACGCAGACCCAGATTTCAAAAAGTGTTGGCTCGTTTTTCTGGATCGGGCGGTCGCCGGTAGCGGTGAAAGTGGCGATTCCTTTTCCCGACCATACCAGAGTGAAGGCGCGCGCCATTTCGACCTTTCCCTTGTAGCCGACGCCGACTCCGTGCACGAATCCCTCATACATGGCGCCGACTTCGCTCTCTTTCATGCCAGGTTGCATGTGTTCGCGTGTGTAGTCCATGGCGAGCGCCGCGAGCTCATTGGCTAAACGCATGCGTTCGACCTCCTGATCGGTCTTGATGGAGCGAGCTTCGTTGAGGAGTGGCGTCGCATCGACGACTTGTCCGCAGAATTTCTTGAACGATTCGAAGTAGGACTGCATGAAAGTGGTTGGTTCACCCACCATTCGGTCGGCCGACTGCGTGCCCATGTTGAGTTCGACAGCGACCTTGTCAGTGAGGCCGCGTTGCTTAAGGACATCATAGGCACGATCCCATGCGCGAAATTGCGGCGGGCGCGGATCGCGCTCATCGTAGCCTTTGAAGTAAAGAATTTCTTTTGTCCACGAGTTACGCTCGGCGTCGGCTTGTTGCGGCTCGAGGGCGATCAGCGTGGGCTCGCCTTCGCGCGGGAACACGACGGCGTCATATCCCTTCATACACCAGTAGTTGGTGAGATAGAGAACATTGTCGGGGGCTCTGCAGACCAAGGCGGAAAGGTCCTGAGACTTCATCAGGGCGCGAACGCGGTCGAGTTTGATTTTGTCTACGGGCCAAGCCATAGTGGTCACAACGCCCAGCTCAATGAACGGTCGCGCGTTTATTTTCGTCCTGAAACTTCCAGGCCGCTTCTTTTCCCTTGATGAGTCGATATACCGCGGTATGCAGCGGCGCTTTTACTCCGGCACGCTCTGCTTCGCCGGCGATCGCGCCCGAAAGAAAATCGATTTCAGTCGTCAATTGATGCCGCACGTCATACAACATGGAAGGCGGATGATTGGTCATTGCGCCAAGCTTGTTCATTTCCCACGGATCGTCGTGAAGCTTGATCCCGGCGGCCGCCGCCACGCATTTGCCCTCATCGATTAAAGAGTGCAGAAGATGACCGAGGTCAGAAAATTTCGCTTCGTCGGCAAAATGCCGTGAGTGGGGTAGGCCGGTCAGGGCAGAAACGCTATTCACCGACGCATTAAAAATCAGCTTTGACCATTGCGCGGGTTTGGCATCTTCGAGCGCCTGCGCCTTGAGTCCCGCGGCTACAAGTAAGTCCGCCGCCTCTTTCACTGCCAGGTAGGGCGTGCCGGTGGGCTCGAACGGGCCTATCCAGGTTGGGGTGTCGAGCTCGTATTGCACGTGAGTGTCACTGTGGCGTGTGCCGCTCATGAAAGTCGTTCCGCGGATCACATAGCCGCGGGTGTGACTTGCAATGATCTCCTCGCTGCCCAATCCATTTTGAGCGGAGAGGATCGCAGCCTTGTCGAGGCAACGACCCACCGGCCGAATCGACTCTGCGACCTGGGTCGCCTTTGTCGCGACAATGGCAAAATCACAATCGGGTAAATCCTTTGCATTTGTCGTGGCTTTGAGTGCGACAGAAAATTCGTGCGTTCCCGTGACCCGCAGGCCTTCGCGATTGAGGGCGCGGGCGTGATCTTCGCGGCGTACGAACGCCCAAACCTCGGCGACACGCGCCAGATGAGCGGCATAGAGGCTGCCGATCGCGCCACAACCGATAATGCAGACTTTCTTCATGATTCTTTTACTTCATTATTCTCTAGAACAACATCCAACGTGTTTCAACGTTTCTCCATCCTCACCAAATTGGACAGTTGTCCTCCCTCGCGTTGCTGAAGCGAACGGAAGATGCTGTCGCCATTGTTAAATGAGTCGTTGATGAAAACTCCTTCCGCAAAGAGAGCGTCCTGCAATGCCGCGGAAATCGTATGAATCGGAGCTGCGCCGCCTTCGCCCATTCCCTTTGCCCCGCTGTAGGTATGGGGCGAAGGAGTCGAAATATATCCGTACTTAATCTTTGGAATATTCATCGCGGTGATCGGCGTGTAGTCGCTGAAAGTGCTGGTCAGCATATTGCCGACTGCGTCGTAAGCGCAGGTTTCCATCAGCGCAGCGCCGATACCGTGAGCGGTTGCGCCATAGACTTGACCCTCGACAATCGCAGGATTGATGGCTACACCGCAATCATCCACGGCAACGTAGTCGAGAATCCTGGGAATGAAAGTATCGCGGTCAACCTCGACGACGGCGATGTGCAACTGCGATGAGTAGGTCAGTGTGAGGTTGCCATACTTCTTTTCCCTGTCGGGAACTTTGAAAGGAGCGCGCCAGATGTAGCGGCAGTTGAGCGTGACGTCCTGCAATTCCTCAGAAAGTACGGCGCTATTCACATTGACAATGTTCGCAAGGCTCCAATAGTTGATCGATTTGCCGGTGCTTCTGGCTTTGATCTCCGGTCCTTGTTCGCCGACTCCAAATTCCAGGTCATCTTGCGTTGTCTGCAGCACAAAGGCGGCCAGGCGCTTCATCTCGGCTTTGAGTTTCTGCGCTGCGCCGTGCACAGCCGATAGGCCGGAAACCGCAAATTGACTTGCGTAGGTTCCGGAGAAACCGGTATGCACGTTGCGCTCGGTATCAAAGCCGGTGCGAACGGTGATCAGATCCGGCGAGATGTTGAGGACGTCAGCGACAACCTGCGCAGAGACCGTTTCATGTCCCTGGCCTTGCGGACACGAACCGACGGCGACCACGACCTCGCCATAAACATCGAGCTTGCAGTTCGCACCTTGCGAATTGCCGGAGAATGGTGCATAGGGGTTTATGATCTGCGATTGGCCGAAGTTGTTGGTTCCGGAATCGAGCGTGGTGCCGATGCCGATGCCAATCCAGCGCCCTTGCTGGCGCGCTTCGGCTTGTTTTTTCTTCCAGTCGTCCCATCCAATCAGTTTCTTGGCGACTTCGAGCATTTTGGGATAGTTGCCCGAGTCATACACGCATCCGTTGGGAGTGGTGTAAGGAAATTCTTCCGGGCGAATGTAATTACGCAGGCGCATTTCGTCCGCGGGAATTCCGATTTCGTAGGCACAGATGTCGACGACACGCTCCAGGAACCACAGGTGCTGCATGCGCGAGTAGCCGCGATTCGGACCGACAGGGCACTTATTAGTGACAGTCTGGGTGAACTCGATGCGAGCGTTTTTAAAGCGATAGGTACCGCAGAACACTTGCGAATAAATTACGCAGCCGAGAGGCTCATAGCGTGGATAGGCACCGCAGTCGTCAATATGCCGCGAGGCGATCGCGGTGATGACTCCGTTCTTGTCGAGAGCGACGCGCGTGTCTCGGAAGGTGCGTTCGTTGCCGTGCGCGCTCGAAACCATGTGCTCTGAGCGGGTTTCCACCCACTTCACCGGGCGCCCTCCGGCTTTTTTCGAAGCCAGGGCACACACCGACATCTGCGGATAACTAGTGATCTTGATGCCGAAGCTGCCGCCGATGTCGGCAGTCTGCACGCGGATGCGATCAAAATGGACGGCTAGGTGCGCTGCGAGAAACTGGATGGCAAACGAAGGGAATGAATTATTGCACCAGTAATGGATGCGATCTTCTTTCGGTTCCCATTGTCCGATCACGACGTTATTCTCAAGCGGCGTCGAAGAAAAACGATGGAAGTGCATGTGGTCGATGGTCACCACATAGGCCGCATCGCGAAACGCTTTTTCCACATCGCCGAATTCCCATGTGCCGGACCAGACGCGGTTTGTCCCGGCTTCTTCGTGAAGGATGCTTTTGTCTAACAACGCTTCCTCCGCATTGATCGCGGGCTCGAGCGGTTCGTATTCGACCTGAACAAGCTCAGCAGCATCATCGGCGAGGCTGGCAGATTCGGCGACTACTGCGGCGACCGGCTCCCCCTGGTAGCGGACTTTTTCGACAGCCATGGGATAGTCGCGAACTTTCTGGATATGATCGGGCGCAATCTCGATAAATGGATGGGTTTGGGCGGCTATTTCCTTGCCGGTTATTGTGCAGACAACGCCTGGCAATGCTTCCGCGGCGGAGGTATCTACGCTGATGATGCGAGCATGCGCATAGGAAGAGCGCACGAAGCGCAGATAGGTCATCTCACGCAACTTGATATCATCCGCAAATTTGCCGCGGCCGCGCAGCAGACGGTCTTCCTCTTTTCGAGGGAGGGAGGCGCCTACCCAGCGTCCGCCGTTCTTTTTCTCTTTTTCTTCCACCACTTTATTAATGCTCCCTTATCCTTATTATGCGGGCAGGCATGATTATGCGGGCAAGCATGCGCGCCCACGCAATCAGGTCAAAGCTGCCTGCAGTCCATCGATCAATTTCTGAATCTGCTTCTTGGCGATTGGCTCAAGCATGCCCCCCGCCACGGACGCGAGGCGGCCGAAAATCTGCGCTTCGCCCTGCCAGTTGACTTTGGTGGCGAGCACGGCTCCAGTGGCGTCGACGACCGGCGCCAGGTCAAAGCCAGCGACTAGCGTTACACTTCCTCCTCCGACCGCACCCTGTCCTTTATACTGCGCGTGGCCCGGGCGCTCTGCCTCGGCCAGTTCCATCTTCACGTCTGCGCTGCCCTTGATGTAGGAGATACCTACGTTAACTTTGAGCGTAAAATGCGTCGCGTCTTGTACGGTCAAGTTTTGGAAATCCGGAAGCAGCGAAGCAAATCGATTCGGGTCGGTAAGAAAATCGTAGACCTCTTCGGGCTGTTTTTTGACTTCGAATACGCCGGAAAACTTGATGGCCATGTCAAATCCCTTTCATATTCTGGCCGGCAAGTTGAATGGCCTTAAAGATGTTCATATAGCCGGTGCAGCGGCAAGTGTTGCCTGCAATGGCCTTGCGAATTTCTTTTTCGCTCGGCTCAGGATTATGGGCGAGCAACTGATGAGTAGAAAGCATCAGGCCCGGCGTGCAGTAGCCGCACTGCAAGCCGTACGAATCGCCAAAAGCCTTTTGAATAGGGTCGAGCTTGCCATCTTTCTCAAGTCCTTCGACTGTCGTTATCTCCGCTCCATCGGCCTGCACTGCAAACATCGTGCACGACTTTATCGCCTGCCCATTCATCAGCACGGTGCAAGCGCCGCAGTACGTCGTGTCGCAACCAACGTGCGTTCCGGTGAGATCGCACGTCTCGCGCAGGAACTCGACCAGCAACAGACGCGGTTCAACCTGCCGCGCGTAGAGCTTGCCGTTTACGCGAATGGTGACTGCAATGTTTTCCACGGCTGCCGTTTCAGGCACAGAAGTTTCATGCATAAAGATGGGCACCTTCCACTTGCTCTCCGCGGGCGCGACGCACGGCGATCTGAATGGCGCGCTTCAGCAGAGCTACGACGAGTTGGCGCTTGTATTCGGCGGATCCTCGCATGTCAGGCTGAGGATCGGCGGCAGCGCGAGCCTCTTCGGCGGCGGCGGAAATAGTTTTGTCGTTCAGGATCTGACCGCGAAGCGCCGTCTCCGCGTTTGTCGCACGGATTGCGGTCAGACCGACGCAGCCGAGAGCAATGGCGGCATCCTGACAGACGTCGCCCGCCATGGTAAGTTGAACGGCCACACTGGCGCTCGGATAGACGGGGGCGCTCCGCTTGAAGGCAAGATAAGCTCCGCCGCTGCCCTTTGGCGGGATCTTCACTTCAACTTCGGTTACAAGTTCGTCGTGCGCCAGCGCTGTAGTGTAGGCGTCCTTGATGAAGTCGCTCAAGTGGATGGTGCGCCCGCCGTTCCGTCCGAGGCAGTGAACGGCGGTGTCAAGCGTGATCAAGGCGCTGGCCCAATCGCCGCTTGGATCGGCTTCCGCGAGCGATCCGCCGATGGTGCCCCGGTTTCGCACTTGGACGTCGGCAATTCCAGCGGCGCAATCGTGCAGCACCGAAATTTTTCGCGCGAGGGCGGAGTGTTCGATTTCGGCATGACGGCTCATTGCTCCGAAATGAAGTGCCCCCGCTTCCTGTTTAATAAAGGAGGTGCCAGCGATAAAGTTCAGGTCGACCAGGTGCTCAGGATTGGCGAAGCGAAGCTTGAGTAACGGAATCAGGCTCTGCCCCCCGGCAAGGAATTTCGCGTTCTCGCCCAGTTGGCCGAGCATGGTGACTGCTTCCTGCAATGACCGAGCCCGATGATAATGAAATGATCGCGGATACATTGTGATTCGTTGTTCCTAGCTACAACCCTTAATTTAAACGACTTTCCTGAGCAGCCGCGCGCGGCCGGGCAAATCCCCAAGCTGCAGCCGCAAGCGCGGCGATGACCAGCCCGGAACCGGCCACAGCCAACCCCTTCAACGCTATTGCATCATGATGATACGTCTGAAGAAGGACTGCCACCGGGAATAACGCGCCGCCTGCCAGCAGAGAAAGCGCAACAAGACGCCGAATTCCTTCGCGGAAATTCACGCGTTCGAAAATCACACCTAGAACCATCATGAGCATAGCTAGGCCGACCTCGTGAGAGTGAGCGTCGACCTGGCGAACATAATCGTACTTGGTTTCGCGATACTCTTCGAGCGCGGCTTGAGACTGCGACGCATTCCGGCTGGCCGCTGCGGTAAAAGACTGGGCGAGATATCCTCCCATGTGATCGAGCGTCTGGTGTTCAGTGAAAAGCGCATATTGCAGGCCATAGAGCATGCCGATGACGGCTAACGTCAGACCGCCGAAAAGCAGAAGCTTCCCCGATCCTGTCATCGCGCCCACTGACACATCAGCTCGATGGTTGTTCGCACCGTCGTTCGATTCAACGCCCGATCCAGCGTTCGATCCAAAATTATTCCCCGCAAAATCCAGGGCGCCGGAACAACGCAAGATGCCGACCAGCATTCCCACCAGACTTATGAGGACCATCAGGGTCCTTGCTGAGCATTGTACTCAATTCTCACGAATTGGTTTGGCCCGCTAAGGGCGCGCCTCATGCATAGCATCCCTGCGGCAAAGTGGACTGCTCTTGTCGGTTGCATCTGTTAGCAGCTCACTGCGGAATGACTTGGACCGACGATGTGCCGTCTGTCTGGAGCCCGAGTCGCACAAGTGAACTGTGCGAAATGGTCGAACATCCAAAGACAACTCGAACGGCGGCCGTTCTTTCGCGGCGGTGCCCTAGCGTCCCAGGACAATCAATGGCTCTCAGAAGGAGAGACGATTCTGAATCTGGGCGAGTTCAATGGCCACGGAGCATTCTTCATCATCGTTCGCCACGTGATTGATTCGAGTGCTCACCGGATAGCACCGCATCAGCCGTGCGTCGCAGGGCTTCAGCAGTTCGGACGCCGCATCCGCATCGTTCATTCCCGGATCGAGCCACAGATCGTAGCCGTCCGGGTCGATGATGACTGGCATGCGGTCGTGGACGGCTGAGGTCACAGCATTGGGGGTCGTGGTCAAAATCGAGCAGGTCTTGACCCAGTTGCCACTCGGGTCTTTCCAGCGATCCCTTAAATTTTTCGCGAAGTTCTGGATTGGCACTGGCGGCTTTTTCTCCGGTTAAACCCGGTCGAAGACATGGAAAGCTCACTTCCTGACCAGATTTCGAGGGCGCCGGATACTGTCCCTACCGTTCGCGATGCCGACTTCAATCTGCCGCAGCATCGTTACGATTTGCTCTGGCTTGTATCTCTGGATTGGCATGACCCGCTTTTCCTCCAAGTGGATTCTCTCTCATTCCACCTGGTACAAAAATCGCCGCGTCACGTCAGTGGCAAATCGTGGTGATGCACAACCTCGACTTGACGGCGTTACCACCCTCGAACTTGGCCAATTCGGCAATGTCAATCGGCTCACCCAGTGGCTCTAGCTAAGGACGCTCAGGCTAGTTCTTATCTTTGGGAAGAGAGACGATTAAGTATTCATGGCATTCACTCTTTCGCAAATTCTAGACTCGCGACTAAGAATCACCTGGGGCGCCAGGACGCATTTGAACTGAGATCACCGATTCGTAAGCGCAACCAGACCAATCAGTTACAGACTTAACTCCTTACTTCGGGACCAGGGGGTCGGAGNNCAAATCCTCTCTCCCCGACCAAATCTCTCGAATAGCCTTACTTTCCGCCAGTCGCCGGTTTCAGCACGGCCGTATTGCGCTCGTCGGATGCGATCATACGGTAGAACTTTTTCAGCTCATCCATTTTGCTGACGGGAACGCTCAGCTCTTTGATTTCCATGCTGCGCGTGTAGTGGATGACGTTTCCGCTGGCTTCGGTCTTGCTGTGATAGCTGCCGAAACTGTACTCGACATCCATTGGCGGCGGCAGTTCATCCACTTCATAGCCCGGAGGCAGCGCTATGTCGAAGCTGTCCGTATCACGGGATGGGCCGTCGAATTCGAGCGGAAATTTCCGCGGCTCTTTGGTCTCGAGTATTCCGGATGACTTGCTGCCGAGCACTCGCGGCCGCACCAGCAGAAGATTGCCGGCACTCCTGGCATAATTGCTGGACTGGAAAGTGTAGTTGAAACCGAAGGGCAGGTCAGCATGGTCGAGGTTGACCACGCTTGCACGCGCAATTTGAAAGTTAGCAAGCGAGCCACCGAGCAGACCTTCGATCGGCTTGATGCGATCTTCGTTCTTGGTGACGGCGCGCAATCGGTAGCGCTCCGATGCTGCGCGATCTCCGAGCCGCACTTCCCTGACATCCCCTTTCAATACTCCGCTGGCGTCGAGCGTCAGCATGCCGACGCGCTGGATGCTATTCATCGCCGACGGTTGCTGGGGTAACTCGACCAGTTCACCGCCTTCGGGCATTACCAGTAGTCCGTAATTGGCCTGCAGGTAACCGCCGATCTGGCCGAAGGGGATTATGTCATTGGTGGGATCGAAAAACAAAATCTTACCGAGTTTGGGATGCGGCATTGTGGCAATCAGCGAAGGATCCTTCGCCACTTCATCGGGCAATTTGATGGCGAGTATCACGTGGTTGAAGGCATTGTGCGCCGGTGAATCTTGCGTAACGGAGCCGCGTTCTGTGTTGATGACTACATGGTAGGATTCGACGCCAATCTCGCGCAGCATGGTGCGCATGAGCGTTGCTTTGTCTTTGCAGTCTCCGTAGCGACGTGTAAAAACGTCGGGCGCGGCGTGGGGTTGCCAGCCACCGATGCCGAGCGCGATCGAGACATAGCGAATGTCGTGCTGCACAAAAACCGCGATGGCTTGTATCTTGGCGAGCAGCGAGGTCTTTGCGCCGGTCAGGTTGTTTACCTCCTGCTTCATCGCCGCCGACGTGTCCATCCGCCCATTAATCAGACTGCCATACCAACTTCCCATTCCATCCCAATTGGCGAACTCATTTTTTTGCGAAGTTCCACCTGAGGGGAAGAATGACACGATCATCTGCGCCGCCACGCCCTCCAGCGGAGGCATGTCAGGTTCCCGTCTAATTCCCTTCACATCGCTAACCTGCCATTGCAGTACATTGCCGCGGCCCTCGTCCGGCTTCACCTCTGGGTGCGAAGCCCAGGAAGCTTTGAAATTCCACCCGGCAGGAATTTGCAGCGAATAATGACTCTCTCGTACCGGATCGATTCCCTGGAAGTCCCAGGTATCCTGCAACCAGAAGGGCTGTTCCTCGACCTCATATTCGTAGCCGACAATGTTTCCGGTATCGGGCGCCGGAATGCGCAGCACTCTGAGCTTTGTGTCCTCGATCAAATAGCCGCCTTCGGCCGGCGCGGCAAAGTCTACAGCGTCCTTGTCCTTAACTTCGTAATCCTTGCCTTGAGCCGGGATGCACCAGCCGTGCAGACTTGTAACTTTGCGTGTGGGATTAAAATAAACCCTGACTGTTCCCCGCTCTCGTCCTTCCGACCGCAGGATCTTGAAGGCTTGGCGCACGTGGGTCTTGATTTTGTCCGTCGACAACACTGTGACGTTGGTCTCGGAATAGAGCAACACAGCGTCGGTCTTGTCGTCATAGGAAGGCAACGTAACGCCCACCAGAGAATGCATCCATTGAGGAGCGTCGCTGCTGGCAACGGCGCGCGGAACGAAGGCAGTAACCGATGTTACTCGCATGGATTTCCCCTGGTTGCAGGACTATCTGCTCCCCATCGCCGGTTCTTACTACCTGAAAGAAGTTACGCAAATGCGGTGTAGTACTTCGCTTCTAACATCATAAAATCGACGGCGAATTTCCTCGTGAGGCGGACCGTGCCCGGACTCTGATCGACTTTCAGAGTGTAGAGAATGACGTGTCCATCCTGATTCTGCGGCGGTGGCACACTACTCACTTGCCAACCCGCTGGGAGTTCGATGGTCACGTCATCCGCCTTCACCTGGGGATATTCAAAATAGATTGCGTATACGCGCTTGGCGTGGTCGAAGACACCTCTCTCTCCAGCCGTAAAGACGGCTGCAGGAATCATTACGCGCCTGCCGGCATTCGACGCCCAACCCGGAATCTTGAGGTCGAACTCCGCGACCAGCGGCGTTTCTGAACTCGCCCAGTCTGGCTCGTTGCTAAGGTCGGCTTCTGTTCCAGCTTCAATTTGCCCCTTTAGCCCATCCTCCAAATATTTCTTGCGCGCCGCTTCGTCCGCGTGCCGTTCCTCAAGACGCCGGTACATGGCTTCCAGGCCGACGTAGGTGATGGTCAGTCTGCCTTCGAGGTCACCTGTGTCAGACAGCTTCAATTTGCCGACACGTTCGATGCGCGATTCGGAAGCCTGTGGCAGCGCGGTCTGAATCCAAGTGCCACCGTCCTTATCTAGCCGCAAACCAACGGTGCCGGCTTCGAACCAGGTCAGCATGCCAAATGGGGTAAAAGCCGCTCCGGGATCAAAATAAACGTCCTTGCCATTGAGTTTGACGAGCACAACATTGGCGTTTAATTTCGAGCTTTGCATTGTGACCGGGGTGAAGAAATACTCGTTGCGGGCGGAAACCCAGCACCCGTAGGATTCGAAACCTGCGGCCCGCGCTAATCCGAGGAACAGCCAGGTCAGCTGAACTCCGTTACCGTAGCCGCGTTTCCAGATGTCCTCAACGTTTACATTTTCTACAGTTTTTTCCTTGGCGAGCTTTTGTTCCTGCTCGGTCTTTTCGACTTCGTAGGACGTATTGCGGAGTTGCTGGACGCGGTCATAGATCTTGCGCAGCTTAACCCCGGGCGAGTCGCTGGGCGCAACGATTTGGGCGACCGCTTCTTCCATCGCTTTACGCTTGCCTACAAAGCTTTCCAATTGCCCGTTTCGCTGCTTTCCGAAATGCTTCCAGTAGTTGGCCTGATCTTTCTCGGAGAAGCCCTCTTCATAAATAAAATCCACGTGGGACTTCAACTCGTTCTCAGGGGGCATGAAATCTTCGCTCTGGAATGCCGGTATGTTGTTCGCCTCCATGCGAACGATGTGGTCGGGCCCCTCTTTGGGCGAAACGGCGCCGGCAGGCAGAGTGTTCCAGCTCCACCGTAGCGAATACGTTCCGTAGTAGCTGTCGTTGAACGGTTTCAGCGTAAACAGCGCTTTTTTGGTGAACAGCTCATCACTCAGAATCCAATGCGAGTCGAAGAGCTTGTATTCGCCATAATCGACAGTGTAGGAGTACTCTATGATACTGCCCACCTGGACGTCGGGGAGGGTGAAGGTTTTTGCCAGGACCTTCAATTGCCTTCCTTCAAATCTTCCCTTGAGCAAATATTTTTCGAAAACCTTGCCTTCGAAGTTAGCCACCGAACCATCGGGCCGGATGGTTCGAGCTTTGAGGGCCACTACGTTTTCATTTTCTTTCAGGAAGGGTATCTCGATATCGGCGTGCTTGCGGCCCTCTTCGGTGAGGATTTTGATGCGAAAGTAATTGTCTTCGTGAGGAGTGTGAATGTTGTCATCACGGTCGACCTCGCGAAATAAAATGATGGCGGGCGCACCGGGCGCCTGAGGCTCGCTGGTCATCTTGAGCTCGTCCTGCGAAATGGTCTGGAAGCCGAGCGATGCCTTGGCCTGCCGAGCTGCGCCGCAGAGAATGACACAAGATAAAAACAGCAACAGACGATGAATAGTAAGTTGCTTAGTTACTGGCATGAATCTCTCCTGGTTGGAGGATGATCTGCTCGCCATCCCCTGTTCTCACCATCTGGAAAACATTACGCAACGGGGGGATAGTATTTTGCTTCCAACATCATGAAATCGACGGCAAATTTTCTCGTCAGCCGCACCGTTCTTGGGCCCTGTTCGACTTTCAACGTATAGAGCACGACGTGTCCATCCTGATTTTGCGGCGGCGGCACGCTGCTCGTTTGCCAGCCTGATGGTAGTTCGATGGTCAGGTCATCCGCCTTCAGGTGTGGAAAGGCGAAATAGATTGGATGTATACGCTGGGCGTGCTCGAAAACGCCCTTCTCTCCCGCCGTAAAGACAGCCGCAGGTATCGTCACTCGCCTGCCGGCATTCGACGCCCACCCGGGAACCTTCAGGTCGAACTCCGCGACCAGGGGCGTTTCCGAACTTATCCAATCGGGTTTATTAATGAGTTCCACATCCGTCGCCGCTTCCATTTGCGACCTTAACCCGTCTTCGAGATATTTCTTGCGCTCCACTTCGTCCGCATGCCGTTCTTCGAGGCGCTGGTACATCGCTTCCAGGCCCACGTAGGTGACGGTCAACCTGCCCTCAGGATCGCCCGCCTCGGAGAGTTGCAACTTGCCGATGCGCTCAATCCGCGATTGCGACGCCGGCGGGAGCGCGGTTTCGATCCAAGCTCCACCGTCTTTATCGACGCGGAGGCCGACAACGCCGGTTTCCGACCAAGTAAGGAGACCGAAGGGAGTGTAGGGCACTCCGGGATCAAGATAGAGATCCTTCCCGTCGAGCTTAACGAGACCTGCATGGGCACGTTGCGCTGCCAACATCCCAATTGCGAAGGTTGCGACTAGAACCCACGTGCCTGGACGGAGCATAACTATCGTCCTTTTCTCCTTAGGTAAAGCCGACTTTAGGATGTCTTATAAGTTCAACCTGCCTGCGTTTGCAGGATGTTGACTAACGTGCCGGTTGAAAAAATTAAAGTAACGCAGGCGGGTACCGCGTGCTCCAGGGGGAGAGGTAACGAGATGCACGGCGATACTAATTCCGCCTTCTCCGAATTCCGCGCCCCCTCAAGCGAGAATTCAGAAAACTTCGGTAAACGCATGAGTATAGCCGGAAGAGGGGTTTCGTCAAGAAAGAAATCGCGAGTCAGGCAAGGAATCCCGCGATTTTGTGAAACCGCTTTCGCAGTTGGAATGCGTGCGACAAAGCCGAGGCGTTCTAATCACTGTGGGGGTGTCGGGATCGTTCGACTCCGCTCAAGATGACGTTCAGATGATTGAGAGCTGAGTTATAACTCGTACTTTTTCATCAGGTGCCGGAAGGAGCGGTAGGAGATGCCTAGCACGTCGGCGGCGCGGACCTGGACGCCATGGGTTTGCGACAGGGCGGATTGCAGGAGCGAGCGCTCGATCTGGGCCACGTAGTTTTCCATATTGACGCCCTCGGGCAGCACGGCGCCAGCGCCGACGGTGTAGGTGGCGGCACTCTCGGCTCCGGCAGCGGCGGCGCGGGCTTTTGGACGCTCGGCGGGCAACTCGACGCGAAGCTCGGCGCTCGTTTCGAGCGCCACCGCGCGTTCGATTGTGTTTTCCAGCTGGCGGACGTTGCCGGGCCAGTCGTAGCCGGTGAGATTTTCTAGCGATGACGCTTCGACGCTGTGAATACTTTTGCCGGTCGCGGGAGCATATTTTTTCAGGAAATGATTGGCGAGGAGGGGAACGTCTTCGCGGCGTTCGCGCAGGCCGGGGACGCGGATAGGGATTACGTTGAGGCGATAGTACAGGTCTTCGCGAAACGTGCCTTCGGTGACCTGGCGATCGAGATCACGGTTAGTAGCGGCGATGACGCGCACGTCGACGGGAATTTCGGCGGTGCCTCCGACGGGCCGGACGGTGCGCTCTTGCAGCACGCGCAGCAGCTTGACCTGCATGGGCATGGTCATCTCGCCGATTTCGTCGAGAAAGATGGTGCCCTGATCGGCGACCTCGAAGAGACCGCGGCGATTCTGATTGGCTCCGGTAAAAGCGCCTTTGACGTAGCCGAAGAGTTCGCTTTCGAGGAGCGTCTCCGGGAAGGCTCCGCAGTTGACGGAGACGAAGGCTTCGCCGGCGCGCGGCGAGCAGGTGTGAACGGCGCGGGCGACCAGCTCTTTGCCGGTTCCGCTTTCGCCGTAGACGAGAATCGTGCTGCTGGTGGTTGCGACGGTGCGGATGGTCTGTTTTAGTTTGTCGATAGCCGAGCTCACGCCGACGATGTTGTCGAGTGAGTTGCGGGTGGCGGCATCGCGACGCAGAGCGAAATTCTGGCGGCTAAGCGAAACTTTGGTGAGCGAGCGGGCGATGGCTAATTTGACTTCGTCGACGAGGCCAGGACTTTTGCGGATGTAGTCGGTCGCGCCTCCGGCTTTGACCGCTTCGACGGCAGCTTCATAGTCGTCGACGGCGGTCATCAGGATGACGGCGGATTCTGGCGAAATCTGGTGCGCGTGGCGCAGGACTTCTACGCCATCGACGTTGGGCATTTTGATGTCAGTGACGATCACGTCGAAAAGGGCGCTGTCAATTTTGCGCTTGGCGGCGTCGCCGCCGGTCACGGTTTCGACTTTGTGGCCATCGCGGCGCAGGGCGATGTCGAGCAATTCGCAGATGGAGCGTTCGTCATCACAGACGAGAATGTTACCCACGCTTGCCTCCACTGGCGGCGGCCAGCGCGGAAGGGGACGCTTCGCCGGCGGATGCGGATTTGGATAAGGATGCGCGGGTACTGGATTCGTCGTGCGAGTACTCCAGGCTCCGCAGCCGCACTACGAAGCTCGTGCCCTTACCTGGTTCGGAACGCGCCCAGACTTTGCCTTCGTGGGCCTGAACAATCTGGTAGACGATGGCGAGGCCGAGGCCGGTTCCACCCTCGAAGTTCGACTGGAAGGGCTCGAAGATTTTCTCGGTCTGCTGCGGATTGATGCCGGGGCCCGTGTCGGAAAAACTCATCTCCCAATCGGAGCCGCGTTCGGCGAGGACGACGTTCAGAATGCCACCTTTATTTTTCGCTTGCAGGTCAGCCTGCGGCTGCGACTGCGATTTCATTGCACGCACGGCGTTCTCGCAGAAATTCCAGAAAACTTGTTTGAGCTTGTCTCCATCGGCGAGCACCCAGGCTTCCGACTTCGGAAAATTACGCTGCAGCTTGATGCCGGAGTTCTCGGCGGTCAGGCGATGTTCGAGCAATGTGAGCGTGTCCTCGAGCAGCGGAATCAGATTCACGCGGGCGAAGGTGTATTGCTTGCCGCGAGAGTAGGCGAGGAAATCGGTGATGATGTTGTTGAGGCGATCGGATTCGCGAATCACGATCTGCAGCAGATGACGCTCTTCAGAGCTGAGACTGGGCGCGTCCGACAACATGCTGACCGATCCGGCGATGGAGGTGAGAGGATTGCGAATTTCATGGGCGATGGCGGCGGCCAGGCGGCCGACGGCAGCAAGGCGATCCTGCATGCGGACCTCGCGTTCGAGGCGGCGGATCTCGGTGAGATCGTCGAAAGAATAAACAAAGCCGAGGTCGCCGCGGGCGCTGACGTTGAGCGCGGAGACGAGCACGCGAAAAGTTTTGCGAAAGCCGTTGCTGGCGACATAGCGTACTTCGGCATCGGCGCGGGCTCCGCCGAAATGGGGCAAAGGATCCTGAAAAAGATCGGCGACAGAGCGGCCGCGCAATTCGGCTTCAGAAATTTCAAGCAGTTGCTGAGCGGCGCGATTGACGAGAGTGATGCGCCCGTCGAGACTGGTGGTGATGACGCCGCCGCTCATCGACTGCACGATATTTTCGTGGAGCGCCTGCAGATTTCGCAGCGCGCCGCTCGCGTCTTTCAGTTGCACATCGACCTGGCGAAGCTTGCTCATGAGCAAGCCGGCAAGGTAGGCGATGGCGAAGTAGGCGAACAGGTTGACGAAGATAACGACCTGCAGCGCTTTGAGCTTGGGATGCGAAGTGGAGTATGAGGGAACGACGAGGTAGTAATCGAGTTCGAGAATGGTTCCGAAAAGGATGAATGCGAGCGCGGCGCTCAGGTATCCCCAGACGCGGGGCAGAAGCATGCAAGCGACGACAATGATGAGCGGATAAAGAAAATTGAGCGAGCTGTCGATTCCGCCCGTGACGTGGACGACCAGCGTAACCATGGCCAAATCCGAGAGCACTTGCAGAATGGCCTGGAGGCGATGTTCTCTCCAGACGGAAACGAGAAATAAAAAGAAGAGCGAGAGCACGAACCAGAGCACCATTCCCGTGAGGAAGGGCATGATGGGCAGCGGGCTGGGCGTGAGGCGAATGACGGCGAGCTCGATGGCGAGCAAGACCATCAGGATCAGGATGCGAACCTTAACGAGCCAGGTCAGCCAGTTTCGCTCATCGGAGATGGAGTGCATGAAGTCGGTTGTTCGTCTTTGGTCGTTGGTCGTTCGTCGTTCGCGGTTCATTGTCGGTCGCCGGCACTTTCGGAATTAGTCGCCAGCGCAACGTCTCTGCCCAGCGACCAGCGACGAACGACCAACGACGGGTTTTTTATCCTGCCAGTTTTCCGATCATGGCAAATAACGGCATGTACAGCGAAATGATGATGCCCCCGATGCTGACGCCGAGGAGACCGATGATGGCCGGTTCCATCATGGCCAGCATGTCTTTGGTGGCGGAGTCGACTTCATCCTCGTAAAAGTCGGCGATTTTTTGCAGCATGGCATCCATCGCGCCGGTGGCTTCGCCGACGCCGATCATCTGCGTGACCATGTTCGGGAAGACGCCGCATTCGCGCAGCGGATCGACGATGGTGCGGCCTTCTTCGATCGCCTTGCGCACTTTCATCAGCGCTTCTTCGAGCACTTTGTTGCCCGAGGTGCGGGCGGTAATGGCCAAGCCTTCGAGAATCGGAACGCCCGAGGTAATGAGCGTGCCCAGAGTGCGGGTGAAACGGGCAATTGCGATCTTTTTCAGCAGTACGCCGAGGACGGGCAGCTTGAGCAGCATGGCATCGAAGTAAAAGCCGCCGCGCGGGTGCTTGCGAACCTGCTTGATGCCGTAGACGAGGCCGCCGGCCCCGACAATGAAGAACCACCAGAAATGACCGACAAAGCTGCTGAGGCCGATGGTAATGCGGGTCGGCAGCGGAAGAGCGACTCCCAAACCGACAAAGAGGTTGGCGAAGATCGGCACCACCCACTTGAGCAGCGCGCCGACGATGACCACGGCGAGGGAGACGACAGCTACCGGGTAGATCAAGGCCGACTTGACGGCCGCGCGCATCTTGACGGCCTTTTCGACGTAGATAGCCAGGCGTTGGAGAATGATGTCGAGAATACCGCCGGTTTCGCCGGCCTCGATCATGTTGGTGGTGAGATCGTCGAAGATCACGGGATACTGGCGCATGGCATTGGCCAGCGTGGCGCCGCCTTCGACGGTGGTCCGAACGCCGAGCAGCGTTTTCTGAAAGGCGGGGTTCTCCTGATTGGCGCCGAGAATTTCCAGGCACTGCACCAGGGGCAGGCCGGCGTCGATCATGACCGAGAACTGGCGGAAGAAGACGGCCACTTCCTTGACCTTGATCTTGCCGCTACCGAACGTGGGCATGGAAAATTCCTTGCCCTTCTGGCGAATGGAGCCGGGCGTGATGCGTTCCCTGCGGAGCTGCTGCGCCAATCCGTCTTTATTGGCGGCGACGCGCTCTCCCTGAACTTTCTCGCCCGAAGCGGTCTTCCCTGAAAATGTAAAAACCGGCATGGTTACTTCTCCTTAACTTCGTTCCCTGTGTCGTCCCCCGAAGGGCCGACTGAACTCGCATAACGTTTAGCATCGCTGAAGCGATGCCTACTACGAACTCAAAATCAGTGTTTTCCCGGAACCGCTCCCTTGGCTAGCGGAGTGCCACTGCGGTTCACAGTGATGGCTCCGCGCGAAATCATTTCCTGCAGCTCATCCTGATTGCTGGAGCGGGTGAGCGCCGTTTCGAGCGTGATCTGTTTCTGGAAATAGGCATTGGCCAGCGATTGATTAAAAGTCTGCATGCCGAATTTTTCCTGGCCGGATTGCATGGAGGAATAGATCTGGTGAATCTTGTCTTCGCGGATCAGGTTGCGCACGGCGGCATTGGGCACAAGAATTTCCATACACATGGCGCGACCCTTGCCGTCGATCTTGGGCAGCAGGCTTTGGCACATAATGCCTTCGAGCACCAGCGAGAGCTGAGCGCGAATCTGCGATTGCTGGTGCGCCGGGAACACGTCGATCACGCGATTGATGGTGGATGACGCCGAGTTGGTATGCAATGTGCCGAAGGTGAGGTGGCCGGTTTCCGCAATGCGGAGGGCAGATTCGATGGTTTCGAGATCGCGCATTTCGCCGATGAGAACAACGTCGGGGTCTTCACGAAGGGCGGCGCGCAGCGCGTCGGTAAAGCTCTTGGTGTCAGAGTGCAATTCGCGCTGGTTGACCACACAGTTCTTGTTCATGTGCACGAATTCGATCGGGTCCTCGATGGTGAGGATGTGATCATGGCGCTCGGTATTGATCTTGTCGATCATGGAAGCGAGCGTAGTCGACTTGCCCGAACCGGTCGGGCCAGTTACGAGCACCAATCCGCGCGGCTTATCGCACATCTTGCTGACGACCGCCGGCAGGCCGAGTTGGTGGAAGGATTTGATCTCGAAGGGAATGAGACGGAAGACACAAGCCGTGGCGCCGCGCTGGTTGAAAACGTTCGCGCGGAAGCGGGCCAGGCCTTTCAAGCCGAACGAGAAGTCGAGTTCCAGGCTTTCTTCGAAGCGATGTTTCTGCGAATCGGTCATCACGCTGTAGGCCAGTTGCTTGGTCTCAGCGGGAGTTAACTGCGGCAGGTCGAGCGGCACCAGGTGACCGTGCACGCGGATTTGCGGCGGAGAGTTAGTGGTGATGTGAAGGTCGCTGCCGTTCATCTCCAGCATGCGGCGTAGCAGGTCACTTAATGAGAGAGCCATAATTTTTCTTTCTTTCTCTTCCTTTGCTATTTCCTATTGCAAATTCGCTATTCGCTCTTTGTCCTTCGCTATTTGCCATTCGCTATGCGAAGAGCGAACCGCGAAGAACTGTCTTAATGGATCGTTTCTCGAGCCACTTCTTCGAGCGTGGTCCAACCTTGCGCGACCTTGATCAAGCCGCTGCGACGCAGAGTGATCATGCCGCGCTCAATCGCCTTCTTCTTGAGTTCGAGCGCCGAAGCGCCGACCAAAACCAGTTCGCGAATCTCATCATCCACTTCCATCACTTCGTACAAACCGGTGCGGCCTTTGTAGCCAGTCTTGTTGCAGGTAGTGCAACCTTTGCCCTTCATGATCTGCACAGTCTTGGCTTCTTCCGGCGTAAAACCTTCATCGATCAGGGCCTGGACCGGCATTTCGACGGGCTCAGCGCAGTCCTTGCAAATCCGCCGAATCAGGCGCTGGGCACAGATCAGGTGAACCGAGGTCGCGACCAGGAAGGGCTCGATACCCATATTCATGAGACGAGTGATGGTTTCGGGCGCACCGTTAGTGTGGAGCGTAGACAGGACCAGGTGGCCGGTAAGCGCGGCCTTGATGGCGATTTCCGCGGTTTCGAAGTCGCGGATTTCGCCGACGAGAATGATGTTGGGATCTTGCCGGAGGAAGGCGCGCAGAGCGGTCGCGAAATTGAGGCCAATCTGCTCCTTCATCTGCACCTGGTTTACGCCGCCCAGTTGGAACTCGACCGGGTCTTCGGCGGTCATGATGTTGGTGTCGACCTGGTTGAGCTGCGAAATCGACGAATAAAGGGTATTGGTCTTGCCCGATCCGGTGGGGCCTGTGACTAGCACCATGCCGTAGGGCTTCAGAATGGCCTTCTGGAATTTGTCGAGAGACTCCTGCTCAAAGCCAAGCTTCGTCATGTCGAGGCGCAGGTTCTCTTTGTCGAGCAAGCGGAGCACGATCTTCTCGCCCCAGAGCGTGGGCAGAGTGGACACGCGGAAATCGAGCTGCTTTTTCTTGCCGCCGATCTGCATCTTGAGCATGATGCGGCCGTCCTGCGGCAGGCGCTTTTCGCTGATGTCGAGCTTGGCCATGATCTTGAGGCGCGAAGTGATGGCGTCTTTTAGCTTGAGCGGCGGGTTCATGATCAGCTGCAGAACACCGTCAATACGGAAGCGGACGCGAAATTCTTTTTCGTACGGCTCCATGTGAATGTCGCTGGCCCCGCGCTTCACGGCGTCGGTGAGCACCAGGTTCACTAGCTTGACGATAGGAGCTTCGTCAGCGGCTTTCTCCAGCTCCTTGAGTTCGACTTCCTGCTGTTCGGCTTGCACTTCGACATCGGCGGCTTCGCCCATGTCGTTCATCGACTGCATTACCTGTTCGAGCTCTTCTTCTTTGGAAGTGCCGTAGGCCTTGTCGATGCCGGCGATGATGGAGCTTTCGGAGGCAACGACCGGTTCGATGTTGAAGCCCGTCATGAACTTGATATCGTCCATGGCGAAGACGTTGGTGGGATCGACCATGGCGATGGTGAGCGAAGCGCCGACGCGGCTAAGCGGCAAAATCTGATAACGTTTCGCGGTTTCGTAGGGAATCAGCTTGACGACAGCGGGATCGATTTCGAAGTAAGAAAGATTAATGGCGGGCACGCCGTATTGGCGGGAGAGAAAGTTGGTGACATCCTCATCCGAAAGAAAGCCCAACTTCACCAGGGCGGAGGCGAGGCGAGTATGCGACTCCTTTTGGAGTTTGGTAGCTTGCTCCAACTGCTCCGGGGTAATGACCTTTTCTTTGACGAGCAGGTCACCCAGCCGCTGAGACATATCTCTCCTAAAAATCTCGCGAAGTCGGGGGTCGATGCCAATGCGAAATCGCTGATTTCCGGGGGATCAGCGAGGACGCATTCGCACTGACACAAATTGTCAACCCAACGGGTATTCCGAAAAAGTAACTTAAGTACCTGTACGTCGCGGGAGTTGCGGTTTGCGCCCGCGCAGTGCGGTATTTGTGGGCAGAAAAGCGGCGTGTGATTGGGATCACGACGCGGGGGGCCATGATCTTCAGTGTGCGGGCTAGTGGTTGGCCGTTCGCCGTTAGTCGTTCGTCGTTGGGTCGGGAATAGGATGAACTGCGAACGACCACCGACAGCCCACCAACGACTGCGCCCTACAATGATGATGCTGGCATTTCGACTGCACGCCCATGAGCGACGCCAAACACGACCCAATCCGCGCTTACTACGACACATTGTTTTCCGCCTGGGGACGCCAGCATTGGTGGCCGGCGCAATCACGCTTTGAAATGATTGTTGGGGCATATTTAACGCAGAATACGGCGTGGACAAACGTGGAGAAGGCACTGCGCAACCTCCGGCAGGCTGAAGTGTTGACGATCGGCAGAATCCGGCAGACGCCTCAGGCGCGGCTTGAACAACTGATTCGCCCATCGGGATACTTCCGGCAAAAAGCACAGCGACTGAAAACATTTGTGAAATTCCTCGATAAGCGTTATGGCGGTTCGCTCACCCGCATGTTCGCGCGGCCAACAGAGGAATTGCGCGAAGAACTGCTGGCGCTGAATGGCGTCGGCCCGGAGACCGCGGATTCGATTCTGCTGTATGCAGGGAACCATCCTGTGTTTGTGGTGGATGCTTACACGCGCCGCATTCTCGAACGCCACAAAATTATGGAGAGGGGAGCAGACTACGAAAAAATTCGGCAGCTGTTCGGGGAGGCGCTGGTGGAAATGCCTCTGCCTGGCCAAAGTTTGGCTCTATCGCCGGCTATTGCCGGTCCGCTGGGGTCGTGCCATCGTCCATCGCGAGTGAGTCGAGCCGAGCGCACAGATCTCGTCCAAATCTTCAATGAGATGCACGGACTGTTGGTTGGCGTCGGCAAAAATTACTGCCTAAAGTCACAAGCGCGGTGTGAGCAATGTCCTTTGCAGAAATTCCTTCCTGCGGCAGAGTGACAGCAGAGTGAACCATTGAACAGCATTGCGACGGGGAGGGACTTCGATGCGTTGGCGCGTCTGTGTTTTGGCCACTGCGGGCCTCTGTTTGGGATTTGGCGGCGCTGCGCCGGAGCAATCGCTGCGTGAAGCGGCAAGTTCCGACGGAATTTTCATCGGCACGGCGGTGCGGCCCGCTCAACTTTCAGAAGCGGCATACGCAGCGACGCTAGCGCGGGAGTTCAACATGGTGGAAGCGGAGGACGCGCTCAAGTGGGAGGTAGTGCATCCGGCGACGGACTCCTACGATTTTTCTCAAGGCGATCAAGTCATCGATTTCGCGACGCGGCACGGCATGAAGGTGCGCGGTCACACGCTGGTGTGGCATCGGCAGAATCCGAAATGGCTGACCGAAGGAAAATATACTTCGGCCGACCTGGCGGAAATTCTTGAGAAACACATTAAGTCGGTGGTGGGACATTACCGCGGAAAGATATTCGCCTGGGACGTGATCAATGAGGCATTCGACGAATTGCGGCCCGGAGAACTGCGCAGCACCATCTGGCGTGATCAGCCGGGGATTGCCTTGTCTGCGAGCACGCAGTCGAAGCAACCTTACTTGTATATCGAGCGATGCCTTCGTTGGACGCATGAGGCGGATCCGCAGGCTTTGCTTTTTTTATAACGACGCAGAGGCAGAGGTTGTAAATCCTAAGTCGGATGCGATCTATGCTATGGTTCGCGACTTCCGGCAGCGCGGCGTTCCGATTGACGGCGTGGGATTGCAAATGCACATCGCGCACATTCACGCCGATGTCGCATCGATTTCTGACAATATCAAACGCCTTACAGCTCTCGGCGTGCAGGTTCACATCACCGAGATGGACGTCGCGCTGCCCGTCGATTCGCTGGGGAATGCGCGGCCGGAGGACCTACGTCAGCAGGCGGATATCTATCGCGAGATTGTATCGGCGTGCCTGGCCTACCCAGGATGCAGGGCCATCCAGACCTGGGGATTCACTGACAAATATTCGTGGATTGGATCGCACTCGAAGCATACCGAGGGAGCGGCGCTGCTCTTTGACCGCGGATACCGGGCGAAGCCTGCGTATGAAGCTGTGCGGAGTGTGCTAGTGCACGCCAAAAGTCGATGGTGATCGGGCTCATTTATCGGCCACTAACCACACGCTGAATGAGCGTCTTTGGTCGCAGGCCTATTCATTCGACGTTTCTCGTTCATCCGATCCGTTCGCTGGGGGCGCACAACTTTATATATATTGCGACAAAACCGCGAACGACTAACGATGCACGACTCTATAATAAGGCTATCTCCCGGCTCTGCGCCGTAATTGGCCGGGGAACTTGGCCTTGGCCGCAACGAATCCAATCCGCGACGAAACCAAAACCTCCGGCCGCCGGAAGCTGGTAGTTGCGCTGGCAATCGGCGCCTTTCTGCTGCTCGCAATTCTGGTGGGGCAGGCCTCGTTCAATCTCAAGTTCCTCAGCCCCGACAGCAATCAGGAGCTTCTGTTTTTCGTCGGGCTGAGCGGCCTGATCTTTTTTGCCTTCGTGGCGCTCTCCGTGGTTCTCGGACGCAACCTACTGAAGGTCTATGCGGAATGGCGGCAAGGCGTCGCTGGTTCTAAATTTCGCTGGCGCCTGGTGGTGGTCAGCCTGCTCCTGTCGTCCCTGCCGGTGATGGCGATGTTCTGGTTCTCCTATTTGCTGATGAACCGCTCGATCGACAAATGGTTTTCGCAGCCGGTCGAAGAAGTGCGGGCGGATACGGCAGCCATGTCGGCTCTGCTCTACGATTACGCGGGCCAGAATGCGACCGCGGAAGCGCAATCGATCGCGCAGACGGATGAATTTCAAAACGCATTTGCCAGCGGAGATTTTTCTGCCGCCCGCGAAGAGTTGCGGGAATACATTCCGACGCTGCAGGGCGGATTCGCGGTAGCGCTGGCGAATAGCAATGTAGCGGCCAGTCTGAACACGCCGGTGGGCTGGGACGACATGAAGAAAAGGTTTCCGCTGCAGCCGGCGCTGCGCGGGGAGCACCCGCATTTCGAGTTTGGCGCGACGGACTACATTGTTGCGGCGGCTCCGCTGCCCAAGGGCGTGGTGATCGTCGCTATTCCGCTTCCGCCAAAATTCGCCGAAACGGCGCGGCAGATTCAGGAAAGCCAGAATCGCTACATCGAACTGGCGGCCAAAAGAAAGCTATTTCGGCGGACCTATATTGGCTACCTGCTGCTGCTGACGGTAGTGGTGCTGTTCGCGTCGACATGGCTGGCGCTGCTGCTTTCGAAGTTGGTCAATCGTCCGGTTGCGGCGCTGGCTGCGGGTACAGAAGCAATTTCCAAGGGACAACTGAGTTATCGCGTCGAAATACGCGCCACCGACGAATTGGCAGAACTGGTGGAATCGTTCAACAGCATGGCCGAACAGCTGGAATCCAGCCGACGCCAGATCGAGGCTTCCAGCCGCGACGTAGGTGCGGCGAACGAAGCACTCGAAAGTCGCCGCCGCTATATCGAAACGGTTCTCGAAAGTATTCCGACCGGCGTGATATCGATCGACGCCTCGCGCCGCGTCACCCTGGCGAATGCCGCCTTCTCGCGCATGTTTTACCTGGAGCGGAGCGAGTTCGTAAGCCCGTCAGACCTGGTGAATCTGCCGCTGCGCGACGTGCTGCCGGCGGATGTTCTGGCGGATCTGGAACCGCTCCTGCGACGGGCGGACCGCATGGGCATTACAGCGGCCAACATGGAACTGGTACTGCCGCGAACGAAACTAAATGTCGCGGTGACGGTTTCCGCGCTGAGTCACGCGGCAGAGGGGCTGGGCTATGTGGTGGTGTTCGAAGATCTCTCCGACTTGCTGCGGGCGCAAAAACAAGCGGCGTGGCGCGAGGTGGCGCGGCGCGTGGCGCACGAGATCAAGAATCCGCTGACTCCGATTGCGCTTTCCGCGGAACGCATTCATCGCCATTTAACTCGAGGTGCGGCGCCCGACGCAGCATCGATCGAAGTGATCCGCACGTGCGCGGAGACCATTCGCAATGCGGTTGAAACCGTGCGCACGCTGGTGGATGAATTCTCGGCGCTGGCGCGCTTCCCTGCCTCGCGGCCGCAACCCGCCAGTTTGAATACGCTGGTGGAAGGCGCGCTCATGATGTTCGAAGGACGGCTGGAGGGCATTCGCGTGCGGACAGAATTGGCGCGGGATCTGCCCGCAGTGCTGGCCGACCCCGAGGCCATCAAGCGCGCAGTCGCGAATCTGGTGGACAACGCGGCGGAGGCGATGCAGAGCGCGATGCTGAAAGAGATCACCGTCTCCACTTCGCTGGTAGCGAGTCGCGACGCGGTTGAGTTAGTCGTCTCCGACACCGGCCAGGGAGTTTCGCGTGATGTGAAAGAACGGCTGTTTCTTCCCTACTTCTCGACCAAGCGGCGCGGCACGGGGCTGGGGCTGGCGATTGTGAGCCGGATTGTCGAGGATCATCATGGCTCGATTCGCGTGGAAGAAAATAAGCCGTTCGGCAGCCGCTTTGTGATCGAGCTGCCGGTGGCGATGGAGACGGTGAGCGCTCCGGCTGCGAGCTGATGGATGGTCGTCGGTCGTTCGTCGATGGCCGTTCGCGGTTCTCTGTATATTTCGAAGGGACGCGCACCTCAAACATGACGAGCGACTAACGACCAACGACCAAAACCATGGCACACATCCTCATCGTTGACGACGAATCCAGCATCCGCGAATCCCTGCGCGGTATTCTCGAGGACGAAGGCTATAAGACGAGCGTCAGCCCGAGCGGCGAGGACTGCCTCGAAGTGTTGCACAAGACAAGCTTCGACCTGATTCTGCTCGATGTCTGGCTTACTGGAATCGACGGACTGGAAGTATTGGAGAAAATTCGCGACATGGACGATCCCCCGGAAGTCATCATGATTTCTGGCCATGGAACGATCGAGACGGCGGTGCGAGCGACCAAGCTGGGCGCCTACGATTTTGCGGAGAAGCCGCTGTCGCTGGAAAAAACATTGATCCTGGTGAAGAACGCGATCAACGCGCGTCGACTGCGCCATGAGAACGTCGATCTGCGAAAACAGCTGCAGACGAAAAGCGTGATCGTCGGCGACAGCGTGCCCATGAAAGCGTTGCGGCAGCAGATTGGGCTGATGGCGCCGACCAATGGACGCGTGCTGATCTATGGCGAGTCGGGCACCGGCAAAGAGCTGGTCGCACATGCCATCCACATGCAGAGCGCGCGCAAAGAGGAAATGTTTGTCGAGATGAATTGTGCCGCCATACCGGAGGACTTGATCGACAGCGAACTCTTCGGGCATCGCAAATCGTCGTTTCCGGGAGCTACGGCGGACAAGGAAGGCAAGTTTCAAAAGGCGGATCGCGGAACTTTATTTCTCGACGAAGTCGGCGACATGAGTCTGAAGACGCAATCGAAAGTCTTGCGGACGCTGGAGCAGCAGCGCTTCAATCCCGTGGGCAGCGACGATACGGTTACGGTGGACGTGCGAGTGATTGCCTCGACTAACAAGGACCTGGAAGAAGAAATTGCCAAGGGGAATTTTCGCGAAGATCTCTTTTACCGTTTGAACGTGATTCCGTTTGTGGTGCCGCCGCTGCGGGAACGTAAAGAAGATATCCCATTATTTGCGCGACATTTTTTGAAAGAATTTGCGTCGGCGTATGGCCGGCGTCCGCGAGAAATCACCGACGATGCCATCGATGCGCTCATGCGCTATGCATGGCCCGGAAATGTCCGCGAACTGCGCAATGTGATCGAACGCATTGTGATTATGAATCCGACGACGTCACGCTTTGAGCGCACGCACCTTCCTCCGCTGGTACACCGCGACGGCAGCCGGCGCGTGACGGGAACGGAGGGCTCGACGCTGCACCAGGCGCGCGCGGCGTATGAGCGCGATTACATTCTAAAAAAATTGGACGAAAATCACGGCAACGTCAGCCGCACAGCGGAAGTGCTCGGCCTCGAGCGCAGCCACTTGTATCGCAAGATGAAGAGCCTGGGAATTGCAGCAAAAGAATAGGGAGCGCGGTTCGTCGTTCGCCATTCGCGGATCGCAAGGCGAAAGACGAACAGCGATCAGCGTTTCAGCATGTGAATCTCAGTCCCGTTCTTGTGAAACTGGACCTCATCCATCAGTTGATTGATCAGGTAAATGCCGCGGCCGTGATTGGCGTAGATATTCTCACCGTGGCAGGGGTCGGGAATTTTGCTGGGATCAAAACCCGGGCCGGGATCACGCACTACGATCAGAATGCCATGTTGGCTATCGCAAGCTACATCACATTCGATAATTTTCGACGGATCGTTTTTCGCGCCATGCACCACGGCGTTTGCCAACGCTTCGGTTAATGCCAGTTCGATGTCGTCTTCCCGTCCCGGAGCGCACTTCATTTCCCGCACAACTTCCATAACACTGCGGACCACCGGATCGACGGCGTCGCGGTCGGCGGCAAGCGTGACGCTTAGTTTGAGATCAAGCTTAGAGGAATCGAAGGCGCACGATTGCGACGGCTGCGGTGTCTGCTCGGGCGATGGGGGCGTATCTTCCATAACCGGCTGTGGGCCGTGCTTTCAGCCTATCCCCCTAGTGAGATGCAGGAAGGCGCTGACAAATTCTAGGGATTTAGGCGCTAACATGCAAATCTATTCGGTTCGCAGGAAACCGCTATCTATTACTTCGGCGGATTACCGTTGGGAGTTGACTAGGCTAACTTGGCTGGAATCCGCGGCGGTAAGCTGCTGAAGTCTCGCGGCGGCGGAGTCATCCCCCGCGAAGGGTTACTCTTCCGTTTCCGGCGGGCCGCCGATCTGCTGCAACTGGCGGCGCCAATCGAGCTCTTCGACGAAGGTTCGCGAATCGCGCCAGCCTGCTTTAATCTTAACGAAGAGCTCGAGAAAAACCTTCGTGCCAACCATCTTCTCGATGTCGAGGCGGGCGGCGGTGCCTATTTTCTTGAGCATCTGGCCCCCTTTGCCTAACAGAATGGCTTTCTGGCCATCGCGCTCGCAGAAGATCACGGCCGCAATTCGCGTCAGCCTCGGGCTCTCTTCAAACTGTTCGATGAGAACCGAGACTGCATGAGGAACTTCTTCGTGCGTCTGCATGAGAACATGCTCGCGGATGAGTTCGGCTGCCATGAAGCGCACCGGTTGATCGGTGATCTGATCTTCGGGAAAATAACGCGGGCCGTTGGGTAGAGCCTTCAGCACGCACGATAGCAATTCATCGAGACCTTTCTTTTTCAAGGCAGAGATGGGGACGATCTCCTTGAAATCGTACAGCGTCCGGAACTGCGCGATCAGTGGAAGCAATTTGCTTTTGTCGGCGAGCAGATCAATTTTGTTGAGCAGCAGAAATACGGGCGTGCCGGTTTTTCTAGCCAAATCGAGAACGGCGTCATCGTCGGCGTCCCACTTTTTCTTAGCGTCGACAATCATCAATATAAGTTCGCACCCTTCGAGCGCCTCGCGAATCTCCGACATCATCTTGCGGCCTAGCGATGAGCCCGAGCGGTGAACTCCGGGCGTGTCGATGAGCACGATCTGCCCAGCCTCGCGTCCTTTCTGCTTGGGCACATTGATGATTCCGAGAATGCGGTTACGCGTGGTTTGAGGCTTCGGTGAAATAATGGCCAGTTTCTCGCCGACCAGCGCATTCAGCAGCGTGCTCTTGCCCGCGTTGGGGCGGCCGAGAATGCAGACGAATCCGGAATGAAAGGACATGACAGAAGCTCTCAGCCATCAGCTTTCGGCCATCAGTATCTAGCCTCTGGCTCATGGATGAAGATGCTCTTCCATCTTATACTCTGCTCCCCTTAGAATGGAGGGCGCGCCTCGCCTTGGCATAGTCCCCGCTCTGACTCCTCCAGTTGCTGGACAGAGTTCCAATCGCCCACGCCACGGCGAAGATCGCGAAGAGTTTGCTTCCTAGAACATTTGCTTCCAAAGCGCAGAAGGCGCCCACGGTTGGGACTACTGCCGAAGAGGTCACTCCTGCCGACCACATGATTGCCTTGGCAGCCGGGCTGGCCATTTGCATCGACGCCTTTTCGGTCTGAACTCCAAAGAACGGGAGATGTTGGAACAACCAGCGGACGCCGGCGGGATAGCCCGCGGGATTACCAGTGCCACCGAGGGTGTAGAAAGCGAAGCGAATGCCGAGAATCCGCCCGACTGCCCAGTGCGCAATTCCGTGACAGAAGAAGTAAAGGAGAATCCAGGCGACGATCATCATTACTGTGGCTATGGCGGCGGGTTTTGAGTCGATGGATCGCGCCAGAGCGAGGGCGAGACACGCGGCGGCGAGTCCGGCGATTTGGATTGTGTTTCCGGCGAGGATTGAAAGTCGCGCGAAGATATTTCGGCGCGGAAGCGAATTCGAGCTGTTCAGCATTGGTCATCCGAGCCGTCAGGCCGAATTCTAACGGCGCCGCACTTATCGCCCGCTTCCTAGATCAACTTCATCTGCTTTGGCTCGGCCGTTGTGATGCGTACGCGCTCTACGCGGCGGTCGGTGGAATCGATTACTTCGAATCTCAGACCTTCGTCTTCGATAACTTCGCCCTTCTTGGGAATGCGGCCGGCGAGTTCGCTTACTAGGCCGGCGATGGTGGAGGATTCATGGCCTTCGGGGCGCAGGCCGAAGAGTTCATCTAGGCGATCGACGTCCATGTTGCCGGGGACGACATAGGAGTGGTCGTTTTCCTGCACCACCTGGGCCTTCTCGTGCTCATCTCCAATTTCGCCCACTATCTCTTCTACTAAGTCTTCTATGGTTACGAGGCCGGCCACGCCGCCATATTCATCGACTACGATTGCCATGCGGATGTTACTGCGCTGCATCTCGCGTAATAAGTCACTTACTAACTTGCTTTCGGGGACGAAGTAGACGTCTTTGCGCATCAGGGTTGCGACGGTGCGCGTGTGGGCCTCGGAATCAGGAACTTGGAGGACGTCCTGGGTATGGAGAATACCTTTTATATGATGGATGGAACCTTCATAGACGGGGACGCGTGATAACGGTCTGGATTTGAGTAACTCGACAACCTTCTCGACCGTGTAATCGGATGGGATCGCGACCATCTCTGGCCGCGGCTTCATGGCTTCGCGAACCGTTTTTCCGCTGAATTCGACGACCGACTGGATGAGTTCGCGATCGCCTTCCTGGATGATGCCTTCCTCTTGGCCCGCTTCAATCAGCGCGTCGACGGCTTCGGAGGAAGTTTCGGGTTGCGCGTCGGCGTGCTCGCGGGTGAGAGCTGCGACGGACTGGCAGAAACCCAAGACGAGTGTTACGGGCAACACGAGGTAGATCAGTATGCGTAAGAGCGGCGTCCAGTGGCCTAGCCAGCGTCCGCGGGAGCGCGAGAAAAATACGAACGGGAGCAGGCGATTAAAAACAATGATGATGAGGACGAGGCTGAGCGTGGCTTCGAGGACTTCGTAGACGCTCCAGGCGCGGTCGCGAAAGACGGTGAAGCCTACGATCATGGCAATGGCGGCGGTGACGAGTTGCGTCAGGATGGCCATGGAGAGCGAGGCGCGCGTCCGCGTCACTCCCAGGCGCGGCTCAACGATCTGCTCGAAAGCGTCGATGTTGTCTTGGAAATCGCGAGAGAGAAATTTGCCGATCTCCTGGTAGAGGCGGTCGACATAGGAGACCAGCGTCAGCAGGCCAAAAAGGAGCGCGAGAATGAAGCCGACGCCGATCATGGCTTACGTCCGACGCTTTCTCGCCTTGGGCGTGGGCGTGTTTCCTTCAGAAGCCGTTCTTTCGATCAAGCCGAGCGGAAGGCGGAGTTTTACGCGCAGATGTTTTTCGCGCCTTGCCATTTGTCCATTGTCGCACTCGTGATCATAGCCGCGCAGGTGAAGGATGCCGTGGAGAGCTAAAATCTTTATTTCCTCGGCGGGCGAGCGACCGAGGGAGCGCGCATTCTTGGCGGCGATTTCGGCTGAAATGGCAATCTCGCCCGCGTTTTTTCCGCCCACACCGGGCTCGGCGGGGAATGACAATACATCGGTGGGTTTGTCATTTCCGCGGAAACGGCGGTTCAGCGATTTCATCTCGGCGCTCGTTGTCAGCAGGACATTGACTGTTCCTTTTAATCCAACGGCGCGGCGGGCGCGCGCCACGAAACGGTCGAGCGCAAGCTGGGTGAGGTCGGGAACGCGCTTTTGAAAAATGACCAAGCTCGCACCGTGGCATCATGCCGAGCGAGGCGTGAGAACGACGCACGGTGGCAGGGTCGCATGCATAGGTCCTTCGCTTCGCTCAGGATGACAATCTAAAATCATATCGGATAGTGATTCATATTAGTTGCGCAGATGCGGCTTATCGGAGGCCGGCAACGGCGCCGGCTGCGGAGCTATGGGCTTCGGCTCAAGCAGCGACAACTGTTGTTCTGCCAGGCGCGTTTTGTGTTCGTCATAGGCGCGAATGATGCGCTGCACCAGATGATGACGGACCACGTCGCTCTCGTCGAAATGCACAAACGCCAGGCCGTTTACGCCATGCAGGATGTCGACGGCTTCGATCAGGCCGCTGCGGCGGGCGCTCGGCAAGTCGATCTGCGTAACGTCGCCGGTGATCACGGCTTTGGAATTAAATCCGAGGCGCGTGACGAACATCTTCATCTGCTCGGAGGTGGTGTTCTGGGCTTCATCGAGAATTACGAATGAATCATTGAGCGTGCGGCCGCGCATGAAGGCGATAGGCGCAATCTCGATGATATTTTTTTCTAGATAGCGTTCGACGCGCTCCGGGTCGAGCATGTCAAAGAGCGCGTCATACAAGGGGCGCAGATAAGGATCGATTTTCTCCTGCAACGTTCCGGGCAGAAAGCCGAGACGCTCGCCGGCTTCGACCGCGGGCCGCGCCAGAATGATGCGGTTGACTTGCTTATTGAGCAAGGCCGAGATGGCCATGGCCACGGCGAGATAAGTTTTGCCGGTGCCAGCGGGGCCGACGCCGAAGACCATGTCGTGCGTCTCGATAGCTTCGAGGTAGCGGCGCTGGTTAGAACTCTTGGGCTGCACCGTGCGGCGTCCAAACGACCGCTGGCGGCCGGCTTCGGCTAATCCGCGGAGAGTTGCGTTGGGATCGCCCACGACCACGCGCAACATGCTGTTGAGATCGCCATTCACGAACTGGTGGCCAGCCTTCTGGAGCTGTTCGTAGTCGGCGAATAGTTGTTCGGCGCGGGCTACGTCGCGGGGCGCGCCCTCGAGTTCAATACGATCGGAGCGCAGGTCGATGTTGATGTTGAGGCCATCTTCGAGCACGTGGAGATTTTCGTCGCGCGTGCCAAACAGGGTTTCGATGTTCGCGCTGAGTTCAATGCTTTTTTTCATTCAGGATTGGAATGCCGCCTCCAGCGGCCGGACCGGGCTCACTTTTTGTCGCAGGGACGAGATGTAGATAAACGAGAAAGTGGTTGATTGTTGTTCCGGGCAAAACCCCGCTGCATTTTTTGCACGCAAATAACTGTAGGGGTAAGCTAAGACAACCGGATTGCGCACCCCGACGACGGGGCGGTTACCAACCATTTGAGATCAGCGTAGCGCGGGCGGACGGGGGAGTCAATGGGGGGAGGAGTGTTTTCAGGCGCTTCCGCCTCGACGGCTGAATCGCCTGCCAAATTCAATTGCTCTTTGTGGATTCACGTTAAGGCTATAATGGCGCACCGATGGCTCTTACCTCTGGCACGAAACTTGGTCCGTATGAAATCGTTGCGCCGCTGGGCGCTGGCGGCATGGGAGAAGTCTACCGCGCGCGTGATATGCGTCTAGGACGCGATGTCGCTTTAAAAATTCTTCCCGAATCTTTCGCGCGTGATGCCGACCGGCTGCGGCGCTTTGAGCAGGAGGCGCGGGCCGTCGCCGCGCTCAATCACCCCAACATTCTGGCGGTATTCGACATTGGGGAGCAGAACGGCTCGCCGTTCATCGTCTCCGAGTTGCTGGAGGGGGAAAGCCTGCGCGCGGCGCTGGATCGCGGCGTGATGCCGCAGCGCAAGACGATCGAATATGGAGTGCAGATCGCGCATGGACTGGCGGCGGCACACGAGAAAGGGATCGTCCACCGCGACTTAAAACCCGAAAATATTTTCATCACCAAAGACGGGCGCATCAAGATTCTCGATTTTGGCCTGGCCAAGCTGGCGCTGACGATGGGCTCGGATTCGAACGAAGTTACGCTTACGACTCCGCATACCGCAATCGGCGTGGTGATGGGCACGGCGAGCTACATGGCGCCGGAGCAGGTCCGTGGCGACACTGCTGATGCGCGCACCGATATTTTTGCTTTCGGCGCGGTGCTCTACGAGATGCTTTCTGGAGTGCGCGCATTTCGGCGCGACACGGCGGCCGAAACCATGACCGCCGTCATGAAAGACGATCCGCCGGAATTATCCGATCCGGGGCGCATGGTTTCGTCGGCGCTGGAACGCATCGTGCGGCGTTGCCTGGAGAAAAATCCTGAGCAGCGCTTCCAATCGGCGCGCGATTTGTCGTTTGCGCTGAGCGCGCTTTCTGGGACCGAAGCGAGCGGCATGGCGCGCGCCACAGCAGCAACCGCCGCGCCTCGACGACTGCCAGTGCTTCTGTGGCTGTCGATCGCAATCGCGCTGCTCGCCGTCGCTGGCTTGACCTGGCTGGTGGCGCGCCGTCCCATGCCGACTAAACGCATGCAGTTCGCGCTGGCGGTTCCGGACGAAATGAGCATCAGCCACATGGCGCTGTCGCGCGACGGTTCGATGCTGGTATTTGTGTCGCCGGAAGAGAATTCCGCATTGCCCATGCTGTATGTGCAGCGCGTCGGATCGTCGAGCGTTACGCTGCTGCCTGGCACGCAAGGTGCGAGTTATCCCTTCTGGTCACCTGACGGCGCCTACGTCGCGTTTTTTGCCAATGGCAAATTGCAGAAAATGGCGATCTCCGGGGGAACTCCGCAAGTGCTGGCAACCGCTCTAGCTGGGCGCGGCGGGAGTTGGGGGAGCAAGGGCGTAATCCTCTTTGCTGCGGATGCCTCAAGTCCGCTCGATCGCATTAATGCCGATGGCACTGGCATGGCGCCGGTAACGCAGGGCATCAGGACCAAAGAAGATCAATCGCACCGCTGGCCTCTGTTTCTTGCGGACGGCGATCATTTTTTATTTTGGGCCGGCAACTTTTCCAACGCCAAGGATGACCGGTTGAGCGGCATCTACGAAACGTCTCTGGAAGGTAAGGAAAGAAAACTTGTCGTCCTATGCCATTCGAGTTTTGGTTTCGATGCCCACAATTTGTACTTTGCGGATGAACAAAGGCAGTTGGTGAGCATGGCTTTTGATGCTTCTGCAGGCACGGTTTCGGGTAGCACGTCCGTGATTGCGAATGCGGTCGGGTTCCAACCCTCGACATATTGGGCGGCTTTCGCGATCGCGCAGAATGGGACAGTGATCTACAACACAGAGGTGGGAGCAGCACAGTCCGCACTTACATGGATAGACCGCTCCGGCAAAGTACTGAGCCGGATCAGCGAACCGGCCGTCATGGATAACCCAACCCTTTCGCCCGATGGCGCTCGTGTCGCGCTCGATATCAGCGACGAGAAGGCGAATAACGTGGACATCTGGATTGAGAGCACCACCGGGGCCGGCAACTCGCGGTTCACGTTCGATCCCTCGGAGGAGGTGGTGGGTGTATGGTCGCGGGACGGGAAGACCGTAGCCTACCGCAACGCCGCTGCCGCTGGCCCGGGTCTGATATTAAAGGCGGCGACGGGCCTGGAGCCTGAAAGGCGGAGATACACTCTGCCGCCGACGTCTATGGACGACATCATTCCCACTTCGTGGTCTTTGGACGACCAACAGATTCTGTTAACCCGCCAGGGAACGTCGGGCGAGTATCTGGAACTACTGCCGGTTGCCGGCGGAGAGCCAACCCGCTTCTTAACCAGCAAGGGCAGCGAGACGAACGGACAGATTTCTCCCGATGGAAAATGGGTAGGCTACGCTTCGGATGAATCCGGCGTGTGGGAGATTTACGTTACGTCATTTCCGGGAGCAACGGGAAAGTGGCAGGTTTCGCGCGGCGGAGGAACCGAGCCGCGCTGGCGTGGAGACGGCAACGAGATCTACTACATTGGATCGAGCGGCATGTTGACGGCAGTGCCAGTAAATGCGCAGAGCGCGTTTGCCACGGGCACGCCCACGCCTCTGTTTCAGATTCAAGGGCGCGCTCCGATTTCGAGCACCGACGTTTTTACTTATGACGTGGCGAAGGATGGGAAACGTTTTCTGGTGAATCGGTATGTGAAGCCGGAACACGTGGAACCGCTGAGCATTTTGCTGAATGTGGCGACGGGGTCGTCGGGCGGAGCCAGGAATTGATGGCTGGGTAAGAGCGAAAGGCCGGTTTGGTTCGCACTTGTGAAGTCTTCTCTCGGTGATTACAATGTAATTACTGAGGGTATGGCATGAAGATCGATCTGGTTCGCATCGGGAATTCTCGGGGCATTCGCATTCCAAAACCAATTATCGCGCAATGCGGCTTGGGCGAGACCGTCGATTTGCGGGTCGAAAACGATTGCCTGATCATCTCTCCTGGACGCCAGCCGCGGCGGGGATGGGAACAGGCATTCCGAGGCGCGAACGGCGCCTCGTCACACCACACTGCCTCCAAAACCATGGACGACGAACTTCTGCTGGAGGGGACGGAGCCGAATGAGTTCGACCACAAAGAGTGGCGATGGTGAGCGGACCGCAGCGGGACGAGCCGCAACGGGATGAAGTCTGGCTCGTTGCCCTCGATCCGACGAAAGGTGTCGAGATTCAAAAGACTCGTCCCTTCCTGGTAATCTCGCCCAACGAAATGAATAATCACCTGCGGACCGTTGTCATCGCTCCGATGATCACAGTGACGCGGCCTTGCCCCACGCGAGTCGCAGTGCGATTTCAGGGAAAACGAGGGCAGGTGGCGCTGGATCAATTGCGCGCTGTGGACCGTCTGCGATTGGTAAAGATGCTGGGGGCGGTGTCGGCGAAGACGGCAGAGGACGTTTCGGCTACGTTGGTGGAAATGTTTGCGCGGACGTGAAGCTGTCTTCGCCTTACCGGAGTATGTTAGCATCTGCGTGCCGCGATTTATGTGGAAAAACGAATTTACGGACGGCCTGGAAAAATCAACACTCGCCCGTCCACTGTTTGATAAAGCCCTCTCTATCAAGCGCCAGCACTTACCAAAGAAAATTTACAAATATCGGCGCGATTGCCCGAACCACCGAGACAATCTAGAGGGCAACACAGTCTGGCTCAGTTCGCCTGAAACATATAATGACCCGTACGACTGTTGGTTGACTCTCCCCGATGGCCTGCTCAGGGCGATCATCGAAAGAAGGGTCATTGACGCAATAATTAAAGCCTACGAACTTCAAAACTGTGTTCTGCAGAACGACATTTCCGCCGACGACCTCGAAAGCGCAAGGAGAAGCCGCGAACCGCTAAAGTCCTTCATCTCGCTTATCCCAGACAATATCGGCGGCGTTCCAAAAAGAAATGGTGAGTCTTATTCCCAGCGCGTAGAAGTTATGGCAGAGGGGGTGGCGTCGGCGCTCCAAGGGTGGAGGAGGACAGCGAAACTGTGCTCATTTAGCGAGCTCAATAATTCCATGCTCATGTGGAGCCACTACTCAGAAGACCACAAAGGGTTCTGCGTTGAGTATGACCTTGAAGCATTGGACGAACAGCACTCATTTCGTCGGAGCTTGTTCCCGATCATCTATTCACAGCGTCTCTATGACTTGACCCCCTTTGCCGAAAAGCTGGTCGCGAAGGAACGAGCGGAGTTTACTCCATTACTCCCGATGTTAGCGGCGCTCCACAAATTTGAAGGATGGCAGTATGAGAGGGAGTGGCGAATTGTCCTAGAAGATGAGTCGGAAATCAACGGCCTTAGCCACCCAGCGCCGATTCCATCCCGCATTTTCCTAGGCACCCGATGTGAGGTCTCGAAGAGCAAGGATCTGTTGGCCATCTGCAAACGAAAGAGCATAGCGGCATTTAAGATGCGCCTCGCCAACGACAAATTCGAACTACTGTCAGAGCCGTTTGTGGCGTAGGGCGACTAAACGTTGCTTACGCTTCTTGTCTCCGGCAGGGACGCCCACACCGCCCGATCTTTCGCCCATGTGCGCAACTCCGCAATCTCCTCCGCCCGCGTGACCGATAGCGGCACGGTGGATGACAGCGCAGTGAGCAAGTCGTCGTTGCTCAGTTCTTGCTTGCGGGCGAAGGCGGCGTAGAGAGCGGTCTGCACAGCCGATTCTATTTCTGCTCCGGAAAAACCCTTGGCTGCTTCTGCTACTCGATTCAGGTCGTAGTCGTCTGGATTGCGTTTTCGCTTCGTCAGTTGGATCGCGAAGATTTGCTTGCGTTCGGCGGCGCTGGGGAGGTCTACGAAGAAGAGTTCGTCGAAGCGGCCTTTGCGGATTAGTTCGGGCGGTAGCACGGTTACGTTGTTGCACGTCGCAGCTACGAAGACGGCGGGCTTGCGATCTTGCATCCAGGAGAGAAACGACGCCAGCAGGCGCGAGGAGACTCCGGCGTCGGCGGAGGCGGAATCGGGGCCGCTGCCGGCGAAAACTTTTTCCAGTTCGTCGATCCACAAAACGCAGGGAGCCAGACCCTCGGCCACCTGAAACACCTTCTGGATGCGCTTTTCCGTCTCGCCTATGAATTTGTCGTAGACGGCGGCGGTGTCGAATTTTACCAGCGGGAGTTTCCATTCTCCGGCTACGGCGCGGGCGCAGAGACTTTTGCCGCAGCCTTGCGTACCCAGGATGATCACGCCTTTTGGCGGATCGAGGCCGAATTTCGTGGCGCCGTCGTCCCACGCTCGTCGGCGCTGCTCCAGCCAGCGCTTCAGATTATCGAGGCCACCGACGCTCGACATGGTGTCGGTTGAGTCTACGAACTCGAGCATCTCGGAGCGCTTAAGCAAAGCCTTCTTGGCTTCGAGAACGTCGGTGATGCAGTCGGGCGAGAGCGCGAGGCGGCCTACTATGGTTTGCGAGATGGCGCGTTCGGCGGCTTCTTCGGTGAGGCCGCGGAGATTGGCGGCCATGGCGTCTACGCCGGTGGCATCGAGCTGAAGCTTTAAAGTGTGAGTACCGGCCAGGCGGGTGTAGGTTTCGCGGATGATCTCGCGGAGGCGGTCTTTGTCGGGTAGAGGCAAATCGAGGAATTCGACCAGGCTGGCTAGCTCGGGCGGCATTTCGATGGCGGGGGCGGTCAGGATCAGGGTTCTTCGATTCGCGGAAAATTTCTGGCCTACGTCGCGGAGGCGTCGCACTACGACTGGGTTATCCATATGGCGGTGGAAGTCTTTGAGGACGAAAACGGCTTCTAGGGTCATCGTCTCGAGGTTTGCGAGGGCTTGTACGGGGTCGAGGGTGTTGTACATCGCGGTTCTCGGGCTGGCGGCGGCGTCTGAGGCGGACGCCAACTGCGATCTAGATTGGCTGAGATGTGGCGTTGCTGCGCTGCTGCCGGAGCGGACGAGGCCGTCGGCAATCGTCCATTCGAACAGGGCCAAACTAAGGTCGGAGCAAGCGTTGTGGACGAGCGAGAGGGCGCGGAGTTCTTCGACGGTTTCCATCACTACGATGGGGGTGGAGGAATTGATTAGAATTTTTAGGCGATCGATTGGGTTCATATCGTTTGAGACTGAGGGTACCCTCAGCGGCTAAAGCCGAATTCGAGCCGATTGTTTATCGCAGCGGTGAACCGCTGCGCCACCCAAAGGCGGATTCAGTCAAAATCCCCGCCCTCTCGCAGAAAACGCGACATGGACGGGGCACCCGGCTGTTTATCACAACAAATACGACTAGTATTTGACCTGATAGTGCTGGCTCCCGTAGAATACAGGTTCGGTTCCCACCGGAATATCCTCCTGGTGCAATCCAGGACAACGAAGGTAATCAAGCCAGATGGCTAATCATTTTTCGGCGCTGAAGCGCGCCCGTCAGACAACGAAGCGAACCGCCCGCAATCGGGCCAACTCATCGCAACTGCGTAACGCTCTGCGGAGCCTGCGCGAGAGCCTGGAGAAGGGCGACAAGGGGGCAGCGGGCGAGACCTACCGCGCGACGGTCTCGGCGCTGGACAAGGCGATTCAGAAGGGCGTGTTGCACGAGAATACGGCGTCGCGCTACAAATCGCGGCTGTCGGCGCGGCTGAACGCGCTGAAATAGAGCGGCTTGGCCTGATTGGTCCCTGTACCGGAATGGTAATCCGATTCGGGAAGTTTTGTCCGAAATTGTGCTTGACCTGCCCTTGCGGTTTGTTATACTTGGCGTTCTCAGGACATTAGTGCCGTTTTCCGCTGGTCCCGACGGACCTCCGCCCGCACAGAGGCAACTCCTTAGGAATTGAGCAACTTTCGGACGGGTTGGGGCATCTATTTTGGTAATTCTGGCAAATCCCGTTGACTTGATTCCTTTGAATCTGGCCTGAGTTGCAGCTAATCGTACAGCGACCATCGACCTGGGGCGGACGATGGGATTACAGCCTAAATTATTCCTTTTGAAGGAGAAAGACCTAACATGCGTTCTGATCGCGTATTTGACGCACTCCATACTTTGCGGAATCGGTATATGCTCTGCCAGCTTGCCTCGAAGGCGACGCGGAAGTTTCATAAGCCGAACACCCGTATTCAAGAAACCATGAACAATGTTTTTGACAAGATCGCCGATGCGGAACGTCATGACATTCTGAGCGAGCCAGAGAACTTTGCCGAAGCACAACGGCGAGCTGCTTAGGCAGCTCCGCCGTGTGCCCGCACGGCGGCAAAGCAATTCATCCCCCGAAGAGGAACGACAATCCCTCCAGAGAGAAATTCCACGCAGGTAACTTATGACCATTGCTGAACTCAAAGAAAAGAACATAACCGAGCTGACCAAGATCGCCCGATCGTTGGAGCTGCCCGGCGCCAGCGGACTCCGCAAACAGGATCTCATCTTCAAGATCCTGCAGGCGCAAAGTGAAAAAGAAGGACACATCTTCGCCGAAGGTGTTCTGGAGATCCTCCCTGACGGCTACGGCTTTTTGCGCTCGCCCGACTACAACTATCTGCCCGGGCCGGACGACATTTACGTGTCGCCGTCGCAAATCCGCAAGTTTGACTTGAAGACCGGCGACACCATCAGCGGCCAGGTGCGGCCACCGCATGAGGGCGAGAAGTACTTTGCGCTGGTCAAGATCGAGGCGGTCAATTTCGAGTCGCCCGACGAGGCGCGCAACAAGATTCTGTTCGACAACCTGACACCGCTGTATCCGCAGGAGCGGCTGAAGCTAGAAACCACGCGCGAGAATATCAGCGCGCGCGTTATGGACCTGCTCACACCGCTCGGCAAAGGACAGCGCGGCCTGATCGTTTCTCCGCCACGCGCCGGCAAGACCATGCTGCTGCAGAATGTGGCGAACTCGATCACCACGAATCATCCTGAAGTGGTGCTGATGGTGCTCCTGATCGACGAGCGCCCGGAAGAAGTCACCGACATGCAGCGCTCGGTCAAGGGTGAGGTCATCTCCTCGACGTTTGATGAGCCCGCGGCTCGGCACGTGCAGGTAGCGGAGATGGTGATCGAAAAGGCGAAGAGACTCGTCGAGCACAAGCGCGACGTGGTTATTCTGCTGGATTCGATTACACGCCTGGCGCGCGCTTATAACACTATTGTTCCGCCCTCGGGCAAGGTGCTCTCCGGCGGTGTCGATTCGAATGCGTTGCAGCGTCCGAAGCGTTTCTTCGGATCAGCTCGCAATATCGAAGAAGGCGGATCGCTCACCATCATCGCGACCGCTCTGATCGACACCGGTTCCCGCATGGACGACGTGATCTTTGAAGAATTCAAAGGCACGGGTAACTCGGAAATTATTCTCGACCGCAAACTGGTCGATAAGCGAACCTTCCCGGCGATTGATATTCAGCGCTCCGGCACAAGAAAAGAAGAGCTGCTGATTCCGAAGGAAGACTTGCAGCGGATTTGGGTGCTGCGCAAGGTGCTGAACCCGCTGTCTCCGGTCGAGGCCATGGAGTTGCTCATTGAGCGGCTGGCTAAGGCGGGGTCGAACAGCGAGTTTCTGGCTAAGATGAGCCAGCTGTAAGTTTCCAGGATTGTGTGGTGACGGGGATCTGCCCCGTCCAAGCTCGCACTGGGACAGCTGCGCGGCGTGAACGGCGAGTCCCATGGTGCGATCAGTCTGCCACCCGCCGCATGGCTCGAGAAATCCGCGTCATACGCGCCACGCTGATGTGTCCTACCCATCTGGAACCTAGTTCTTAGGCTTTTTCGGTGTGACGAACATCGTGATCTCCCGGTTCTCCAGCAGATACTCGATTGCAGCCAACACCGACCTCAGGCCCTGTTTGGTGTTCTTTACTAGCTGCTCGACATCTATCGATCCCTCGCACTTCTGCAAGGACTTGATCTGTCGCCTTCATTTGCTCGGCGTTTGAGCTCAGGTAGTATGCCATGCTTGCAAATTATAAACCCCAAAGCTTGGTGCTAGAATCTGAGCCATCATGTCCAAGAAGCAGAGAGAGCCAGCGGACGTAAAGCAGCACCGTCTACAACAGGAAGCCAAGCAGAAGAAGGACAGGGAGGACAAGGCTCTGTTCAAGAAGACGAATGACAGGCTGACTGAACTCGAGTAAGAAGTCGAGGAAGAAAAGAAGCTTGAACAGGCATGTAAGCATGAAAATCAAAGTGAATAAGGATGGCTTCACACAAAGTGATCCGAAGATCAAAACCCCTGAGCAGATCGATAGGACCAAGATCGAGGAAATCAGGAAGATGATGCAGGACTCTATTGATCCCATACTGACTGAGGACCAACGGTTAGACTTACATATCAAGATATTGAGGGATGTTGACGGTGGTTTTCAGTTGCTGTCACCAGCAGAGCAAGATTCCTATAAGAAGAAGTACGAAGAGTTCAAGGCGGGTGGGCCACCTTAATGGGGGCATAACGCAGGCTTGCGGACTCTGCCTGGCAATCGGCGACGGAAGCCACTTCTCGAAAAGCGTGAGAAGTGGCGTACCCTCAGATTGATTCGGGCGACGTTTGAGAGAGAAACTCGCATCATACTCCCAGGTTGATGTGGCCCGCCCGCCGAGCCTGGAGCAGGTTCGGACGGCTCACAGCATCGCCATTTCCAGCACGCAGCGGCGCAAAGCGTAACTACCAGAATGTGACTATCATGCCGTATGAAACCCAAGCGGCCTGGACCGAGTCATGGACATCTACTCAAAAATCGAGATGCGGCTCGGGAGCATCTTCGTGACGTCTATCGCGAAGAAGGAAGAAGCGGTGACGGCGTGAAGAAATTCCTAATGTTAATACTGCTCGCAGGCACGGCATGGAGTCAGTCAGTGACACGAGTTGTTGACGATTGTAAGGTTTACGTTTCCAAACCAAACACGGCAGTCGCCAACCTGTGCGTCGGTTACATCAAGGGCACTGTAGACGAGATGGAAGGCGAGACTTTTATTAACAACGAACGCAACGGTTTGGTCGTAGGGCGCTGGCACAACGCAGAACTCGACCAAATCATTCGGCTCTTCATCAAGTACACAGAGGCACACCCTGAATTGCGGAAAGAACTCTTCATCGGGACGGTTCTCCGACGTGTCGGAATGACCGAAGGAATTTACGTAACAAAGCCATTGAACAATTTTTCGGAGGCGAAATGAACCTGACCATCGGCGGGTGGGCCACTTTAACGGGGGGTATAACGCGGGTTTCCCTTTTAAGTTCGACCGAAATAACTCGAGATGCACCACTTCTCGCGCTTTTCGAGAAAGCTTGCCCTGAGCGATAGCCCAAGGGTGGCCTACCGAACAGTCGACACCGTTCGACTCCGCTTTACGAAGCGGGGTTTTCGCCTTCCAACTGGAGAGCAATCGCTTCCCTCAAATTCTGCGCCAGTTCATCCAGCGTTTTTCCCTGAGTCACCACAGGCAAGTCGAGGCACTCGGCGACGAACTGACTCTCGCCCCTGAAAATGTGAACCTGGATTATTTTCTTCATGTTGCGCCATGGTAACCCGATGGCGGTCGACAATCAACCTAAAGACTCTGTCCCCGAGTAGAATTCGGCGGCCCGCCTGTAACTCTTCGGCTTAAGATACCATGTGAGTCATAAGTCCGCCCTGATTCTTGACGAACGAGCACGACGAGCGCCAGCCATCCATCCGCGCTCTCCTCTGGAGGTCCTATGAAGTACTTATTCGCCTTGGTTTTGTTTGCGCTAAGTTCGTTGGCGCAAGCTCAGACATCTCCGCCTAACAACCATCCTCCTCTGGTTGTCGGTCCAGTTCACCTGACTTGCATTGATAAGCCTTGCTCGGCGGCGACGATAACGGGGAGCGCGCGCGGCAGCGGAGTGAACGGTCCCGCCACTGCGCAGACCGGGATGACCATCAATTTTGCGAAAGACAATTGGTGGACGGGTGGCAAGGTTGGCGAAGTTGACGGCTTGAATATCCTGGTGCGCCAGAACGGCCCGCACTCGGATTCTTCCGGAATCCTGGTCAATGTGCAAAACCAAGGGCACGGATTTCTCTCGGCCACGGAATTCGCTTCCAGCATCGTAGATCCGGTGAAAAACGTTCTCACTTATGGCATCGATGTGCAGGAAGGTGTTCTCGACCGTTTGAATGGCGACTACATTGGCGCTGTTTATACTGCGGACTACGGCGCGCTCGGCACCGGAATTCTCATTCAAAATGGTCAGGGCGCTTCCTGGCAATACGCCATTCAATATGCAAGGAATGGAGACGCACTATTTTCTGTCGACGGTGCGGGTAACATCGTTGGATCCAGCGCCTATCTTGGAAGCGTTAACGTGAATGGCGACCCAGTCAATGGTTCGGTTGATGTCGGGAACCTTGCGAACAATTCGGCCACGCCTTATATAAACCTGAACGGCTTTGGGACCTCTCAGAATAACGTGAGAATGATCAACGACGCGAACGGCCAGTTGACCATCAATACCGTAACTGGCGGCAACCTTCAGGTGAATGCCAATGGAGTCTTTACCACCGAAAGTTTTCACGTAAATCTGGCAACGCCCTCCAGTTCATCGGCTCCGTGTACTGTTGGGCAAATCGGCGCTGACACGAAATATATCTATGTTTGCGTGGCGACAAATATGTGGAAGCGCTCCGCGCTGAGCTCGTTTTAGCCGGTCTTCGCCGCACCCAGCGCGAGGCATTAACCACCACGCGCATCGAAGAAGCTCGAAGCCAACTCTCGCTCAATTGGATGGGCGGCGGCTGATCGTTTGACAATCTTCTATCACAGCACGTAACTTCGATTTTTGGTGTTGTTTCGGAGGTTGGATGAAATCCCGCGTAATTTTCCTGCAGACAGTTTTTATTTGTTTTGTGCTGTGCTCGATTGCCCTCGGGCAAGATTTGGCTTCTTTCGAAAAACGCACTACCGTCAAAAAGCTCGCCAATGGCCTCACGGTCATCATTTGTGAGCGGCCCGAGGCGCCGGTGTTCTCTTTCTTTACACACGTCGATGTGGGCTCGGTGCAGGATCCGATGGATAAAACGGGCCTCGCGCATATGTTCGAGCACATGGCATTCAAGGGGACGGACACGATTGGCACGAGAGATTATCCGGACGAAAAAGTCGCGCTGGCGAACGTGGAAACGGCTTATGCCGCTTACATTGCGGAGCGCGATAAGCCTGTCGATCGCGACGAGAAAAGACTCAAGGAACTGGAGCAAAACTGGAAGGATACGATTGCCGCGGCTGACAAGTTCTCCGCTCCTTATAACAATGAGTTCGGCAAGATCGTCGAGAGCGAGGGCGGCGAGGGCATGAACGCCTTCACCGACTATGACGAAACCGCGTATCACTATTCTTTCCCTGTCAACCGCCTTGAGTTGTGGGCCTATCTCGAGTCGGAGCGATTCTTGCATCCGGTGATGCGGCAGTTTTATAAAGAGCGGAACGTGGTGATTGAAGAGCGGCGCATGAGGGTCGATAGTAATCCCGTGGGGCGGTTACTCGAGCAATTTACGGAAGAGGCGTTCGCGGCGCATCCTTACCATCGTCCAACCATTGGATGGATCTCCGACTTGAATTCTTTTTCGGCGACCGATGCGCAGAATTTTTTCAATACCTATTACGTTCCGTCGAACATGGTCGTCACCGTCGTTGGCGATGTGAAAGCTTCGGAGGCGATGCCGATTGTGGAGAAGTATTTCTCGCGCATTCCGTCGCGGCCGAAGCCCGACACGGCCACGACGGTTGAGCCGTCGCAGAATTCCGAGCGCACGGTCGTTCTGCATGAGCAATCGCAGCCGCTTTATCTCGAAGGTTACCATCGTCCCGATTACCGCGATCCGGACGATCAGGTTTATGACGCGATTGCCGACTTGATGTCGAATGGACGCACGTCGCGGCTGTATCGCGCGCTGGTTCGCGACAAGCAGATCGCTTCTGACTCTGCCGGATTTACAGGATTGCCGGGAACAAAGTATCCGCAGCTCTTCGCGTTTTACGCATTCCCGATTCCAGGCCACACGACGCAAGAAGTGGGCAACGCGATTCATGCGGAGATTGATCGGCTTAAGAAAGAGGATATCTCGGATGAAGAACTCAAGATGATTAAGACGCGAGCAAAAGCGAACCTGATCCGGTCGCTGGGATCGAATGAGGGCTTGGCGTCCGATCTCAGTATGTACCAGGCGCGCTATGACGATTGGCGGGAGCTGTTCCGCTCCGTTGATCGGATCGAAAAGGTCACGAAGGCGGATATTCGGCGGGTTGCGAATAAGACGTTCACGCCGGATAACCGGACGGTGGGGATTATTGAGTTTGCGCCTCCGCCGGGCGGTCCGCCGGGAGCTGGCGCAATGCCACAAGGAGGTGGACAGTGAAGCGCGTAATTTCTCCTTGCTTTGCACTGGCCGTCTCTGTCGTGTTCATCAGCTTGTTGGCCAGCCGTGTGCCACTCTCGGCGCAGACACAGGCGAGTTCGCCGCAGCCCTGGCAGCAGATAGCGATTCCGAAGTTGCCGGCGTTTCATCCGGCGCAGCCGAAGCGGTTTGTTTTGCCGAATGGGATGGTGATTTTTCTTCAGGAGGATCACGAGTTGCCGACCATCGATGGCACGGCTCGCATTCGCGGCGGCGAGCGCTCGATTCCGGCCGATAAAACGGGGCTGACGGATATTTATGGCGAAGTGTGGCGCACTGGCGGCACGAAGACGCAGACCGGCGATCAGCTCGACGACTTTCTCGAACAGCGGGCCGCCAAGGTCGAGACCGGCGGTGGCGGCGATTCGACGACAGTGAGTTGGTCTTGCCTGAGGGAAGATTTCGACGATGTGTTTCGCGTGTTTGATGATCTGCTGAGGAATCCTGAATTTCGCGCGGAGAAAATTGAAATTGCGCAAAAGGGGCTGTACGACGGCATCTCGCGGCGCAATGACGATCCCGGACAGATCGCAGGGCGCGAGGCGGCGAAGCTAGTGTACGGAGCAAATAATCCATATGCGCGCGTGCCGGAGTACAAAACCGTCGCCGCAGTCACGCGACAGGATCTGGTCGCGTGGCACGGCAAGTATGTTCACCCGAACAACATTATTCTCGGCGTAGTTGGGGATTTCGATTCGGCAAAGATGGAGGCGAAACTGCGCGAGGCGTTTGCGTCTTGGCCTAAGGGGCCGACGGCGAATAACCCTGAGATCAAGCCCGATCCCGCCAAACCGGGATACTACGAGGTCGACAAAACCGACGTCAATCAGAGCCATATTCAGATGGTGGCGCTAGGCATCACACGCAAGAGTCCCGATTATTTTGCAACATCGGTATTTAACGAAGCCTTCGGCGGCGGATTTTCGTCGCGCATGTTTGGCGACATTCGCACCACGAAGGGACTGGCGTATGCGGTGGGCGGCGGAATCGGCGCGGGCTGGGATCATCAGGGGATGCTGCGGCTGATGGTGAGCACAAAGAGCGCGACCACGATTGAATCGATCCAGGCGCTCGATGACGAGATTGCCGACCTTGCCAAGCGTCCCATTGACGATGAAGAAATCAAGCGGGCAAAGGACTCGATTTTGAATTCATTCGTCTTCCGCTTCGATTCGCCGGACAAAGTTTTACAGGAAAAAATGGCGTACGAGTTTTATGGCTATCCGCTGGATTTTCTGGAGAACTTTCAGAAGGGGATCGAGGGAGTGACGAAGGAAGATGTCGCGCGCGTGGCGGCAAAATATCTCCACCGCGATCAGATGGCGGTGCTGGTAGTGGGAAACACGAAAGAATTTGACAAGCCCTTGTCATCGCTTGGGACCGTGACGAAGCTGGATATAACGATTCCGGCGGCACCGGCGGGGCTGATGCCGGAGCAGGGGGAGCAGCGGTAGGGGCCGCGGGGGGCAATGGAGCACTGGGAGGGCGAAATGAGCAGGTTGTGATTCTCAATGCGCCTTTTATATTGTGTGTGATCGCCTGATTTCAGCAGATCTCGCGAATCGGTAGGGCATCCGGTAGTCACATTTTCTGCCGAGGCAGGGCGATACCGGCAGGAACAGCACGCTTCGGCTCTGCAAACAAGAATCCCTACGCTGCCCCTCGACGCTGGAACCGTTCGGTGGAACGTGATGCCTGCTTGTGCGCTCGTTCGATGATCGGCACCAGTCGTTCCGGCAGTTCGCTCTTCATCACGAAGTCATCCACCAACCAGAGAATTCGCTCCGGCATCTCGGAATATGCGGAGAGCAGGATGATCGGCAGGTGGGGAAACCGTTGTTTGATATGACTGGCTACGGCTTCCGCGTCCATGCCTTCCTGTTTGTACTCTAGTAGAACCGCAACGACCGGCGTGTTCTCCAACATCTTCATCACGGTGTAAGCGCTCGACGCAAGTTTGACGCAATACCCATGGGACTCTAGAGTTGCTTTTCGAATCTCCAGCATTTGTGGACGGTCATCGATGCACAATACAGTGGGGGAATCCATGGCTACATCTCCTCCGGATCGTTACAAGTGGGAAGTTGCAAGCCGTCGTGGGCTGGTTTTACGACACACCCGCCGCAACCTCAGCGCATGCGTTAGAACGGGCCGTGCGTCCAGGGAGGGCCGTGGATCACAAGATAGGCAACCTGAGAAAGCCTGTCTGTTCAAAATTGATCACTTTTCCAAGAGCTACTGTCTTGGGCATGACACCTTGAAATGGAGTTCGAGAATGGCAGTTAAGTGACGCCGATTCGCTTTTCCGAAGTTGCCCAACCCCTCGACCCGATCCCCAGGATTCAGTTTCAATAACTTTCGCGAAACACAAACGATCGCCAATTGGGTAACAGCAATGTTTCGTTTCAAAATGCTCTATCTCCTAACTCCTGTCGCGTTTGACGGGAGAAGGGAAAGAGATGGTCTCAGAGACACCCCCCCCTGGATAAAAACAAAAGGGTGAAAAAGGGTCAATGAGCGTAATCGCCTTATAGTTAGTCAGACAGTGAGATTTTGAGAAAGAGATTTCCACGACCGTCGCGGCGCGGCACGGCTGTGAAAATCTCTGTGGAGCAACTGCGGATGAAGGTTTCTGCGGGCTGCCTACAATAGCAGCCAGCAGGCGTCCCGCGGCTACGAGTGTAATCGCCAAACACGCGATGTTTTTAACCAGATTCTCGAGCAGTGGGACGCGCTTTGCTTCCAAAACGAATACTCAGATAAAGTCTGGAGCAACACCAAGCAAGACTCGTACTATAAGGGTTTCGCGGGAGCAAAGCCGGCCTGAACAATGGTTAAGGAGGGTAAGGAAGGAGCTATGTCAGAAAGCGAAGTTGTGCGGCAGGAATCCGAGTTCGCGGCGTTGGTGGGTATCGACTGGGCAGATCAGAAACATGCGTGGTGCGTACAGGCCGCGGGTACGACACAGCGGGAAAGCGGAGAGGTGGAACATACACCGGAAGCGGTCGAGGCGTGGATCGGGCAACTCTGTCAACGATTCGGCAATCGGCCGATTGCGGTGGCGGTGGAACAAGTGAAGGGAGCATTGGTGTTCATGCTCAGTAAGTATGAGCCCTTACATTTGTTTCCGGTGCCGCCGGCGATGTCGGCCAATCTGCGCAAAGCATTGTATCCGTCGGGAGTGAAGGATGACCCGCGGGATGCGGATCTGCTGGTGGATCTGTTGTTGCAGCATCGCGACAAACTGCGCCGTTTGTCGCCCGACAGTGAAGCCACGCGTCGGGTATGGCATCCATGTCCGGGTAGATCGAGGCCATCTTCTTCTAGAGGACGGCATTGGACCCAAGCGTCGTTGTGCTCGTTTGCCGCGCGTGGGGCACGGTCTCCGTCGATTAGTGGTGATCGGCTCGGACGGCGTCGTGTCGCTCGCAGCGCTGCGATGGCTCTCAGATCAGAAGGCCAGTTTTGTGATGCTTGAGCGGGATGGCTCCGTGCTGGCAACGACCGGCCCGGTTCGCTCTTCGGATGTTAGACTCCGTCGCTCTCAGGCACTTGCCCACGTATCTGGTGCCGCCCTGCGTATCACGCGCGAACTGATCAGACAGAAGCTCACCGGACAAGAGCTGGTCGCTCGAAACAAACTCCTCGACTCAACAACCGCGGACAGAATCGCAACGTTCAGCGCGGAATTGCCGACAGCTGAGAACATTGCGTCCATCCGGCTCATCGAAGCTCAGGCCGCGTTAGCATACTGGTCAGCGTGGCGCACGCTTCCGCTTATTTTTCCAAAGAAGGATTTACCCAGAGTTCCAGAGCATTGGCGAAACTTCGGGACAAGGATTTCCGCTTTGACCGGATCGCCCCGACTTGCAGTGACTCCTGGCTGCGCCATGATGAATTACCTATATGCATTGCTTGAGGCAGAGACCAGCCTTGCCGCACGTGCCTTGGGTTTAGACGCGGCGATGGGAATATTTCATGTCGACCAGCCCAATCGAGACAGCCTAGCTTGTGACCTGATGGAACCGGTGCGCCCGCAAGTGGACGCGTATCTGCTGGATTGGATTACGACTCAGCCACTCAAACGGGAATGGTTTTTCGAAAAGTCTGACGGGAACGCAAGATTGATGACATCACTTACCGAGAAGCTTTCCCAAACATCTGCGTCATGGGGTCGTGCGGTTGCGCCGGTTGCCGAGTGGGTTGCGCAAGCACTGTGGAACTCTACTGGCAAATCAGCAAGCAAGGGACCGACGGTGCCGACCCGCCTCACGCAGCGACGCAGAAGCGAAGGCAGGAGAAACATATTTCACGTTCAGATGAGTCCGATCCCTCGCGTGAAGAACGTCTGCGAGGTTTGTGGCGCGGAGGGAGTGAAGAACCGCTACTGCCGCTCATGTGCGGTTGATGCATCGCGAGAAACAATGGCGCAGGTCGCCCTCCTTGGTCACGCAAAGCCTAAGAGCAAGAAAACCAAGACCCACATTTCCAAGACCCTGAGCGACCACGCCGTGGCGAATTCGTGGTGGGACACGTCCAGCCTGCCAAGCTGGCTAAACGAGGAATGCTACGTCCAGAAGATTCAGCCGCAACTCAGGGCGATCAAAGTTCGGGAAATATCGGAGGTTATGCACATCTCGAAACCCTACGCCGCTCTCATCCGCTCAAGCAGACGTCGCCCGCATCCGAGGCACTGGGAGGCGCTGGCGAAACTGGTGGGAGTTTCGGTAGAGGGGGAAGAGCGCTAACGATCGCCTGACACTCGGGGAGAGGGTCTGTATCCGCCTTCACAACGGTTAGGTCCTCTGCGGTTACCAATCTCAGATCACTTTGAACCAGCGAAGTCCGTACAAGATGGCTCCGACGACTCCCAGCCCGACGAATACCTTAACGGCGATCCATGTGTTGCGTTTTGCTTTTTGATAGATAGCCTCACCGTCACGAACTCGATTCCAGTTCTCCTTCAGAATTATCTGGGAGTTGTCCACCAACGTATTGACCAGACCGTCGAGTTCATGGAACTGAGGCTTGGGACTGGCAAATAAAGATTTAAGCTTTTCCAACGTGTTGAGCACAGCCTTAGTTGCTGGTCCTTCTTTCTCCCCTTTTTCGTTCGGGTTGAGCCGTAACCTGATTCGCACTATCACTCTGTTAAAGCCAGTCAACTCTCCCTTTACTCTGTGCCACAGCTTGTCTTGGTCATCATCATCCTGTTCGACGATTGATTCACCGTGGATTGCGATGACACGACCAACGATGATGGCGATGTCTTTCCGTAGGGCGTCTATCCACTGCTGACGGCGCTCGGAGACCGATTGTTCCTTGCTGGTAATGAGGCTAAGAAATGACACGACCCCAGTGATTATCGCCGCTATTATGGCGACGGCTCCAGCGATGATCGCCGCTACGATTAGACCGCCCGCTTCAGTCATAAGCATCACTCCTCACCGAGTGGTTTGACTGCTTTCACTAGCTTCTTCTCCTCAATTTTTTCAAGTAACTGTCTGTAATTTTCCTCGCACTGAGTCAGCATGTCCTCGTCGGTAATCTCATCGCCAAGATCAATGCGTAGGTTCCCACCACCGGTCGGAAAGTAATGCTCAGCCGCAACCTTCCACCAAGTACCGTCTGGTTTGCGAATGACGCTCCACGATCTGGGACGATCCTCGGTGCCTCCCTCGATTTTGTACCAGCCCGGATAATCTGCGAGTTCGCCCCCACCTTGGAAAAACTGCTTGGCAGTGTTCACGCTTCGCTCCTTTTAGAACTTCAACTTTCTCGGTCGTAGATCAGGGAGCAACCACACGGAACCAGTCCCGCATCACCTGCTTCACTCGGTTTATCTCCTCCTCAGAGATGTCGGACATGTGGCAGACGGCGTTGCGGATGTGCGATATGCCCCGGCCTTCCTGAATCAGGAACTTGTCTCGAACCGTGTTCCTGAAGGTAGCTTTCCAGTTTTCGGTTTCGTCCATTATCCTCAGCAATTGAGGGAGGGTTGTGAGGGCAAGTTTGGAACGTGAACTCAATGCCATCCACTGCTTCTGTGCCTCGGTTTCTTCCAGACCTTTAACTTCAGTCTGTACGTCTGGCGGCACTTTATCCCACCAGTTCACCTTATCCAATTCAGATAGGCTCTCCAGCACGAACTGTCGCAAGAAATTCTCGAAGATGAAGAACAGCTTATACACCTCCGCTGCTGCCACGGCCCGGCGAAGTTCTTTAGGGAGCACCAAGGCTAGATCTTCCGTCGACGATAGCAACAATGACTGCGATGGAACAACATCCGGCAGTTTGCTGACGGCATTCTGCGACGACTGCCCCAGCATCAGAAACAATGATAGTTGGCCGTCGTTCAACTGAATGTCCTCCGCAGAGCGTTGAAGATGTTTAGATAAGTATCTTCGGTGCCATTCGCTGGCAGATGGACTTGAATGTTGAAATGGAAGTCCGTCCGCAATCCGGTGGGCGGAATCACGGGCGGGGTGGGCGGGGGCGTATCCTTCCCCTCTGGTGGTTGCTTATCCTTCACCGATTTAGAGAAGTCGGCGTTCTTTACCAAAGAATTGAATGTGTAAGCAAAATCTGAGCTACAACACCCTTTTCGCTCCCCGTAACCTGAGAAATGAGGCCCTTCAACGGTTCGGGCTGTAATTCGTTCGCCTTTTCGTTTGCCTCAAATAGTGGTGCATATACCTTCCGAATGCCGTCTGCAATTGCTGCTCCGGCAACGTCTTTGTTCTTCAGCAAACCGTAAGTTTCAGTTGGGCGTCCACCTGTATCAAGAAACCCGAGCTTCTTGAGCATGTTGATTAACCCTCGGTCAGCGGTAGATTTCAGGCCGATGGTATCGGTGAGGAAGCTCGTCGTGAACGCCTCGGGAGCCTTCGCGGTAAGTATCTTTTCAAACAGCTTGCTCATGTTTTTGCATGAGGCTAAATAGAACAGGTCTTTGGCCAAAGGTTTCCCTCCATTTTCAGAAAATGATACTCCCGAAGTTATGCAGGAAGAAAGGCTTCTTGGATCACTTGCTTGGCGTGCCCTTCGCCTGTACGATCAGCCAACTCCAATGGCTCATGGTTTGTCCACCGGGTATCGGCCACGGAGCTAATCGGACTCGGAGTCGTATGAGACGGCAATTGAAAAACGGCCACAGGAAAATGGTGCAACAATGAAAATGGCTATACTCGACGATGAGCCGCCGCAAGGTCAAAACGCCGACCATTCTTTATGAGTATGCGATCCTGCCTTACGCCAACCTTAGCGTAATTCCCCTCGGGCGTCAGTCGGATTTCAAAATCAGTAAGTTCGTAGTCTGGCGCGATACCCCGGAAAACTGGAAGCGCTTTCTGGAAATTGAACGTCCGAACGACCAATTATCCCGGTGCGTTGATCGGGATGGTCAGCCTTTGTTTGGAAACCGATTCGTGCCCCGATCTCGCGCTTTCCCACGCGCCCCGCACAACTCAAAATTCACATTCCCACAGGGGGGTGTCTCTGGGACCATCTCTTTCCCTTCTCCCCTGTCGCGTTTGACGGGAGAAGGGAAAGAGATGGTCCCAGAGCGCCCCCCCTGTATGTAGATGTAAAAGTTAAGAGTGACAACTTGATTGGCGTGCGCTGGTGCGTGCGTGAGTTGAAGTTGAGAGAAGTTGTGCGGGAATTGATGGGCTAGAATGTTGCTTTTACCAAGCGAGCCGTCGTGGGGTCATAGACATATTGAGTGATTGTCCCATCCTTTATGCGCTCGACCACTTCGTTCACGACAAAAAGAGGAACGAGGAACCACTCGCGCGGTTTGACCGGGTTGCCGAAGCGATCCTTGATTTCGATATCCAACTGCGTGAGATCGAACACGCGATGAATTATATTCTCCAGCTTAATTCGGTTGACGTTGTAGAGCTCATAAGTGGCGATGACTTCCACGTCGGCCATCAGGAAGGTCGGATCTAGGTTTGCGTTCGCGATGCGTGCCTCCACCTTACTGCCCGTGACGCCGATTTTGTGCAGAATATCGCGGTTAGCGACGACAACCGGATGATTCGACTTGCTCCGCAGAACATAGATCGTTCCACTTGCCAGATCATCCTCGGCGCGTTCCTCCGCGAACAGAGGCCCCATGTCGGGATTGGTGATGAGCCGTCCCGCCGCGTCGCGATGAAGAGCACGCTGAAAGGAGCGCATTAGCAAATTGCTCTCGGTTCCGTTGTCGTAGATGACACGCAAACGGCTATCGCGACGGTCGTACTGCGTCCTGAAGTCCTGACCCACCTCGGCGATGTAGGCAATCTGACCCTGAACAATGAAGTACTCGCCATTCTGAATCTCAGCCATCTTAATCTCGTCCATAGTCTGGACCGGTAGCGTATGGCGGACGCCGGACTTCAACTCTCTCTTTACTCGTTCGAAAAGAGGCTTGTACTTCTCGAAGTCCTCGCAGACATTGCGATTGGCGATTTCTTCCGCGGCCCGTTTATCAGCGCTCTTGCGGACATGCCGCAGCTCGGTGATGCCGCTCGCGCCCGCTAGTTCGGCAAGTAACTCGTCGTCGGGCGGCGTACCCCTGGCGGCAGCGACAGTCTCAGCGCCAAGAAACAGCCCTTGGCGATCCAGCGGCAAGAGCAGCGAACGACATTCCTCAAGCGTGCGCAGGCGATCAAGCCGCACGGCATACAGCCGCTCAAAAATGTCGCGATCTTCGCCATGCTTTGGGGCGCTACCGTGTTTCTCGACAAACCGTTGTATCTCCTCAAATCCGGCAATGATGCGCTCCTCCCGGGGCGAGCGTCCGCCTTTCTTCTCCGGCTCCGCGAAGTCGTCCAGTTCCGAGCGCAGTTTGTCGAGGTCGATCTCACTCATAGCGACCCTCATCCTTGTAGCGTACAAAGGCGGCGGCGCCTTCGGCCATCCGTCTTTCCCAGGCATCCTGCGAGGTGAGCGATGGGAGCCGTCCCCGTTCCTTCTTGAACCTAAAGGCGCGCACGGCAAGTTCCTTCGCTTCTTCCGGCGTCAAGCTCGTCCGCTTAGCAGCAATCACTGCCGCGACCTGTTTCAGGCTGTCCTCGGTCATGGCTTTTGCGAGAATCGCATAAGCTTCGCCGAACGGGTTGATACGGTCGATCAGGTCGATGTCGAGTTCTCGCACATCCATATGCGCACCGATGCGCATGAGTTTGAGCTGGTGAGCTCGCTTTGCGAGGGCGTTCGCCCCTTTGTCGGGGCTGGCAAGTCTGACCCGCCTCACGGCGTCGATACGGTCTCTGATTGACTCAATGGCTTGCGCCTCCTGAAGATCGCGATGTTCGATCCAAATGCATAACCTGCCACCGCCGTTAATGAAGTCATTCGCCCCGTAGATACATCGAATGAACTTGTCTCGCTGTACTGCATCCAGATTGAGGGAGGGCAAGTCCTCAGGTCGCAAAAGGAGATGACCGCCATCGGATGGTTTATTGCCGAACTCCATCACGCTCAGGTCGCCAATTGGGGAATCGCGCTTCTCGACAATAGTGCGAGAGCCAAGGGTAAGATAGGGCGTGATTGATACTCCCTCTCTGACGATCACGTTGTCTTTCTCATCGTGTTCGTAAAGACGACGAGGTCCACTGATCGACGAGCCAATCCCGACCACGACCACCGTGACGCCAGCCTTATGGCTGGCGAGATTAGACCACTTGAACGACGTGTATGCGAACAAAATATCGCAACCTGCATGAAATAGGACCGGCCACAGTATCGATACAGATTGCCCTTGGCAGATCGAATTTGTCGCCACAAAGGCGGCAACCGCATTCGTCGTCTTCTGGTACTCAGCCACCTTAATGAACCAACCGGCAACGTAGTCGAGGAAACCACTGGAAGAGGTTCGTCCCTTAAGGAGGTCGCGAATCTCCTTCTTTTGCTCAGCACTCTGGTATGTGAAGCCAAGATAGGGTGGATTCCCGCAGATATAGGTCTCTCCGCCTTCATTCTCAAAGTCGATCTGTACTTGATCCAATGGTGTGCTGAACAGGTCATCTGCCTGTAATTTCACGCCCGTTCCTGTCGGCGGACAGATGCTTAGCCAGTCCAGCCGCAGCGCGTTGCCGCACGTGATCCAGTTTTGCGCGTCGAGTGGCAGAAATTCGGCCAACGCTTCCTTCTGTCCGCGATAGAGCACGTCGCATTGAAACTCGGCAATAATGAGCGCAAGGCGCGCCACCTCGGCTGGAAAGTCGCGCAGCTCAATACCGCGAAAGTTCGTCAGAGGAATGTCCGAGCGCCGATCCGGTTCGTTTCGACGTCTGTTGATCTCGGCCTCTATTGCGCGCATTTCCTTGTAGGCAATGACGAGAAAGTTGCCGGAACCGCAAGCTGGGTCGAGAACCCTGATCTTCGGCAGCCGCTTGCGCAGGTTCAACAGCATTCGGGAATTGTCGCCTGCCGCCTGAAGGTTCGCGCGCAGGTCGTCGAGGAACAGCGGGTTGAGCACCTTCAGGATGTTGGGGACGCTCGTGTAGTGCATGCCAAGCGCGCCGCGTTCCTCGTCATCCGCAACAGCCTGGATCATCGACCCGAAGATGTCCGGGTTAATCTTCGTCCAATCCAGATTGCCAATGTGGAGCAGATAAGAGCGAGCGATCCGGCTGAAGCGCGGCACGTCCATGTTGCCTGAAAATAGGCCGCCGTTCACATAGGGAAACATGTCGGCCCATCGGGGTATCCTGGCGCTCTCCCGATCCTCGTTCTTTGTGTTCATGGCGCGGAAAAGTTCGCCGATCACCTCATTGGTGTTGGATGAGTCCTTGGCGCTCATCCGCGCGATAGAATCGGTGAATAGACCAGCTCCTTTGAAGATGTCGGTGTCCTCGGCGAAGAAACAGAAGATCAGCCGCGCCATGAAGTGATTCATGTCGTGACGGCGCTCCGACGTGCCCCACGCTGGGTTGTCTTTCAGAAGCTCGACATAGAGCCGGTTCAGGCGGCTGGTCGCCCTGATGTCGAAAGCGTTCTCACTGATTTGCCTGACGGTCGTGATGCCCGCAAGCGGCAGGAAGAAGCCGAAATGGTCGGGAAAATCCTTGTAAGCGCAGGCAACGGTTTCACCGCTCGCCAAGTCCTCCGCCTCAAAATCCACACCGTCGGTTGCCAGTGTGAACTTCGCCTTCGCTTTAGCCGTCGCGGGGCTCTCCTTCAGAGCCGTTAGCGTTTTCGTGACCTGTCCCCTGTTACATGTGACGATGTGAATGTTGCTGGTCTGAGGCACACCACCAAGGTCGGACTTGTTCGAGGCGCCGGTACGCAGCCTCTTGATCGTCGTGTCCTTGTTGCCAAAAGCTTCGAGGAAGGCGTACGGAAAATTCTCGGAGTCAAACGGCTGATCCGCCAACTGCGAAATGGCTTCTTCTATTTCAACTGCGTTCAACTGTGCGCCTCTCCGTGACCCAACCAAACAACCTTTGCCAGATCAAGAATAAGCGAAAATCACGAGGCTGGTACTTTCTTTCAACATATCTGTACCGGCACCGACAGTAACCGACATTTCAGATGTTCTTGCTGTGCAGATCATGGATCGCCTTGGTCAGTTTTCGGAGGGTGCGCGGCTTGATGGTATTTTTTCCATTCTTGAAGTTCCTGATGGCGCACTCGGCAACTCCGGACTTGCGAGAGAGCAGCTTCGTGGAAAATTGTTTGGCTTGCCCCCGGATCTCGTTCAGATATTGCGGGTCAACGATTCTTTCGTACTCGCGGAATGTCTCGTGTGTTGGGTCCAAGATTCCGGCTTCGGCCATCATGGACAGATCGGGACCACTCGCCCAGCGCGTTGACGCCTCTCTCCCAATGTAACGAAATTCACCTGCACGGATATGCCGTCTCATGAGCAGGCCGATCGTCTTGCTCGTGCATGTGCCACCGTTGGGAGTGCAAAACTTCGATTCGGCTCGGGACAGGATGCGATTGATTTCGTCTTCCATTGTCCTGAGACAGAGCCAGCCCGCAGACTTCGGTAAGGTGGCCGATTTCTGATCGTGAATGAAAAAAGTTTCGCCGCTCACGACATTGACCATCGGGCGTCCGTGCAAGTCATTGAGTTTTTCCGTGTAGGGCATGACAAAGAATCCCTTCCAAAGCAGGTTTATCTCCTTTTTCGGAAATGGAACCGTGACAATCGTGAATGGACGTAAATCATCTTTGAAGTAGCCGAGTCGCTCTAGGACTTGAGGCGTTGTGATTGGCACCGTCATGACCGCTGGCTGCTTTAACCAGCTCGGGGGTACATGTTGAAGGCGCAGCTCTCGCGAAAGAATGAAATGCCATGCCTCAAAAATCCAAGGCGGCAAGGCCTCAGTCCATTTTCGGCCCTTCTTTCGCTCCCAGTCAGCAATGCTGTAGGGAGACTGCAGGAACCCCAAGCCATGACCGGAAGGCTTTCGGATGGTGAGCTTGCCTCCGTCAAGATTGAAAAGGCAGTACAGCTTTGCCGAGATGCAGTAGGCGTAAAGTTGCTCGCGTTGGCCATCGGGACGGAAGTTTTCCTTCTCCAATTTCAGAAAAGCTACTTTTAGGGTTTTCCGCCACGGGTTGAGAGTTTCGAACCGCTCGCGCAGATGCTCCACTTCGGCCTCCGAAAGTGCTCGCACAGCGGAATGTCCACTTGGCACTCTGTAAGTCTTAAGCCTGCGTGAACCGCCCGCGCACGGAACCAAGCCACCTTTCTTGGTTGACACGATCATCGCGCTGTCGGTGTCCATGGCTGCAATTTGTCCTCCCATATCTCCGACGGCACGCTCAAGCATGGCGCACAGCAAATGTGATCCGCCTGTCACGAGCGAAGCCATGATGGGGCAGTAGAATTCGGCTGGCTCCTCCCACAGCTTCGTTTTCGGAGTCAGATAGATGGTTTGACCGGAAAAGACATGTAAAGGAGACGGCGAGTCGAGGTCTTTGACGTTCATTTGGCATAGCAAACCGAAGGCAGCGCTATTCGCTGCAACTTTCAATCCACCTGCCAGATGTGGATTCTTCTCTTTCACCGAGGTACGTAATTCGACCAGCTTCACAGCCAAGTCATCGCGAAGCGGATCGACATCGAGTTGGCCATAGAGCTTTATGGGCTGCAGACCGGGTTGCAATCCGTGCGGGACGATTACAAATGCATCCAGAATCTTGATCGGCTTGCCAGTAATCAGCTTCGCGGCTACAGCATCCGGTCCTGTAATCCAAATGTGCTGCTTTGAAGTTAGGAAGTTCCATCCCAACGTTGGATCGGAGCCTTCCCGCTGGCCAAACTTTGCCCGCAGCGGCAGAACGTCTTCGCAGGGCTCGACGCGCGCGTACCAGCGGAGTTTTCTCCAAAAGGCTGGCTGAAAACAATCGTCGAGGGTAACGCGCTCTAACAACTCGCGCGCTTCGACGGTGAAATCCGGAAAGTCCAATCTCTGAGCGCAGAGCACTTCCGGGCAATTCAAGAGATGGCTTACGGCTGGGAACTGCGCATGGAAATCGACATAGGTCACGGGCACCGGAGTTCGTCTGATCAGACATTCGGCACGTCCGGCGTTGAAGGCCTGCATGGCGATGCCGTTGATTTGGTGCGGAATCTTGAATTTTTCCTGGGGAGGTTTGATACCCATTAGAGCTAAGTCTTTTTTTGCCAGCGTTGCAGGCGAGTAACAGCTGTCGCGTTTGACGGGGTCCGATCTAAGAGTTATTATAGGCGAACAAATAGCGAATATAGACGTTGCTTATGGCTATGCTACCGTTGCTTCCCGATGCCGAGTCCCAGCCCGAGTCCCAGCCAAAGTTAATCGGCATCGCTCGTCTCGCGGCAGCCGGCGAATCGGTTCGGGAGGGGCACAATGTTGAGTACTTTACTTTGGGGACTCGATCTCTTCTTAGTCGCGTGGTGAGCGCGCGGCAGCTTCCGTTTACCTGGGCGATCAATCCTTATCGGGGATGCGAGTTTGCCTGCAAATATTGTTATGCGCGCTATACGCACGAGTTCATGGAACTGCGCGATGGGATGGACTTTGAGCGGAAGATTTTCATTAAGCAGCATGCGGCGGGGCTGCTGCGATCGGAGTTGAAGAAGGTCAAGCGCGGAGAGCCGATTGCGATTGGCACGGCCACCGATCCATATCAGCCGGCGGAGCGGCGGTTTGAGGTGACGCGAGCGATTCTTGAAGAGTTAGCGAAGCATTCGGGCCTGGAGATTGGAATCGTGACCAAGTCGAACCTGGTTACGCGCGATGCGGAGATTCTGCGAAGGGTCAGCGAGCAGAACAGAATTTTCGTGAATGTGACGGTGACCACGGTGGATATTGAACTGGCGCGCAAACTGGAACCGCGGGCGCCGCGTCCGGATCTGCGGCTGGAGGCGGTGCGGCAGTTGAATCTTGCGGGGGTGAATGCGGGCGTGATCTGCGCTCCGGTGCTACCGGATATCACGGACCATCCTCGGGACCTGGAGGCGTTGGTCAAAGCTGCAAGTGACGTTGGCGCGAAGTACATCTATGCCAATCCGCTTTTTCTTAAGCCCTGTTCGGCGGCGGTTTTTATGCCGTTTCTGGCGGAGCACTTCCCTGCCCTGGTTGACGGATACAGGAAGCGCTATGAGAGCCGTGCATTCCTGCCGAAAGGATATTCGGAGCGGTTGTCGCAGTTGATGTCGGCTTTGCGGCAGAAATACAAAATTGGAAATGAGCACGCGCGGCGCAGTCGCAGCGCGCATATTGAAGTCTCGCAGATGGATTTATTTTAGAACATCGGTTGCGACAGCAATGCCTTCTATTTCTCTTGCTTGCCAGGGAGGCGCGGGGTAAATCGATAAGTCGATTGGCGGCCTGCCCTATAATGATTGCTCCGCCATGGCCTCTACTCAGCAGACTATTCCGCCCCCGCAGCCTCTGAAGGGCAAAGCTCGCCGGTTCTGGTTTCGCGTGAGCGAAGGCACGGCGGTGAACCAGCTCTGGTCGCAACTGCAAAAGGATGCGCGCTCCAGCTATCGGCTGTATTCGGCGGGGCTGGAGAATCTGCAGGAAGAGCCGTCGCGACGGCGGCGATTCTGGCGGTGGGCGAAGGCTCTGTTCTGGGCAATCCTGGAGAAGCTGACTCCGGCGCGGCGCGTGCTGGTGCTGGCGGGGTTGATTTTTCTGTTCTTTTCTTCCAGCTCATTTTCCTACAAAGATGAGGCCGGACACGTTGAAATCTTTCAAATGGACTTCCACGTCGTCGGTGGATTGCTTCTGTTTGCCGTCCTGTTGCTGGAACTGGCGGACCGTGTGGTGATGAAGCGCGACTTGGAGATCGCGAAGGATATTCAGGCATGGCTTCTGCCGGGCGCGCCGCTGCAGATTTCGGGATATCAGATTGCTTATGCGACGCGTCCGGCGAACACAGTGGCGGGCGATTACTATGACGTGATCTTGCGGCCGGGGCGTACGGCGAGCGACGGGCGCATTTTGTTTGTGGTCGCCGATGTGGCGGGAAAAAGTATTCCGGCGGCGATGCTGATGGCGACTTTTCAGGCCAGTCTGCGGACGCTGTCGACGAGCGGTGTTGGGCTGGCGGAACTGGTGGCGGGGGTGAATCAGTACGCTTGTTCAAACAGCATGGGAGGAGTTCGCTTCACGACTGCTTTTTTTGCAGAGCTCGATCCGGCGGCGGGAGACATCGCTTATGTCAACGCCGGGCATAACGTTCCGCTTCTTCGCAAGAAGGCGGGCGCGATCGAACGGCTGGAAGTGGGCGGCATTCCGATCGGGATTTTCGGCGAGTCGCCCTACCAGGTGGGAACGGCGCGGCTGGAGGCCGGTGACTGGCTGGTGATTTTCACCGACGGCGTGGTCGAGGCGGAAAATTCGAAGACGGAAGAGTATGGAGAGCCGGAATTGATACGGCTGGTGGATCGCGAGGCGGGGGCGGCCCCTGCGGAAATGTTGCGGAGCCTGATGGCGGAGTTGGACAAGTTTGTGGGGAATACTCCGCAGCACGATGACATTACTTGTTTGCTGTTGAAGCACACGTAGGGACCGCTGCCGGCTGGCCGCTCTCAGTTGTCAGTTATCAGTTTTCAGTTATCAGTTTTCAGTTGCGGTTCGTCAGCTCGGCGACGGAAAGCAGCTGCCCGGCTGCGCTTTGCGCCTGGCTTAAGTTAGGGGAGATTTTGCGGGCTTCGTTGGTCGCCTGCTCAGCATCGTCTTGACGGCCGGCTTGGCGCAGAGCTTGCGCTAGCAAGAGAAAGTTCACGTCGCTCGGATCAATTTTTACCGCGTGTGCCAAATTGGCGACTGCTTCGTTGGATTTTTCCTGACTGAGCGCTACCAAACTAGAACCGATTAGCGCCATTTCATTTTCCGGGCGCAGGCGCAGGGCATTCTCGTAGCTCTCGGCGGCTTCGTCGTATTGGCGCAGTTGCAGGTGGGCTTGGCCGAGCGCGCTCCAGGCAGCGGATTGAAGCCTGGAGTCGTTATTGTTGGCGGACGCGCGCAGCACTGAATTGGATTCTTCGATCGCTTCCTGGGCATGACCGACGCGCTCTTCATATAAAGCCAGGGCGACGACCTGAGCAGGCGGATACTTATGCAGCGCGTTCGCCGCGCGGAATTCGACCACGGCTTCATCGGATCGTCCCTGCTTGGCGAGAGCGAGGGCGAGATTGTCGTGCGCCATGTAATTACGCTCGGTGACGCTCAAGGTGTAGCGCCAGAGAGTTTCGTCGTCGCGCCAGTAGCTAAGTTGGTGGTAAGTGAGAAATCCTAGAGAGCAAATAACGACGGCGGCAGCGGCGAGCCACGCCGGGCTGGTGCGAGGATGCGAGGTTTGCGCGCTTTGTGCCTGAGTGTTTGTCGCCCAGTCATTCACAGTCCAAACCACAGCGATGAACAAACCGATGAATGGAATGTAGGCAAAGCGGTCGGCCATGGCTTGCTCGCCGACGGTGACGATTCCGATCATGGGGACTAACGTTCCCAGAAACCACAGCCAGCCAACCAGCAAATAGCGGCGATCACGCCAGTGGCATACGAGCGCGGAAATCAAAAGCAGTAGAGACAGGGCGCCCATTACCTCAACTGGCGGCAGCGAATTCCCGGGATGCGGATACATCGGAGCGAGATGGGAGGGCCAAAACATTTTCCCCAGATAGCGCACATAGGAAACGAAGACATTGTCGATGCGCGCGGGTATGGATACTTCCGCCGCCGTGCGAACTGCGGAGCCAGCGCGCTGCGCGATCACCGTGATGACCGAATCTGCCGCAGCGAGCATGAAGAGCGGCCATTTCTCCCAGACTAGAAAGCTGAGCGAACGTGCGGCAGGCGATGCGGACGAACCGGTAGCGACGGCTGATTCCGCGTGCGCTTGCGATCCGCTTATATGCGATACAGCAAGGCGCTGGAGCGGCCAGTAATCCCAGAGCAGGAGCACAAAGGGCAGAGTGACGATCTGCGGCTTGGCCATCAATCCCACGGCAAATAAAATCGCGACCCACGCGTAGAGAGATCGTTTGCCGGTGCGCGCATAGAGGTCATAGGCGTGCAGAGCAAGCAGGAAGAACGTCATGCTCAGGACATTCTTGCGCTCGGCTACCCAGGCTACTGATTCGACGTTGATGGGATGGAGCGCGAACAACGCGCTTACGATCAGGCTCGGCCATGTGAGCCCGGTCGCCCGCCACAACAATAAAAAGAGCAGCACTGCGTCGGCGGCGTGCAACAGGAGGTTGATGTAGTGGTGTCCAACCGGATTGAGTCCAAACATCTGGCAATCCGCGGCGTGCGACAACCATGTCATCGGATGCCAGTTTGCGACGTGAAAGGTTGTGAACGACCACTTAATGGTATTCCACGTCAGGCCGCTCTGAACCTGAGGATTCTTCACAATATAGGCAGAATCATCGAATTCGATGAATCCGTTATGAACGATGGGATTGTAAAAAGCGAGCGTGGCTGCTACCAGCAGCAGGCAGAAGATGACTACGCGCTTTTCTACGGAGGCTGGCATGTCGTAGAGCAGTCGAGACGCGGTCTAAAACGGCGCACCGCCCTAGGACAATTTTAGCGAAATTGGATTCCCTGCGATCGTTCTGAGAAAGCCGCCGCCAATCCGAAGTAACATCTCCTAAAGTGCGGGTTATCCGGGTAGAGTGCGGGTTATCCGGGCATCAGTTCGCGATACATCTGGTGGAAGGCGTGGACGCCTTTTTCCTGCTTCACACTGTAGCGGCCGCTGAGATAGCTGCGGGAGTGGAGGTTTTTCTGCACGATCTCGCAGATGCTGACGTCTTCTACCTGTATCTCGTCGCTGAAGGCTAAAGCTTTGGCTGCCGCTTCGCCGCCTAGATCCTGCTCGGGCAGATACCATTCGAAGATGGCCAGGGTGCGCTCGAGGGCAAGCGGCAGGATGATGTTCAACGAGACATTATCGGGATAACAGTTGAGCATCCAGTTGGGGAAGATCCAGAAATAGTCGGCGGTGAGGTCTTTGCCCGAATGCTGGCCCGATTCGTACCGCCGAGGAGTCGCGTCGCCGGGCTGAGCGCCGCGGATTGGAGTCCACTGGCGAACGTACTGCGGGTAAGGCTCGACTACGTAGCCGCCGTAGTTGATTTCGCGATTGAGCGCCGGATGAACGCTCGGTACGTGATAGCCCTCGAGATAATTGTCGATATAAGTTTTCCAGTTGCAGTTCATCTCGTAGGTACGGCGCTCGGAGAACTTCATGTTGCGGAAATCGAACTTCTCGGCCTGGACGGGCAGTTCGCCGAGCGATTCGCGTAAAGGGCGCGCCTCGGGATCGAGATTGACGAAGATGAGGTTGAACCACTCTTCGAGACGCACAGGAGCGAGGCCAAAGTCTGCGGGATCGAAATCCTCAACGCCGTCAAATTCCGGGGTGACCAGCAGTGCGCCGTCGAGGCGGTAAGTCCAGCCGTGGTAGCCACAGCGGAAGAGCTTGCGATTGCCGCAGCCGGTGGCAGGATTGCCGGCGCGATGGCGGCAGACGTTATAGAAGCCGCGAAGGACTCCGTCGTCGCCACGGACGATGAGAAGCGGCTCCCCGACGAGGTCGAAGGTAAAGTAGTCGCCGGGATTTGCGGCCTGGTGAACATGGCCGACAACTTGCCAGGTTGAGGCGAAGATGGTGGCTTTTTCCCGCTCAAAAGCTGCCGGAGTGAAATAGAGAGGCGCGGGAAGGGTAGAAGCGCGGGCGATGTCGCGATCGGTGTTGAGTTGCAGGTTTGGCATGGCTCTCCGGCGAGGGGCCATTTTACCGCAGCGGAGAAACGCTTGCGTGAACTCTCCGCAGTTACCAAGGGTACTTATTCTTCGCAGTTCCTTTCCGCCGACGTTCGTGTCTAGTTGAGAATAGTTGAATCCATGAGTTCGTCCTCTTCTGCCGCAGCCATGAAACGTCTGGAAGAACCTCGATTCTCGAGTTCCTCCAGGCCGTTTCAGTCGCCGAGGAGCCGCACGCTGCTGTTTTGCCTGCTGCTGACCGTGGCCGTGCTTATTTCCTATAACCCGGTGACGAACAATGGGTTCCTCAGATATGACGACGACAGATACATCGCCGACAACCTGCATGTAAGAGCGGGCGTCACCTGGACCACGGTGAAATGGGCGTTTACCACCTATGAAGTGGCGAACTGGCATCCGCTGACCTGGCTTTCCCATGCCCTTGACTGCGAACTTTTCGGCCTGAAACCGGCGGGTCATCACTACATGAATGTCCTGCTGCACGCGGTCAATGCAGTGCTTCTCTTTCTATTGCTCCAGAGCGCCACGGGATTTCGCTGGCGCAGCCTGATGGTCGCTGCTCTTTTTGCGCTGCATCCGATCAATGTCGAGTCCGTGGCCTGGATAGCGGAGCGGAAGAATGTATTGAGCATGATGTTTTTTCTGCTCGCCTTGTATGCCTACGGCTGGTATGCGCGGCGACCGGGGCTTGGCCGATACGCAACGGTGGCAGTTTGCTTCGCACTGGCACTGCTCAGCAAGCCCCAGGTGATCACATTTCCGTTTGTGCTTTTGCTGTGGGATTACTGGCCGCTCGGCCGTGTGGGTGGTTCGGATTCTTTCGCGGAGCGGGGGCAAGACCTTTTTGGATGGCGGAGTGCATGGCTGCTGCTCGAAAAGTTGCCCCTGCTTTTGCTCTCGGCAGCAAGCGCCGTGGTTACGATGAAGGCTCAGAAGGCGGGAGGCGCCGTCAAGAATCTTTCTGAGTATAGTTTCCTCCTGCGGCTGGAAACCGCCGCGATTTCGTATGTTCGCTACATCGGGAAGGCTTTCTGGCCAGCGAAATTAGTGGGGCTCTATCCTCACCCTGACAAGCTTTATCCTGCGTGGCAAGCGGGCGCGGCAGTGGTTTTGTTGATTCTCGTCACCGCTTGGGCGCTCCGTTGCCGGAAGCAGCGGTATCTTGCTGTCGGATGGCTCTGGTTTCTGGGCACACTGGTACCCATGATCGGGCTCGTACAGGTCGGACTCCAGGCGATGGCCGATCGCTACGCTTACCTCCCGTTCATAGGCCTGTTTCTTATGTCGATCTGGCTCGCGGGTGAATGGGCCGATGCTCGCAAAATTTCGCCCAAATGGCTTGCCGTCCCAGCGGTTGCTTGTCTGCTCACGCTCGGCACGCTCACCTACCGGCAAGTTGGCTACTGGCACGATACGCAGTCGTTCTGGCTGCGCACTTTGGCGCTCACTCATGACAACTATGTCGCTGAGGCTAATTTGGGCGAGTTCTTGTTTAACCAGGGAAGATCCGATGAAGCTGCCAACCATTTCCGCGCCGCGCTGGCGATTCGTCCGCAGGGCATGATTGCCAATCTGAATCTGGGCGCGTACGAGGACCGTCGCGGCAATTTGCCTGCAGCCATTGACCATTATCAGATGGTAATTAATCACGCGGGCGACGTCGGTATGCGCGCAACCGCCTATGGAAGTCTCGGATTTGTTTATCGCCAAATGGGACAGTCGATGAAAGCCAAGCAGTGTTTCGAAACAGCTCTGACGTTGGCTCCGGAGCGGACCAGGGCGATGATCGGTCTCGGCCTGGTTGCGCAGGATAGTGGCGACCTGGCAGCGGCGGTTCGCTGGTATTCGCGCGCCGTGGCAACGCAACCGGGTGACGTCGCGTCCTTGCTATTAGCGCAGGCCTTGCAGCGGGAGGGCCTTCTCGCTGACGCGAAGGCAATTTACGAGCGCGTCGCGCGCTCGTCGCCGGATCTCCCCGGAGCGCAGAAAGAAGCGGAGTCGCTACTCTCCAGCAAATGAAGAGCGATGATCCAGGAGCGACCAGTCCGCACCAGAAGACGGCAAAGAACGCCGTCGCAAGAAAGGATGTTTCGAGCGTTCCCAATTCGGGAGTTGCGGCTTCCGACGGGCGGTTTGCAGGGGCGGGTGGAGACGGGAACCGATGGCAAAATTTGTCAATCGGAGTCTCTGAAAGTGTCATAACAGAGCGATAGCCGGTAATGGCGGAGGTAACTTTGTTGCGTGGCGTCGCTGAAAATGCTGGGTTTGCATCCGGAAGGACATCTGACTTCCGTCACTAGGGCCTGTGGCAATTAGAGTGCGATAGTACAGGCGAGTTGGTCATCCAACCAAAACCAGTCAAACGGAGACGAGGAAAATTTAAATGCGGAAACAAAAGGGCTTCTCACTGATTGAATTGCTGATTGTGGTGGCGATCATCCTGATCATCGCCGCGATTGCTATCCCGAACCTGCTACGTGCACGTATTGCGGCCAATGAATCGTCCGCAGTAGCGTCGATTCGTACCATTAACACCGCGATGATTTCGTATAACTCTGCCTATCCGACGGTGGGCTTTGCTGCTAACCTGACCGCTCTCTCTGGTTCGGGATCGAGCTGCACTCCGCCTACCTCCGCCAACGGTTGCTTGATTGACAGCCAGCTGGCGTCGGGCACCAAGAGCGGCTATTCGTTCACCGCTGCGGCCTCGGGCAGCTCTCCGGCCGGGTCCTACTATGCGGCCGGCTCACCGCTGACCCCGAACCAGACGGGCGTACGCTCGTTCTGTTCGATCGCGGATGCGGTCGTTCGCTACAGCTCGGCTGCGCTAACCAGCTGCGCTGGAACTGAGACCCCGCTCCAGTAAGCTTGAATTTGGCAAAGTACCTGGGGGAGGGTACAAGCCTTAAAGAAGCAGAGGAGAAATCCTCTGCTTTTTTATTTTTTGTGAAACGCGCAACCACAGAGCGCCCGCTTTGTGGGAGGGCTTCTGGATAGCCAATTTTTTTGTCAGTCTCACTTCCGGAAAGTGTCAATTCTGCTGAAATAGCGAGGGTTGTAACGCTCGCGGAAAACGGCGTTGAAAACCAGGTTGCCGGATAGCATCCGACATTCGTCACTTAACCCCTTGCGATAGACGGCCGATAGAACAAGCGAGCTAAGTGTTTTTCGGTTAGGACATTTCAAGCGGGAAAAGGAAACTTTCAGATGCGGAAACAAAAGGGCTTCTCACTCATCGAACTGCTCATTGTGGTGGCGATCATCCTGATCATCGCAGCGATTGCGATCCCGAATCTGCTGCGTGCACGTATTGCGGCTAACGAGACGTCTGCAGTGGCGTCGATTCGTACCATCAACACCGCGATGATTTCGTACAACTCGTCCTATCCGACGGTGGGGTATGCGGCTAACCTGACCGCTCTCACCAGCAACGGATGCTCCCCGCCAGACTCTACCCAAGCTTGTTTGATCGACACCCAGTTGGCGTCGGGCACCAAGAGCGGCTACTCGTTCGTGGCGGCGTCCTCAGGCTCCAGCCCGGCTGGCTCGTACTATGCCGCCGCGTCGCCGTTGACTGCGAACCAGACGGGGGTGCGCTCCTTCTGCTCGGTTGCGGATGCGGTGGTGCGCTACAGCACCGCTGCACTAACCAGCTGCGCTGGAACCGAAACCCCGCTGCAATAGGCTCCGCATCAGTGGGGAGCGCTGACGGTATCAGCCGTAGAGAAGCGGAGGGAGAGATCCGGGCGCTTTTTATTTGGATCGTCGCGGACGCGGTGGGTGCGATACAGCACCACAGCGCTGACCACCTGCCCGACCTCCGTGTCGCCATTGCAATAAGATCTGATGTCTCTGGGTAAGCAATTTGCCAGAGGACATTCCAGGGTGGCCACAAGAAAGCAGAGGACAGCCCTCTGCTTTTTCTGTTGGCACGGCTTTTCTTGTACGGGCAAGTATCGCTCCGCCAAGCAGGAGCAAGTCGAGTGACACAAAATGTCAACTCCGATGGCAAGAGCCTAGCGAAAAAGTGCGGCGCTAAAAATGTCTGGTGAATTGTATTGCATTTTCATGGAGATACATTTTCGTCATTCTGAAAAAGTACGGCACGAGAAATGCAACAGTTGTCTGGGGATTGATCGGACACGCTCCTCCGGTATCATCAACGGAGAGCGACCCATAAGGATGATTCGGCAAACCAGGAGACGCGATGCGCAGCAGCAAGGGATTTTCGCTTATCGAACTGTTAATCGTTGTGGCCATCATTCTGATCATTGCGGCCATTGCGGTACCGAGTTTTCTGCGTTCGCGCATTGTGGCTGCAGAATCGTCGGCCGTGGCGTCGGTCCGAACTCTGAACACGGCACAGATTTCCTACAACTCGGCATACCCAACCGTCGGTTTTGCGTCTACCCTGGGAGCTCTCGGTGGCACCAGTTGCGCTCCGCCGACTTCAACGGGCGCCTGTCTGATTGATTCGGTCCTGGCTTCTGGCCAAAAAAACGGCTACATCTTCACGGTCACGAATGTCACCGGCTCGCCGAACGCGACCTACAATGTGATCGGTAGTCCGATCTTATGGGACTATTCGGGCATGCGCTATTTCTGCTCCTATGAAGACGCCGTGGTGCGAGCCAGTGTGACGGTCATCACGGTTTGCGATGGCACCGTGCCCCCGCAAAATTAGTCGACACGGCCGCTTCGCATTTCTCCCCAGTCGATTCTCTAAAGAGGCGCTGGTCGGGCTACGCGCTTTACCTTGGTAACCTGCCTACGCCGCTCGACGGCGCTCAGCGTTCACGCATTGCTTATAATCTCTTCATTAGAATGAATCAGAGAATTGGAATCGGAGAACTGGAAACCGAATTTCACGATTCGATTTAACTCCACGCAAACGCCGTCTAAGGAGCTGGGCAGTTCGCGCATCATCATGGCAGCGATTGAGATTCTCGATCTCGAAAAAAGTTATCTGGTTGGATTCTGGCGCAAGCGCCCGAAGCTTGCGCTGCGCCCCCTGCGCCTGACGGTCGAAGAGGGCGAGGTTTTCGGTTTCCTCGGCCCTAATGGCGCGGGCAAGACCACGACTCTGAAACTGCTGATGGGATTGGTGTTCCCCACGGCGGGCACGGCGCGGATTTTGGGAAAAGAGTTGGATGATCCAGCGGTGAAATCGCAGATTGGATTCCTGCCCGAACAGCCTTATTTCTACGATCATCTGACTGCACGCGAATTGCTCAATTATTACGGGCAGCTTTCCGGGGTTCCGGCGAAAGGGCGGGCGGCGCGGGTGGAGCAGATGCTGGAACGAGTGGGATTAAGCGGTTCGGCGAGTGTGCAGTTGCGAAAATTCTCCAAGGGCATGTTGCAGCGGGTAGGGCTGGCGCAGGCGATTCTGCACGATCCGAAGCTGGTGTTTCTGGACGAACCGATGTCGGGGCTGGACCCGATGGGACGGCGCGAGGTGCGGGATCTGATCCAACAATTGCGATCGGAGGGCAAAACGGTTTTCTTTTCGACCCACATTCTGTCGGACGCCGAGGCGCTTTGCGACCGCGTGGCCGTGATTCACCAGGGGGAGTTGCGGGGCGTCGGAGCGGTCGCGGATTTGACTTCGGGAACGCAAGGCAAAATCGAGATTATTTTTTATGCTGCCAAGGTACCGGCGGGCTTGACGGCGCTCGGGGCCGTGGCCAGGATCAGCGGCGACATGGTCAACGCCGTGTTGCCGGAGGAACAGCAGGATGCGGCGCTCGAACTTTTGCGCCGCGAACGCCTCAAGCTGATTTCGCTGGCGCCGGTGCGCAACTCGCTCGAGGAGTATTACATTCAGAGACTGCAGCCCACTGACGTCGAGAAAGAAGATGAGGAAGACGAAGCGCGCAACGAAGAAAACCGGAAAGGGGTTGGTGTATGAACTCACGCGTCGGTTATATCGCCTTCAACACTTTTCGTGAGGCAGTGCGCGACCGTGTGCTTTATAACCTGATCGCCTTTGCTCTGCTGCTCTCGGGCGCCGCGATTCTGGTGGGAGAAATCTCCATCGACATCGAGCGCCTGGTGGTAGTGAACCTGGGGCTGACGGCGGTCTCGCTCTTCGGAGTGATCATTGCCATCTTCATAGGGATTGGTCTGGTCTCGAAAGAGATCGAAAAACGCACGCTCTATACTGTGCTGTCGCGGCCGGTGCGGCGCTGGGAATTCGTTGTTGGGAAGTTCTTCGGACTGACAGGAACGCTGGTCGTTAACACGGTGTGCATGGCTCTTGGCGTGTTTCTGGCGCTGCTATACGTGTCGCATAAGTTCGAGAAGATGGACCAGTGGGTGCTCGTCGCGCTGTATTTCATCGTGCTGCAATTCTTCATCGTGTGCGCGCTGGCGTTGTTTTTCTCGTCGTTTTCGACGCCGCTGATGTCGGCGGTGTTCACCTTCGCGTTGTTCGTAATCGGGAGCCTGGCGGAGGATCTGCGCGGCTTTGCCCGCATCACGCATGGATTGGGCGGTTGGCTGGCGACGGGCATCGCTTATCTGGTGCCGAATTTTTCCGCGTTGAATGTGATCAGCCAGGTGGCGCATGGCGACCCGGTCGCGGGACGACTGATTCTCTATAACACGGCGTACGCGCTGCTGTATTCGGCAATGGCGATCTCGGGAGCGGTGCTGATCTTTCAGCGCCGGAACCTGAAATGAAAATGAGTGCAACGGGGCGCGTCAATCTGGCGGCGCTGGCGGTGCTTTTCTTTTCTTTGGCGGGCGCCATGACGACTCTCTATGCCATGGACCGCACGCGGCGGGAACCGGTGGCGCAGGACGAGCTTTATATCAGCTCTCCAAGAGTGCTGCGGCGGATGAGCCTCGGCTACACCGGCCTGCTGGCCGATATTTATTGGACGCGCGCAGTGCAGTATTTCGGCGTCCAGCATCATAGCGGCTCCGGCGATTTCCGCCTGCTGGCTCCGCTGCTCGAAGTGACGACTGAGCTGGATCCGAAGCTTTTGCCCGCCTACGAGTTTGGAGCCAACTTTCTAGCGCCGAAACCGCCGAGCGGCGCGGGTTTGCCGGGCGCGGCGCTTTCGCTCATGAAATACGGCATCGAACATAACCCCGATCAGTGGCGGCTCTACTACAACCTCGGGTTCCTCTATTACACCGAGTTCAAGGACTATGCCAAGGCGGCGGAGGTATTTAAGCAAGGTGCGGCGCTGCCAGTGACCAACGAATTCATGCCGATTCTGGCGGCACGAATGGCGCAGCACGCCGGCGAGTTCGACACGGCGCGCATGTTGTGGGTCACCACCTATCAGAGCACCAAGGAACCGCGCATACGGCAGAACGCAGTCGAACATTTGCTCGCTCTGCAGGTTGATGAGGAGGTGAAGCAGTTAGAGCATGTCGTCGAACGCTATCGCCAACAGACAGGACGACTGCCGGAGAACATGGGCGATCTGGAGCGAGCGGGATTCATTCATGGAACGCCTGCCGATCCAAAGGGCAACGCTTACCAGTTGATGTCCGATGGGCGGATCGAAGTACAGAATCCGAAGATCCTATACTTCATCACGAAGGGCCTTCCACCCGGAGCGTCGCCTCCGCAGCCCCCGCGGGAGAAGAGCGGCAGTTAGCGGTTAGCATTTAGCATTTAGCGTAGTGCATCAAAAATATTGCTTATCGCGGTTTCACAAGTGCTAACGGCTAAATGCTAAGTACTACCCTGTTTCGCAATCTCTGGAATTTTCTTCGCGACTCTACGCCATCGCGGCGACGGCAGCGCTATGGCGACATGGAGTTCGACTGGGAGCATCGCGTCAATACCACGAGCGGCACGGTGGGCTGGCGGGCGCGGCTGCTGGGAGCTTTTCATTCTCCGTATCAACCGACAGAGCCTGGGCTGTTTCGCGAGATGATGGCGAGCCTGCCGATCGCCTTCGATCAATTCACGTTCGTCGATATTGGGTCCGGTAAAGGGCGAACGCTGCTGATGGCGTCGGAATATCCGTTTCGAAGAATTTTAGGAGTGGAGTTGATTGCGGAGCTACATCGCGCGGCGGAGGAGAACATACGCGCCTACAAATCGGCGACGCAGCGCTGCTTGCAGATTGAGGCGGTGTGCGCGGATGCTTGCGAGTTCGCTTTTCCTGATGGGCCGCTCGTGGTCTATCTATTTAATCCGTTGCCGGAGGCGGGGATGAAACGGCTGATTGCTAACCTGGAAAAGAGTCTAGCGGAGAATCCACGTGCGGTGTATGTGCTCTATCATAATCCGCTCCTTGAGCAGCTTATCGCTGAGCGCACAGCCCTTAAGAAAGTCGGTGGTACGGAGCAGTATTCCATCTTTTCTTGGAGCAGCTAGCCGAGGTCCTACGCCGACTGCACTTCCTCGCTCGCTATTCCGCATCTAAAATAGAAACCGTGTCGCGAAAGAATCCTCTGCTGTTGACAGCTTGGTTGGGCGGAGTGCTGTTCTGCTTACTGGCCTCAAAAACTCAGGCGCAGGACGTTCATCAACTCGCGCAGGCGGTCGACAACCACTACAACCATCTGCGCAGCCTCCAATCGGACTTCACTGAGATCTATCGCGGCGATGGGCCGGAGCGAGTGGAGTCGGGGACTTTGTGCTTGAAAAAGCCCCGCAAGATGCGCTGGGAGTATCGTTCTCCCAAAGAGAAGCTGTTTATCAGCGACGGCGAAGTTGTGTGGTTTTATATGCCGGAGGAACGGCAAGCCAGGAAAACCGCTCTCAAGAAGCTTGATGACCTGCGATCGCCGCTGGCGTTCCTGCTCGGCAAGACCAAGCTGGAAAAGGAATTGACCGGGCTTTCGAAGGTGGTTGATGAGGCTCCTCTGGATTCGCGAAACACGATTTTGCGTGGAGTTCCATCGGGGATGGCGGGGCAGGTGAGCGAGGTGCAGTTGGAGATCACGCCGTCAGACCAGATTATCCGCATCGTGTTAATGGACGCTGACGGTGCGGAGACAGAGTTTCGCTTTGCCGGCTGGAAAGAGAATTTGGAGATCAGTGACAGCCGGTTTCAATTTACGCCTCCGGCGGGAGTGGAGACGGTTGAGGGGGAATTGGGTCCCTAGGAAAGAAATCGGGCGATCTAAGATCGGGGATCTGAGATTAAGATGGAGCCGGTTACTTGCGTACTACACGGTTGGTCAAGTTGCATTAAGCGCTTTGGGCACAGAATGTTACACTTGACCTAAAGCACTCACGGCTCACCCCCCGGGCTTGAAAGCAGTCGGATAGCGTCATGGCAGAATTCCTGATCAAAGTCGCCGACGAACAGGGCCATCTGCGGCAGCAGGTGGAGCACGGCTATTCGGAGGCGGAGGTGCACGACCGCTTCGCCCAGCAGGGCTACCTTGTGTATTGGGTCAAGCCGCGGACGCTGCTAAGCGCTCGCGGAGGGCAGTTTGGGCAGCGCAGCGGAAGGCTGCGGCAATCGACATTCCTGATTTTTAACCAGCAGTTTCTGACATTGATCAAGGCCGGTCTGCCAATCCTGACGGCGCTGGATTTGTTGATCAAGCGGCAGCGGGACAAATCACTGCTGCGGCTGCTGGAAAATGTCCGCGAGCGGGTCAAGGGCGGCGAGTTGCTGTCGGATGCGTTCGCCGCGCAGCAGGTGTTTCCGAAGATGTATACGACCACACTGCTGGCGGGCGAAAAGAGCGGCAACATGGAAGAGGTGCTCAGCCGCTACATCACCTATCAGCGGATGGTGCAGACTTTCCGCAAGAAGCTTCTGGTATCTCTGGTGTATCCGGCGCTGCTGATTACGATGGTGACGGTGATGCTGGTTTTTCTGATCACCTTCGTGGTTCCGAAGTTTGCCGACCTGTTCAACAATCTGGGCGCGGACTTGCCGGCGATCACGGTGTTCATGCTGACGATCGGCCTGAATGCGCAGAAATATGGGTGGATCGTAGCATTGGTCTTGATCGTGGGCGGCATCCTCCTGTGGCGCTGGAAGCAGAGCGACAAAGGCGCCGAACGCATCGATCATTTTCTGCTGGGTCTGCCGCTGATTGGTGAAATTCGGCTGAAGTATCAGGTGGCGAATTTCTCGCGCATTTTGGGCACGCTACTTCAGGGGGGACTGCCTTTAGTACCGGCTATGGAAACGGCGGCCGAATCGTTGAGCAGCCGACAGATGTTGAATGGAGTCAACGCCGCGGCGGAGCGGGTGAAAGAAGGTCAGAGCCTGGCGCACGCGCTGGAGACGCAGAAGCTCTTCCCCGATCTGGCGGTGGAGATGCTGGAGGTAGGCGAATCGACGGGCGCTCTGCCGGCGATGCTGGCATCGGTGGCTGAGTTCTACGAAGAGGACGTGCAGACCGCGCTGGGCGCGGCGATGGCGTTGATTGAGCCGTTGATTCTAATCATCATGGCGGTATTTGTGGGCGGGATATTGATTTCGCTTTATATGCCGATATTCACGCTGGGGGCGAATGTGCATTAGGAATAGGTTTCAGAGTTTCAAGGTTTCAAAGACAAAAGCTACGGCCTAATCGAATTTGCAGCTCAGCAACTTTGAAACCTTGAAACTCTGAAACCTTGAAACCTGGCTGGTAAGAAGCGGTAAACTGGTATGGCAATGGCGGATAAGAAGACAGCAGTGGTAAGCGGCGCAAATGGCGGGAAGCTGGTGCCGGAAGTGGCGCCAGTGACCGACGAACTGGTGCATGCGCGCGATATTGCGCGGCGCTACCGCTGCGAATTCATCGATCTGAGCGATTTCCAGTTGCACCACGATCTGTTCGAGAAGATCCCCGTGCACTTGATGTTCCGCTATAAATTCGTGCCTCTGAACGAAACCGAAGACGGGCGGCTGGTGATTGCGATTGCGAATCCGAGCCAGCTCATGATGATCGACGAGATCAGCCTGCTGCTCGGCAAGCGCATCGTCACCAAAGTTTCCACCGACAAGCAGATCTCCGACATTCTGCAGAAGACCGAACAGTCCAAGCGCGTGCTGGAAGACGCGAGCGAGGGATTCACGCTCGACGTGATTCGCGAGGACGAAGCCGGGAACGACGAGACCATCTCCATCGACAAGTTGACGGCGACGGCGGGGGCGGACATGAGCCCTATCATCCGCCTAGTCGACACTACGATTTTTACAGCGTTGCAGCGGCGGGCAAGCGACATTCACATCGAGACGCGGGACGACTCGGTGGGCATCAAGTTTCGCATCGACGGCGTGCTCACCAACGCCATGCCGCCCATCGGCAAAGAGCACCACTCGACCATCATTTCGCGCATCAAGGTGATGAGCGAGCTCGACATTTCCGAGCGCCGCGTGCCGCAGGACGGCCGCTTCCGCGTGAAGTACAACGGGCGCGCCATCGACTTCCGCGTCTCCATCATGCCGTCGATTCACGGCGAAGACGCGGTGCTTCGCGTACTCGATAAAGAGTCGATGAGCGAAAAGTTCAAGAAACTCACGCTCGACGTCGTCGGCTTCGCGGAAGACGACCTGCGCCGCTTTCGCCGCTACATCAAGGAACCGTATGGCATGGTGCTGGTGACGGGGCCGACGGGCAGCGGTAAAACTACAACGCTCTATGCGGCCGTCAACGAGATCAAGACCGACGAAGACAAGATCATCACCATTGAAGATCCGGTCGAGTATCAACTGCGCGGCATCACCCAGATTCCGGTCAACGAAAAAAAGGGACTGACCTTCGCCCGCGGCCTGCGTTCCATTTTGCGCCACGATCCGGACAAGATCATGGTGGGCGAAATTCGCGACAACGAAACGGCGCAGATCGCCATCCAATCGGCGCTGACCGGCCACCTCGTGTTTACGACCGTCCACGCCAATAACGTGGTCGACGTGCTGGGACGCTTTTTGAACATGGGAGTCGAGCCGTACAACTTTGTCTCGGCGCTGAACTGCATTCTGGCGCAGCGGCTGGTGCGCATCATTTGCGATTCTTGCCGCACCGCGGTGCATTATCCGAACGACGTGCTGGAGGCGAGCGGTCTGGACCCGCAAGTGTGGTCGCAGGTTCCTTTGTACGAGGGGCAGGGCTGCATCGAGTGCGCGGGCACGGGATTCCGGGGGCGAACGGCGATTCATGAGCTTCTGGATTTGACCGACCGTATTCGCGAAATGATTCTCGATCGCAAGTCGACGTCGGAGATCCGGAAGGCCGCCCGCGAAGAAGGGATGCGCTTCCTGCGCGAATCGGCGCTTGACAAGGTGCGCGGGGGATTTACCACTCTGAAAGAGATCAACAAGGTCACCTTTATTGAGACCATGCGTTGAGGCAGGAGTAACTGGTTACTCTCCGCATGACCGGCTTCCTGTTCCCGGCATCCCCGGAGGTAACTACTCTCCTCGTGACGGTAGGGAATATCATCAGACAGTAGTTATGGCCTCCACATCCAAACACGAACGCCGACCGACGCTCGCTTGTGAAATTGCAGCCGACCGCGTGCTGGCGGGGCGCGCCGCTGATGCGGGGCGGATGGTCGAGATCGCATCGGCGCGGGAACTGGCCCCGGGAACGGTGGTTCCGGATTTGATGGAAGCGAATCTGCGCGACGGCGCCGCGGTTCGACAGGCAATTGAAAGCTCACTAGCCAGCGTCGGCAGCCGATCGCGGGATGTAATTGCGATTTTGCCCGACACCTCTGTTCGCGTAGTCCTGCTCGATTTTGAAACGCTGCCCTCGAAGCGCGAGGAGGCGGAGGCCGTAGTTCGCTTCCGGCTGAAGAAGTCGTTGCCCTTTGATCCCGCCAATGCCCGCATTTCTTATCACGCGCAGTCGACGGGCAAGGGAGTGCGAGCGGTGGCTGCTGTGGTGCTGAACACGGTTCTCGAGGAATATGAATCGGCGTTTCGCGATGCGGGCTATAACCCGGGGATGGTGATGCCGTCGATGCTGGCGGCGCTGGGAGCGGCGGATGCGGAACGGCCGACGCTGGTGGTAAAAGTAGACGCCCGCACGATCAGCATCGCGATTCTCGATCAGGAGCAACTGTTGCTCTTCCGCACACTCGAAAATGTGCGTGGCGTGACCATCACGGGCGATCAACTGGCAGAGGAAGTTTATCCGTCGGTGGTATTTTTCCAAGACACTTACAGTCTGAATATCGAGCGCATCTACGTGGCGGGCCAATCCGAATCGGGAGGCGCCGCCTCGGCGCTGAAAAATCAGTCGGGAGCGACCGTTGAAGAACTGGTGGCGGCAACGCAGATCGCGTCGACGACAGGAACGGTCCCACGATGGCGCATGGCGGGAGTTGTGGGGGCCCTGATTTCTTAAGTACGGCTATTAGCTCTTGGCGCTTGACTTTAGCTAAAGGCCAAAGGCTAAGAGCTTAAAAGCATTTTGAATTTTTGGGATTTCCTAACTAATGCGTTTAGACATCAATCTCGCGACCCGGCCTTATGAAGATGCGCGGCAGTTCTGGCTGCGCTGGGGGCTGGGTGTCGGCGCTCTTGCCGCTTTGACTCTGCTCCTTCTTCTCTGGACGGTGAGTGAGTGGAGACACGCGGGCAGAGATCGTCAGGAGATTGCTCGCTTAAACGCGCAGATTAAAGAGCGCGACGACGAACGAGCGCAGGCGCAGGCCTTTCTCGACCAAGCCGCGAATCGCAGCACGCGCGATCAGTCACAGTTCTTGAATGGACTGATTCAGCGCAAAGCGTTTTCGTGGACGCGGGTGTTCGAGGATCTGGAGCAGGTGATGCCGACGAACCTGCACGTGGTCTCGCTGCGGCCAGAATTGGACGAGCAGGGACAGGTCGAGCTGAATATGAAGGTACTGGGCGACACGCGCGAAGCAGCGGTGGACTTGGTCCATCGCATGGAAGGCTCGAAGCACTTTCAGTCAGCGCAACTGGTGGCGGAAAATCAGGAAGCGCAAGCGGGCGTGGGCGCGACGGTGGTGTCGATTTATGTTCCGGACGTGACCGAGAGGAGCGGCAAGTAATGCCCGACCTGGGGAACTCGCGGCGCAAGTTGAAGATTGCAATTGGGGCGATGCTGGCGGTCGATGTGATCGCGGCGGCTGTGCTGTTTTCGCCGCTTGTCGGTTCGGCGGATTCGCGGCGGCTGCAAATCAATGAACTCAAAGCCGAACTGACGAGGAAGACGCGCGATGTGATGCCGCTGCGCCACATCGACCAGAAGGTTGTGCTGGCGAAGGGCCAGATCAGCGGATTTTATAAAGACCGTTTTGCGGAAAAAGATTCCGACCTGACCAAGGAACTGGGAAAGCTGGCGGCGGAGAATGGCATACACATCCAACAGGCGAGATACAAAGAGGAAGAAGCGGAAACCTCCGGCATAGTGCCGGTCGAAATCGAAGGAAGTTTTTCAGGCGACTACCTGCAACTGGTGCGCTTCATCAATACGCTGGAAAGATCGAAGATGTTTTTCGAAGTGGATAGCGTGGACCTGGCGGGCGAAGGCGGGGGGCCGGTCAAGCTGGGAATCACGATCCACAGTTATTTGCGGTCGAGTACATGAAACTGGGAATTGAAAATCGGAAGCAGTTGATATGGCTGGGCGTGCTGGGTGCGATCGCACTGGTATCGGTGGGGCGCGAGTTTTGGCCCTCATCGCCGACGGCGCCGCCCGCGGCGCCAACCAGCGCGGCGCCTGCTAAACCGGCGATGCGCCGCACGGCTTCCGGGAAAATGGTGGCAGTGGTTGCGCCTCGCCTTGATCCGACACTCGATCTGAATCTGCTGCGGCAAAGCGAGGAAATTAAGTATGCGGGCAACGGCAGGAATATTTTTGTCGCCGGGTCGGTGGCACAAATCGAAGTTCCTAAGAAAAACGGAACGACGGAGACTCAGACGGCCGGGATCAACACACCTCCGCCCATCGCGCCGCCTCCGCCGATCAATCTCAAGTTTTTCGGTTTTGCCAATCGGCCCGGGGAGACGAAGAAAATCTTCCTGTCGCAGGGCGAGGATATTTTTATCGCCTCTGAGGGCGACATTGTCGACCGGCGTTATCGCGTTCTGCACATCTCGCCGAACGCGGTGGACGTGGAAGATGTGCTCAACAACAACCGGCAGAGCCTGCCTTTAACGCAGGGATGAGAGCGATTTGCAATTGGCGATTTGTAATTCGTGATTTCGAAGGCGAGTGAGCGTTATGCAGCGTTTTAGCTTGAGACCTCCCAGATTACAAATTACAAATCGCAAATCACAAATCCAGCAGCGCGGCTACGTGATGATCACGCTGATGCTGGCGCTGGCGCTGATCACCATTGGTTTGCTGGCCGTGCTGCCGGAGATCAAACAGCAGATTGTCCGCGATCGCGAAGATGAGTTGCGGCATCGGGGCACGGCTTACATGCGCGCCATTCAACATTTCTACAAGAAATTCGGGCGCTATCCGACGCGGGTTGAAGAGCTGGAGAGCACCAACAACCTGCGCTTCCTGCGCAAGCGTTATACCGATCCCGTGAATATCGACAAGACCACGCGCAAGGAAAAAGACTTTAAATTTCTGCATCAGCAGGACATCAGCCTGAACAATGGAATGGTCCTCGGACAAACCCCGGGGACGAATCTGCAAGGCGGAGCCTCGAGCCTGATGGGCGGAGGCGCGCCCGGACAAAGCGGATTTGGCGGTGCCGGAGCATTTGGCGGAGGGCAGGGCGGCGTTGCCAGCATTGGCGGCTTCGGAGCGCAACCGGGTGGACTGCAACAGCCGGGCAATCAAAATTCCGCAGGCGGCAATTCCGCGAATGCGTCGGCGGGCGGCGCGTCAGACAGCTCTTCTTCCGGCAACCCCGACGCGAATTCAAATGGGTCGTCTTCATCTGGATCGCCGTCGTCGAATTCCATCTCCAGTTCCAACCTGGGTGGGCAGACGTTTGGAGGCGGGCCGATTCTCGGCGTTGCCAGCACGAGCAAAGAGAAAAGCATTCACGTCTTCTACACCAAGAACCATTACAACGACTGGCTCTTTATTTACCTGCCTATGGCTGACCGCGGCGGCTTGTTGAATGGGCCGGTAAATCCTACGGGTGGCGTGACTTCCGGAATTCCAGGCGCAGTCACTCCTGGAATGCCAGGAATGCCCGGTGGAATGCCGGGACAAGGCGGATTTGGACAAAGTTCCTTTGGACCAGGAGGCAGCCAAGGATTAGGCGGGCAGAGTCCGCAATCGCCAGCTCCGCAAACGCCTTCTCAGCCGCCGCAGCAATAGACTACGAACCCTTATAAAGTCTTCGCCAAAGAGAAAAGCCCCGCAAGGGAGCAGGGCTTTCAAGAACCTAATACTAAAATCAGTTTACACGTTGAACGACGAGCCGCAGCCGCAGGTGCTCTTCACGTTCGGGTTTTCGAACTTGAAGCCCGCGCCTTCGAGGGTCTCAATGTAATCGACGTGCGCCCCGCCCAGATACATCAGGGACGTGGCATCGACGTAAACCTTCAGGCCGTCAAAGTCGAAAACCTTATCCATCATTCCGGCGCCGTTTTCGAAGGCCATGGAATATTGAAAGCCGGAGCAACCGCCGCCGACTACGGACAACCGCAAACCCGTGGGAACTGGCGCCTGCGAGGCCATGATCTCTTTGACCTTGGCAATCGCGGCAGGGGTTAAGACGGGTGCCGCGGTTTTCGGCTGCACATTGGGCTGTCCATGTTGTACATCAGGTGTAGTGGTAGTCGCCATCGGTAATCTCCTTGTATCGATTCATTATAACAAAGGTCGCAACCGGCCCTGCAAGGGCTTTTTGCGGGGGGTGCGTCCTCTGGTATCTAACCATTAGATGCCTGGGGTTAAGAAGAAGTCGCGACCACCCCTTGCATCGGGTCTATAATCATTGCCAGCAGGGGGCCGTACCCGAACGTTAGCGAAAACCACGTGGTTTTGCTGCGGCGATAGAAGGCACTTCGGGAACTGGCTCGATCTCAAGTCCGGGGTGGAATATGTCTCCTATGTTCGGGCTGCTAGTCGCGTGGGGTGTACTGACGGGGGTGCTCATCATCCTCCTGATCTATCGCAGCACCCTCACCATGCACGAAGATGATTCCATCTTTCTGCATGAAACCGAATCCCAAATGCACAAAGACCAGGTAGAAGTGCTGGCCAAGATGAACAAGATCACACCCATCGTCAAGGTGCTCGGCGCCTTGTCGGGAGTCATGATCCTGGTCATTGCGGGATTATTTATTTATCAAGGGCTGAGTAACTCGACCACTCTGCAATAGCCAACCCGCTCGCAGAGTCGCGGACCTTGACTTTGCACCGGCTTGCGGAGAGCGCACCAGCCCCGTGGTGGCGTGTCGCTGAGCATATTGGCCAGCGTTCTCCGCTGCGATAAAATCCACCTCGCGGCGTGAGCATTAAACTTCCTATCGCAGAACTTCCTATCGCTATAGTCGGAGGTGGTCCGGCGGGCGCGCTGGCGGCGGCGCTGCTGGGCGCGGGAGGCAGGGATGTTCTGCTCTTCGACGAAAAGCTGGCTTGGGAGAAACCCTGCGGCGGCGGAGTTACGCACAAAGCCTTGGAGCGCTATCCGTTTTTGGCCGACGCGGGGAGCGGGAGTAATCTGGTTGAACACTGCGAACTAATTAGCCCATCAGGACAACGTGTACGTTTTCAGTTACAGCATCCGGTGGCGATCTTCTCGCGCATGGGCCTTAATGGATTGTTGTTGGAACGAGCCCGCCGCGCGGGGCTGAGCGTCGAGATAAGGAACGAGCGGGTTACGCGTGTCGCGCGAACGGACGATGGTTGGCAACTGATCACGCCTCAGCGCGAATACAAAGCTTCTTACCTGATACTCGCGGCGGGCGCGCGCAATCCGTTCCGCGCGCAATTTCTCTCTCCGATTTCGCCGAGCGATCTTATGGTTACCGCCGGCTACTTCATACCTCGCGGGAGTTCTCCGGGCGATGGCTCGCTGATGCAGATTCAGTTTCTGCAAGGCATAACGGGCTATATATGGGTGTTTCCGCGGGCCGATCATGTCTCTGCCGGTATCGCTGGCAAGATGGGCGAAATCTCTACCGGCGAGTTGCGGCGCATCCTGGAAAAATGGCTCGTCGAAAATCGCTTTCGTCTGGATGGCGCGGGCTTTTATTCGCACATCCTGCCTTCGTTTCGCGCGCAAACTTTTGAGACGCTCGAAGTCTGCGGCAATGGCTGGGCGATGATCGGCGACAGTGCTGGCCTGGTTGATCCGATCACTGGCGAAGGCCTCTATTACGCCCTTCGATCGGCGGAGTTGTGCGCCGGCGCATTGCTGGGCGGACAACCTGACGACTATCGGACTCAACTCGCAGAAGAGATATTGCCGGAGTTGCGACTAGCCGCTCGCGTGTCACAGCGTTTTTACAATGGACAAGTTTTCGGCGACAGCGTGCTGAAGCGAATGGTGGGTTTGACTGCGCAAAGCGCTACCTTCCGCGAATTGATGAGCGACCTTTTTGCGGGAATACAAGGCTATGGCGACTTGCGCACGCGGCTCTACCGAATCCTGCCCGCCGTGCTGAAGGAAGGCCTCGCGGGAACGTTCGGCTGGCCGTGGAATAAAACCGGCAACTCGGAATTCTCTGCCAATCCGTTGGTTGAATAAGCGCTCCGAAGTATCAATGCCGCTTGCGTCTTGTGGCGGCCTTCGCGGAATCGTTAACCACGAAGGCCACAAAGGTTCACGAAGGAAAAGCTGAGACTGAAACCTTCGTGAATTTTTGTGGCCTTCGTGGTTGAAGCTTCTTTTGCGGGACTCAGGCCGCCTTCGCCTTCATCCCATTGATATCGTCGAGCAGCACTTTCTCATGGCCGTCTGGGTTAACTTTGTCATAGACCTTGACAATAGTGCCTTTCGGGTCGACCACAAAAGTAGTGCGCTCCCAGAATTTCATTCCCTTCCACTCTGCCTGGCCGAGGCCAAGCGTCTTCATGAGAGTGGAATCGGTGTCGGAGAGCAATTCGATGGTGAAGGCAAATTTGTGAGAGAAGTTCTTATGCGAGGTCACGTCGTCGGAGCTGACGCCAACAACTTTGATTCCGGCCGCGTCGAAATCGGCCTTGCTCGCCGTGAACGCCTTGCCTTGGACGGTGCAGCCGGGGGTGTCATCTTTCGGATAGAAGTAAACGACGAGCCAATGTCCCGCGAAATCGGAGAGCTTGACGGTCTTGCCGTCCTGATTGGGCAGAGAGAAGTTTGGAAACGGATTGCCTGCAGCGAGCATAGGGAGAGTCCTTTCTAAGTTATCTCTTCAATTGTACGAGATCGACGGCGCGTGAAACAGCGTGGCCTTGGCCGTTAGCTCTTAGCCTTTAGCCAAGCCCGATCGCCGATCAAGCCAAGGGCATCAAGCCAGGAGCTAGGAGCCAAAAGCCAAGAGCGGTTTTCAGGCTGCCTGCATCGCTTTCTTGGCGCGTTCGCTCATTTCTTTGGGCGACACATCTTCCTTGTGAGTTGCGACGCCCCAGAGATGCCCGAACGGATCCTGGATGAAGCCAGAGCGATCTCCATAGAACTGATCCTGCACCGGCTTCAAAATTTTGGCCCCCTCGGCAGTGGCCTTTGCGACGACCGCGTCGCAGTCGGGCAGGTAGACGTACAGGCTCACCGGAGAGCCGCCAATGTTCTCGGCGCTGCGGTTGCCCATGGCGGGATTTTCGTCGGCCAGCATAATGCGCGAGTCGCCGATCTGCAGTTCGGCGTGGCCCACCTTGCCGTCGGGACCGTCCATGCGCACGACTACCGTAGCGCCAAAGACTTTCTTATAGTAGTCGATAGCTTTCGCGGCACCCTTGATGACCAGGTATGGAGTAATCGTGTTGTAGCCTTCTGGAATGTAATTAACTTTTTTCATGATTTTCTCCTCAGATGTTCCTCTCGTAATTTCGGCTGAAAGATGAGGTTGAGGGTTAAAGGTTATAGCGCGCTGGGGCAGCCCCACGAGGCAGCTTCCCTGGTTAATGAGAACACAAGCGGGTGGGGGCACTCAAGTGGGAATTTTCGCGCCCGACAATCACCTTGGTCGTCGGCTACCGACTTGCAAAAAGAGTCAGAGTGGCGCTTTCTGGCTATGCAAATCAGCGACATGCCGATCAAATGCTAGTTGCAATCTTTCGACGTATTCAGCCTTTTCGGGGCGGTGATGAGGCGATGCTGCCTGGAAGAGCGTCCCCGGACACAAGCTGCAGCAACCTTCAATGGGAATATCCTTTAGCCATTTGGTCACTCGCAACGCAGGTTTCTTCATCGCCCTGCTTAGCCAAGAAAGTGAACGGGCAGGTGAGCCAGGCCACGCAAACGATCCGAGCGCGACCTGCTCTCACAGGGCCTGGGCGGTAACCGCCCTGACTGACAAATATAGATCTAGGCCGCTTTCTGCTGTGCTTTAACCTTCGCCCACCGTGCTTTTTGAGCTGCTGCGATTTTCTTGCGCGCGGCGGCCGACATAGTGCGCTTTTTCGCAGGAGCGGAACTGGCTGTCTTTCCCGCCGACGCCGACTGCGACTGTTTCCGTATGCTTGCCCATCGCGCTTTCTGCGCCTGAGCCATTTTTCGCCGCGACGCTGCCGATACTACTCGCGTCGGTTGGGTTGCCTTGTGGGATGTTTCCGCGCCGCTCAAGGACTCGATCCCGGAAATCACCTGGTTCAACTTCTCAATTTCCATCTGCGCTCGATGGCGCTTTTCGCGAAGCTCGCGTAATGCATTCTGTAGATTGGACATTTTCACCCCCTCGGGTATTTTTGGTGCGGCCCTAATTGTATAGGAGGCGAGGGGCGCGTGGTTTCGAGGATTATCGCCAAATGATCAAATCTGTCATTGTCCACAATTTGCCCAGACAGGCGATTTCCGGTCTGCGCGCAAGCTTGCGGGCGTTTGCGCAGAACAAGAGTTGACGGCTATCGGTCAGCTACCGAGAGAAAAAGAGCGGATTGCGACTCGAGTCAGTCTTCGTCTTTAATCTTCGTCCCGTTAATCTTCGTCTTTGTTAGTCTTCATCGAGGTACTCGCCGGGTATGTCATCTTCGGGCACCTCGCGGGTGCGCACTTCCTTCTCGTCGCGGTCTCCCGCCTCTTCGACTCCCGATATCACTCCAGCCTCAAAGGCGTTTCCCTCCTCGACCAACTCGTCGACACTTTCCGAATCAGCACTCTCGACGTTCGATAAGCCCTGCAAATCTCCCGCTTCCTCGCCCGAGCGTGAGACACCACGCGGGAGGCCGAACACTTCCCGCTCCTGGTTCTTGGTCCGAGTCTTCTTATTGCGCGCGCTGGCGATCTTCCGGCTAGCTGTTTTCTGCACGACCTTGTTTTTCGCTGTGGCTCTTTTCGGAGTGACCACTCGCTTCGCTGATTTCGTAGGCGTTGTTCGTTTCCGCGTCGGCTTCTTTTGCACCGGCTTCGACTTCTTACTGGTGCTTTTCTTGGATGTTGTCGACTTGTTTCTAGCTTTCTTCTTGGTAGCCATTGGCGCAGTCTAGCACCGACGCTATGCCGGCGGCAAAACCCAGACGATAGTCGGTTAGACTGTTCTCCTTCGACTGTATAGATCAGCGCCGCTCCATTTCGCGAGCGGAGACTGTAGCAGGCAACGAGCAACAAGGGTTTTGACTAGACTCACTTTGACTTCTGTGGAGGCATCATTGGCCCGTTTTCCAAAAATTTCTCCTGCGCTCAAAAAGCGCGCTGCTCAAATCAAACTGCTCCTCATGGATGTGGACGGCACCATGACCGACGGCGGCGTCACGCTGCTTTCAAAGACAGACGGCACGGCGCTCGAAATTAAAACTTTTGATGCGCACGACGGTCAGGGCCTCACTTTGGCCCAAACCGCCGGCCTGCGCACCGGCTGCATTACGGGCCGCGAGAGTGCTGCGCTTCTACGCCGTGCTCACGAAATGAAGATGGAATTCATCTATATGAAACAGCCACTAAAGATGCCAGCCTATGAAGAAATCCTGCGGAAAGCAGGCGTTTCCGATTCGGCTGTCGCTTATATCGGCGATGATCTTCCCGATCTCCCATTAATGCGGCGTGCCGGTCTCGCGATCGCTGTCGGCGACGCCGTGCCCGAAGTAAAAGAAACGGCGCACTATACGACAAAAGCGGTCGCAGGAAAAGGCGCAGTCCGTGAATCCATTGAAGTGATTCTCAAATCAAAAGGCATCTGGGAGGAAATGATCGAGAAGGCGCGAGCTTGACGCATCCGCCCCGTAAGATGGCGGCGCGATAGGCCAGAGAAGACCACGAAGCGGCCGAAGGCGCTTGTGCTCCACCACGCGGCGTATTATCTTATCCCACCTGCTTGTGGGCAAGAGTCTTAGTGTCACTAAAAGAAGGAGTCTCTTTGGAATTCATAGACGAATGCCGCCGCAGTTTCGTGCTGGCTGGAGTCTTGCTTTTTGGAGCAGCAACATCCCTTGCACAAACGGGGACCCCCTCGGGGCCGAGCACTCCGGGCCAGGCCATCCCCGGAACAGGCGGAGTGAGTCCATTTGCAAGCAGCGTGCCCGCTAAACTGGTTCCGGGGGTGCTGTCGCTTTCGCTGCAGGAAGCCATCGATCGCGGATTGAAACAAAATCTCGGGCTGCTGCTTTCGCACGCGGACATTGGCGCGGCGCGCGGAGAGCGCTGGGAGGCATTAAGCGTTCTTCTGCCGCACGTGACGGCGTCGCCTTACGCAGCGGAGTCGAAAGTCAATATTGATGAACTGGGCTTTGCTGGTCTCGCTAGCGCCTTCCATCTCCCCTCACCATCCGTGGGCCCTTTTTCTTACTTTGACGCGCGTGCGAATGTGACAGAGAAGCTATTCGATTGGAAGTCAATCAACTCTACCCGCGCGGCCAGCCAGAGTTTGAGGGCAGCCAGCTATACCTTCAAGGACGCTCGCGATCTGGTTGTGCTGGCCGTGGGCTATACCTATTTGCAGGCGATCGCCGACGGAGCCCGCATTGAAACGGCAGAAGCGCAGGTGCAGACGGCACAGGCGATCTACGATCAGGCAACGGACCAGGTGAATGCGGGCACATCGCCGGACATCGACGGCCTGCGCGCCAAGGTGGAGTTCCAGACCCGGCAGCAACAGTTGATCCAGGCGAAGAACAACTTCGCCATCCAGAAGCTGACCGTGGCGCGGGTGATCGGCTTGGCTCCGGGGCAGGAATTCGAATTCGCGGACAAGTCGCCTTACCAGCCGTTCGAAGACATTACCGTCGAGGAGGCTTTGAAACGCGCATACGCTTCGCGCTCCGATTATCAGGCGGCGATGAACGACGTGAGGGCAGCGGAGTTCTCACGGAAGGCCGCGCTGGGCGGGTATCTCCCGTCGCTCTCGGTGGACGCGGATTATGGGCTGGGAGGGTCGCATCCTTCTACGGCAACGACTGTCGCAGATGTGCGTGGGACGCTGACGATTCCGATCTTTCAGGGTGGTAGCGTTCACGGCGATGTTTTGCAGGCCGATGCGAGACTCGAGCAGAGCCGAGAACGCCTGGAGAATCTGCGAGCGCAGATCGACTCCGACGTGCGCGCTGCGTTGCTCAATCTGCAATCGTCGGCGGCTCTGGTAAGCGTGGCGCAGAGCAACATCGATTTGGCGGAACAGACGCTGACCCAGTCGCGCGACCGTTTCAGCGCGGGTGTCACCGACACCGTGGAAGTGGTGCAATCGCAAGAGGCGGTCGCGAGTGCGCACGAGCAGTACATCTCAAGTCTCTACGACTATAATTACGCAAAAATTTCCCTGGTTCGCGCTTTCGGCACTGCCGAAGCGGGCGTCAAGGAATATTTCAAAGGAAAATGAACATGGCGGAAGAGAACCCACCCCGTTCAGTACCTGAGGCAGGCAAAGAATCGCCGGCTGGCTCGCCGCCCCTGGCGGATCGAAACTATACGCCGCCTGCACGCCGAAGTCCCAAACTCCGCAGAAATATCATAATTCTGGTGGTCGTCGCGGTCGTGATTATCGGCGGCGTGTTCTTGTGGCGCTACCTGAACAGCTACGAATCGACTGACGACGCGCAGGCGGATGTTCACCTCTACCCTGTGAGCGCGCGCGTTTCCGGCTACGTGGTGAAAGTCAACGTCGACGACAACCAGTGGATCGAGAAGGGCACGGTGCTGGTGGAGATCGATCCCAAAGACTATGAGGTTGCGGTGGCGCAGGCACAGGCGAATCTTGCCAATGCCGAACAAACCGCGAAATCGCTGAATATCACAGTTCCGATTACGTCGGTAAACACTACGAGCCAGTTGAAGTTTGCCGCGTCGGGCATCGAAGATGCAAACGCCGGAGTCATCGCCGCCGAGAGGCAGCTAAATGCCGCTCAATCGCAAGTGGAGGCGGCCGAAGCAAACGATGTTAAAGCGCAAGACGATCTGCACCGTTATAAGTTGCTGGTCGACAAGCGGGAAGTGTCGCAGCAAATCTACGATCAGGCATTGGCTGCGGCTAAGTCGAGCACGGCGACAGTAGCGTCAGCCCATGCCAGTGAATCCGCCGCGCAGCAATTCGTGAACCAGGCACGGAGCCGCTTGGTGCAGGCCGATGCCAACCACCAGTCTGCGGAGACTGGCCCGCAGCAAGTGTCATCGACCCGGGCTCGCGTCCAGGCTGCACTCGCGGATGTTGAGCAAAAGCGTGCGCTGCTGGAGCAGGCGCAGCTGAATCTCGGATACACGAAGATCGTTGCTCCGGTCAACGGTGAAGTAAATAAGACTGTCGTCGTCGGGATGAATGTGGCCGACGGGCAGCAACTGCTTACCGTGGTGCCGCTCGATGAAGTGTGGGTCACAGCAAACTTTAAAGAGACCCAGCTGAAGCACATGCAGGTTGGGCAGAGAGCTGAGATTCATATTGACTCGAGCGGGCGCACGCTCAAGGGTCACGTGGACAGCATCGCGGGCGCAACCGGGCCGCTCTTCAGTCTGCTTCCGCCGGAGAATGCCACTGGAAACTACGTGAAGATTGTGCAGAGGATTCCAGTAAAGATCGTTCTCGATCCTGGAGAGAATCATGACCGCCGGCTTCGACCGGGCATGAACGTGGTGCCCGACGTGTACCTGCAATGATTTCTGCTTTGTGAGTTCCGCAAGATGAGCTCGGCTACTCTAGCCCTCGACCAGGATGTTTGGCGGCCCAAGTACAATCCTTGGCTGATTGCCGTTGTTGTGGCTCTGGCGGCCTTCATGGAGGTGCTCGACACCAGCATCGCCAATGTGGCCTTGCCCTATATGGCCGGAAATCTGGGCGCAAGCAACGATCAAAGTACTTGGGTGTTGACTTCGTATCTCGTCTCGAACGCCATTATTCTGCCGATCAGCGGCTGGCTCGCAGGCGCATTCGGACGAAAGCGGTTTTTCATGGCCTGCCTCGGCATTTTTACCGTGAGTTCCCTGCTGTGCGGTATTGCGCCGAGTCTCGGATTTCTTCTTCTCTTCCGGGTGTTGCAGGGTTTCGGCGGCGGCGGATTGCAGCCGATGGCTCAGGCCATTCTGGCAGATACATTTCCGCCACAACAGCGGGGCCTGGCGTTTGCGCTTTATGGCATCACCGCCATCATGGCGCCCACTATTGGGCCAACGCTCGGCGGCTGGATCACTTTTAACTATTCGTGGCGCTGGATTTTTTTCATCAATCTGCCGGTTGGCGTAGCGACATGGTTTCTGGTGCGGCGCTTTGTCGAGGATCCTCCTTATTTAGCCCGGATCAAAGCGGCCGGAGTGAAATTGGACTACATCGGCATCGCTCTGCTGGCGCTCGGCGTCGGAGCATTGCAGGTGCTGCTCGATAAGGGTCAGGAAGATGATTGGTTCGGATCGCGCTTCATCACGACTTTGATCGTTGTCTCAACCGTTTGCCTGATCTCGCTGGTGATCTGGGAGTGGTATCAAAAAGCGCCGATCATCGACGTCCGCATGTTCAAGAGCTTTAACTTCGCGAGTTCGAGCTTGATGATGTTCACGCTCGGCATTCTGTTGTTCAGCAGTCTGGTCCTAATGCCGCAATTTCTTCAAACGCTTTTGGGATACACATCGCAACTTGCGGGGCTGGCTCTTTCGGCGGGAGGCCTGGTCTTGCTGATTGAGATGCCCATCATGGGCCAGTTAACGACGAAGATTCAGGCGCGGCGATTGATCGGATTTGGCTGGCTCGCGCTGTCGATTGCTATGTTCTATTCTACTAAGCGAATTGATTTGCAGATCAGTTTCAGCGCCGCCACATGGCTGCGCATCACACAGGTCATTGGTCTCGGATTCCTCTTCGTTCCGATTACGCTGGTGGCTTACGTCGGAATCGCTCCCGATAAGAACAACTCGGTCGCCGGCATCATCAATTTTATGCGCAATATGGGAAGCAGCGTGGGAACGTCCTTAGTCACGACATTGATTGCGCGGCGTTCGCAATTCCATCAGGCACGGCTGGTGGAAACTGTGAGAGTCGACAATCCCAATTTCATCAATTCGGCGAACGGCCTCGCTCAGCGCCTGGCCAACTCAGGCGTGGGCAAGCACGAGTCGCAGATGACGGCTTACGCCCAGATTTATCAATCATTGCAGGCACAGGCGGCAAGCTTGGCGTACATCGATACATTTATGGTTCTTTGCGTGGGCGCTGGGATCATGTTCTGTCTGTCTTTTGCTTTGAGGAAGAATGATCCCGGTGGTGGCGGGGTAAGAGTCGCGGAGTAATAATTAATTTGATGCAATGCGGAGTGAGTTACGAAGGCAGCCATGCTGGAAATTAAACTCATCGTTTGCCCCATCGATTTCTCGGAGTTCTCGATCAGGGCATATCGTTATGCTCTATCGGTGGCCGAGCACTATCGAGCCAGGCTGGTGGCGCTGAACATCGTGGAGGTGTCGCGCTATCCTTACGCCGACTACGCTGCGAGCGCAGGAGACTATGCGGAATTCTGCCGGACGCTTCGCGAGGGGGGCGATGAGCAGCTAAGTGAATTTGTGAAGAAACACACCCGCAGCGAAATTCTGCCAGATCTGGTGGTGCACGAGGGAACGGCTCCAGACTGTATTTTTTCATTTGTGCAGGCACACAAAGCGGACTTGATCGTCATGGGAACGCACGGGCGGCGAGGCTATGATCGCCTGGTGCTGGGGTCCGTGACCAATCGAGTGATGCGTAGGACTCCCTGTCCGGTGCTGGCGGTATGTAATCCGCGACGGGAGTCGACTGCAGCGGACACCGCCGCGAATCAAGAGCGGGAACGCCACCACCACCTGGACCGAATTGTTTTCTGTACGGATTTCTCCGAGAATTCAGAGCGAGCTTTACACTGGGCCGTCTCGGCAACAGAAGAGTACAACGCCGAGCTCACATTGCTGCACGTGTTGGAGGACGTCCCCAGCGCGCCCAGCTTGGAGCAGGCTACAGCGACAGCGACGGAGCAACTCGATAAACTGATTCCACAAGAAGTGCGCAAGACACTCAAGATTAAAACGGCGGTGCGCGTTGGAAAGCCGTACCAGCAGATCATTCAGCTCGCCGTGGAAGCGCAAATCGACATGGTGGCGATGGGAGTGCGTGGCCGTGGCGCGTTGGATCTAGCGGTGTTTGGTTCGACAACCTATAGGGTGCTGCAGCTGGGACCGTGCCCCGTTCTCGCCGTACACATTTGAGAATCGAAACGCGAGGCGCGTGGACTTAGAATTGTACAAACATGATAAAAATCATCACCATTGAACGCGAGTACGGCAGCGGCGGCGGGGAGATCGCTCAACTTCTGTCGAAGCAGCTGGGGTGGAAACTTTGGGACCAGTTGCTGACAGAAGAGATCGCGCGGCTGGCTGACTGTCCCAAATCAGTCGTCGAGTGTCGAGAGGAAAAAACCGATCCTCTTTATTACAGGCTCTTCAAATCTTTTTTGCGCGGGAGTTATGAAGGAAGCCTCAACGCGCACAAACTCAAGCTGGTCGACAGCGAATGCATTTTGAAATTTACGGAACAGGTCGTGCAACAGGCGGCCAAGACGGGAAACTCGATCATCGTCGGACGAGGGTCGCAGCAGTTTCTCAAGAATCGGCAAGATACGTTGCGCGTGTTTCTATACGCTCCGAGAGAAGATAAAGTGCGGCGGCTGCGGGCTCGCGGAAAGAGCGCGGATGAAGCCGAACAGCTCGTGGATACAGTCGATCGCGAACGCATCGATTTCATCCAAAAGTATTTCCACGTTGAATGGCCGGACCGCGTCGTTTACCACTCGATGATTAATACAACCATAGGGGATGAAGCGGTCGTTCGCATGATTCTGGATGTTATGCAGACCCTCGACGCAAGAGTCTCTGCCTAGACGTCACGACTCCTGACCGGCAATCTCCACATGGATCGCGCTATTGGAGTCTCGAAGGTGGCTTGTGTCCAATTGTCGGCGTTTCACATTCTAGCGGCGTTTAAGAGCTTCGAGTTCGTCCAGTGTACGCGGCCAGTCTGATCGCAACAGCCGCGACAAGCTTCGATCAGCCAAAACTTTTCCGCCGGTCTGGCAGCGAGCACAATAGTTGGTTTCGTTGTCAGCGTAGCGAATCCGCTGAATCTTTTCTCCACACCTCGGGCAAGGTTCTCCGTAATGTCCGTGAACTGCCATCTCCTTGCGGAAGGCGGTCACTTTTTCGGGAAAGCCCGCCTTTGCTTCTGCGCGCAAACGGTCTATCCACAGCCGCAGAGTATCGCGAGTCGCGGCGAATAACCTTTCCCATTCATCGGGTTTGAGCTTTTGCGTTAGCGCGATAGGAGACAACTGGGCGGCGTGCAAGATCTCGTCCGAATACGCATTGCCGATACCGCTTAATATTCGCGGATCGGTAAGCGCTCTTTTCAGCGTGCGGTTCTCAGCCGTCAGCGCTTCGCGAAACGATTCGAAATTGCTACTGAGGACGTCGATTCCACCAGGGTCGACCGATTGCAAGCTCTCTTCGCCGCTGAGGACATAGAGCGATGCGCGATGCTTTGTGCCGCCCTCCGTGAGCACGAGAGAGCCATTCGGAAAATCGAAAGCTGCCAGGCTCTGGCGACCTGCCAGTTTTGCTCCTCTCTGGCGCCAGTGCAGTCGCCCGGCGATCATCAAGTGCAGCACCAGCCAGAGATCGCCGTCTAGGCCAATGGCAATGCGCTTGCCGATTCGCCGCAACTCGCGCACCACGCGGCCTTCCACATCTTTAAGGGACGGTTGCACGGTACGTAACAGAAAAGGGCTCGACACGCGTATGTGCTCGATTGGCTGGGCAACGATCCGCGGCTCAAGCGCGCTGATGTAGGCTGCGATATCGGGCAGTTCCGGCACGTTTAGTAGTTTGCAGGCCGCGAACGCTGTTTTGCAACCGGCCCATCTCACGACCGATTTTCACCGTTGCATTCTTCGACTTTGGTGTTGTCAGATGCAACGATGCATTCACCCACCCGCAAGTAACTGATTTCAAATCGTCGTTCGCGCCGGCCAAATTCAAATATTGGAACGCGGCCTTTTTGACCGTTGCGAACTGCATCAAAGCGTTGTTGACAATTTCATGTCGAAATCTCGCACCACAAAACGCGTTCCACGCATCTTCGTCATTTCAGGGCAGATAAGCGACAGCAGGATGCTCGTCCCCGACACGTTTCGGTATGGCGAGGCGATTGCCTTTAAGAAAAGTGCTGAGTGGCTCGCTAGACGGCCCTCCGACGAGGTGACTTATGACAGTCCTACTGGTTCTCTTCACGTTCGTAGCCTTCTTACTAATCGACTACTTCCGCACCCGTAACACGATTGCCGAACCGATTACGATGACACGCGCCGCCGCGGCGGAACGTAACGCTCCGCCCCGTCTTCAGCCGGCCTTAGTAGGCGGGTTCGCCGTGCCGGAAAACCTGCGCTATCATCCAGGTCACACTTGGGCATTGACCGAGAGCCCCAGCCTGGTGCGCGTGGGTATGGACGACTTTGCCACCAAGCTGATCGGCAAACTCGAGAACATCACGCTGCCGCAACGCGGACAATGGATTCGCCAAGGCCAAAAGATGTTCACCATCTATCGCGACGGCTGCAAGGTTGATATGGTTTCGCCCATCGAGGGCACGGTAGCTGATATCAACCCGGCGGTTGAATGCGATCCAAAGCTGGCGCTCAACGATCCTTACGGCGAGGGCTGGCTCGTAACCGTGCAGGCGCCCGATGCCAAGACCAGTTTCAAGAACCTGTTAGGCGGCGGGCTCGCCCGCTCCTGGATGGACGAAGCAGCCCGACGCCTGCGCGTCCGCATGCCAGTAGCGCTCGGAGCCTTGGCCCAGGACGGTGGAGTGGCCATCAACGACGTATCCACCCACATTCCCGACCAGGAGTGGCTGCCGCTGGCGAAAGAATTCTTCCTGTCCTAGAGTGACGCTCCGCGAGAGCGAGCCACCTCGCAGGTCGCCGTAACGAGGACCGTTGGAAACATCAGGCCGTCCGGATCCAAGGTTAAAAACCAGGAGCCGGGCGGCCGATGTTTTTGCGATAGCGAAACCAAGAGTGTCGGCGAGTCCAGCCCAGTCTACGATTTCAAAAGATTTGCCGACGAAATCCTGGTCATCGGCGTTGCCGCTTCTCGGCACGTCGTGCATAGCGAACCTTGCTTGAGATCGATCCACTCCACAGCGTGCGACGGCGCCATGGCGCAGCTGTAATCCTCGCAGTGAGTCAAGCTCAGGGTGTGGCCGATTTCATGAACCGACTCCTTGATTACACGCTGGCGAAACAGGTCGCGATCAGGAGGAAGCCCGTAGAACTCCTGCCGCAACCGGTGCGCTGAAACCACCGCGCAGGGGCCTCCCATCTGCGCTTCGCCAAAAACAAAGGTGAGAATCGGGATGTAAAGATCGACGGCAACGACTCCAAGCAGGCGCCATGAGTCCGCGGTAAGAAAGCTCTGCATGCGATGCAGGATTTCCGACGAGTGGTATTGCTGCCGCTCTCCGTGGAAGGCGAATTCGGGATCCAATCGCGCCGGTAGCACCTGACAGGAAACGTGAAAAGTTTCTTCGACAGCGGGACGAAGCTCGTGCAGCAGCTCGTCCTCCACATTCCCGATCGGTAACAGGTGGAGCAGCTTCATTGCGGCGGTTCTCGGTTCCCGGCTCTCAGCTCTCAGTGTTGTTTACTCGGTTTACTCGAAAAGTGAGAGCTGAGAACTGGGAACTGAGAACTAGTTGGATCGTGCCTCGACTGGTGTGCGCGACCAACCGTACTTTTTCAGCTTGTGATAGAGCGTGACCCGGTCGATGTCGAGGATCTCGGCGGCGTGGCTCTGATTGCCTCCACATTCCTCCACCACCCGCAGTATATGCGCGCGCTCCATGTCTTCGAGCTTCTTGCCCACGCCGTTGGAGATGGCTGGTGACTTGAAAATAAAATCCTGTTCGTGCAGTTCCGGCTCGTGCCCGACAACCATGGCGCGCTCGACGGCATTCTCCAGTTCACGGACATTTCCAACCCAGGACTGCTGCTGCAACTGATTCATTGCCGCCGGTGAAACGCGGGTGATGCGTTTATTCATCGCCAGGGAAAACTTTCGAACGAAATTGTCCACCAGCAGGGGAATGTCTTCGCGGCGCTCACGTAGCGGCGGCAGCTCAATGCGGAACACGTTCAGCCGGTAGAAAAGGTCGGGGCGGAACTTACCTTCCTCGATCAGCTTCTCGAGATCTTTGTTGGTGGCGGCGACGCAGCGGAAGTCCACCTTGATGTTTTGATTGCCACCGACGCGAGTGATTTCCCGTTCCTGCAAAACCCGCAGCAGGTCGGTCTGCGTCTTTAAGCTAATGTCGCCGATCTCATCGAGAAAAACCGTTCCACCTTCGGCAATTTCGAATTTGCCTTTCTTGCGATATTGCGCGCCGGTGAACGCGCCTTTTTCGTGGCCAAAGAGTTCGCTTTCGAGAAGCGTCTCGGTCAAGGCACCGCAGTGGATTGCGACCAGAGGATGGAATCTTCGCGGACTGGCGTGATGAATGGCACGCGCCACCAGCTCTTTTCCTGTGCCGCTTTCGCCCGTGATCAGGACCGTGGCGTCGGTTGGGCCAACCGTCTCAATCGCGTTGAAGAGTTTGCGCATGAGACCGCTCTGGCCAACGATGTCTCCTGGACGAGCGATATCGGCGACGGTTTCGCGCAGCAGCACATTTTCCTGCGTCGTGCGTTTATGCGCCAGCGCGTTCTTGATCAGATGCGCGATATCGTCCGGGTCGAGCGGCTTCGTCACATAGTCATAGGCGCCATTTTTCAGAGCCGTCACCGCTGTCTCGACCGAGGCATAGCCGGTCATCATAATCACGACTAAGTCCGGATCGATTTCGTGCATACGGCGCTGTAACTCGATTCCGTCGGTTCCGTGCATCTTGATATCGACGAGAGCGGCATCCCATCGATGTTCCGCCAAACGAGTAAGTGCGTCGTTGGCATTCTCCGCCGTGCCGACTTCATAGCCTTCCTCGCGAAACCATTTGTCCAGCGAATCGCGCACGCTTAGTTCGTCATCTACGACCAGCAGTCTTCCCTGTGTACTCACTTCGGTCACCTCGCCTTGGTCGCAAAGCCCCCCGCCGCAACCTCCACCAGCGCTGCGTCAGGAACCTGACTGGGCAGAGTCAGAATAAAAGTCGTACCCCTTCCGAACTCCGTTTCGACTTCGATGCGCCCGTTATGCCGCTCCATGATGCCGCGAGCGATCGCCAATCCCAGCCCGGTTCCGCGGCCATGCTCTTTCGTTGTCATAAAGGGTTCGAAGATATGCGGGAGAACGTCGGGAGCGATGCCTGTTCCGTCGTCGCGTACCCGCACCTCGATTTCAGTCTTGTCGTCAGTGCGGGCAAGCTGATCTTCAAGCCAGAGAGTGCCACCGTCGGGCATGGCATCGACCGCGTTCATGATCAGTGCGATAAAGACTTGTTCCATCTGCGCCGGATCGCACGCCACAAAGGGTAGGTCGGTCGCCAGTTTCAGTTGCAACTCGATTCCGGCCAAGTCCAGTTGATGCCGCACCAGTTGCACGCAGCGATGAATCACTGCGTTCAGGTCGGTCGACTGCACGTTCATAGGAGCGGTTCGCGAAAGAGACAGCAGGTTATGGATAAGATCGCCACAACGACGGCTTTCCGTGGCGATCAGTTCCAGACACTGCATCGCTTCCTCGCGTTTTTCACGCTCGGTTTGGCCCGTCCCCACCCACTTCCGCAAGAGTTTTGCGTAAGTAAGAATCCCGGATAGCGGGTTATTGACTTCGTGCGCCACTACCGCCGCCATTTTCCCGATAGACGCCATTCGTTCTACGTGCAGCACGTGATCGTGAGCGCGTTGCAACTCCGTCGTCTTTTGTTCAACACGATCTTCCAAAGTCTTCGCCCAATCGATGATTTCTTCATTGGCGACGCGCAACTGCAGACTCATGTCGTTGAAGGAACGAGCCAGGTCGCCGACTTCGTCCTGCGATCGCACCTTGATCTGGTAACCGAGTTCGCCGCGAGCAAGGCGTTCCGTGCCGTTCTTGAGAGCTTTGATTGGTTTGTCGACCACGCGCCAGACGAACAACCAGCTCAGAGCCGCCACCACGATCAGCGCCCCGCCCGTGTAATACGACATGCGAGCGCTGCTGACAGCAAGTTGCGCGTCCGCTTTCGCCAGCGAAAGATTGGTGTCCAGCACGCCCAGAACCTGCTGATCCGCCGAATGCGCGTGGCAACTGGCATTGGCGCAGTTGGGCTGATTTTCGATGGGGGTGATAATTCCCAGCACCCGCTGACCGGCACTGCGATAAATGCGAAAGCGGTCGGGGCGATTCAGACGCGCCAGCGGTTGCGATTGCGTGTGGCAGCCATAGCAGGACTCAGCGCTCTTGTCGAGAATTCGGCTGACTTCCTTCGGATCCGTGGAATAGCTGATCCGGCCTTCCTGGTCAAGAATGCGTACCTTCACCATGCCCGGCTCGTCCGCTATGGTTTGGATCGCACGGTAGAGGCCCTGGCGATCGTCGCGCAGCATGTAGTCGATGGTGGCGCGCCTGATGACATCGCTGATCCGCTCGGCGTTGGCCAACTGGGATGCTTCCAAGTCCTGGCGATGGAGTCGGATATTCAAGTATCCGAATAAAGCGAAGATGGCGACCATGATCGCTAGCAGCGACACGATTAATTTTGTGCTAATACTGTGCGTCAACCGCTTTGATCGCTTGCTTCGATGATCGCCGCGACTTCGCTCAGTCTCCTGCATGGCCTAACACGGGCGTAGAAACCATTGGACTGGTCGCGGGTTCGCTGCGAAGCCGTGGCTTCACTCCGTGTTCCTCCTGTGGGAAAATCGGCAAGTATCTCACTGCCACCGCGAACAACGCGAAGCCCATCGCGATGATCATCAGCGTGATCGAGAATTCCGTCCACTTCGGCACGTAGTGATGTCCAACGTAAGTCTCAAAGCCGATGAGCGCGATATTGAGCCGGTTAGTGATGAATCCCAGCACCGTAAAGATCGACGCCAGATATAACCACTGTGGCGACAGCCTGGCCTTCTTGAAGCTCAGTATGGCGATGGGAAGCACAAAGGTCAGCACAAGTTCGAGCCAGAGAAAGTACGCTTCATAGCTCGGTTTGAAGATTTCGCGAAGCAGGCCGCGATGAAAATAGTCTTCGAAGCGGAGAAGCAAGTTGACCCAGAGAGCGACCAGCAACGCACCGCCAAGAGTCACCAACACCGGAAGCTCAAGCTGACGACCGAATACTCTTGCGCTCTGGGTGGACTCGAAAATCGTCATCGCCAAACCGACCGCAACCGCCGACCCGAAGAAGAAGAACGGCAGCGCCGGCGTGTACCAGAAGGGATGCAGCTTGCTTGGCATGATCAGATAGAGCGATCCAAGGGAACTCTGGTGCAGCGTTGAAAGCAGGATGCCCAACACGATCAGCACCGGATAGATCTTGTTAATCCACTTGATGGGAGCCTTCCAATTGACCGCTTCGAATACATTGGGAAGGAATTCGAACAATAACACCGTGGTGTAGGTCATCACACACATGCCCACCTCGAACATAACTGAGTGCGGGTTCATGTAGATGAGCTGATGCCAGATATACCAGGGGCGGCCGAGATCGAAGAGCAGGCCAACGATGAAGAGCACGTAGCCCAAGAATGCGGTCAACACCGCGGGCCGCACCACGCTGTGCAAGCGCTCGACATTAAATAAATAGACAGCGCCGACCATGATGAAGCCGCCGGCCGCCAGCATGACGCCGCACAAACAATCGAAGCCAATCCATAGGCCCCAGGGGAACTGGTCTGTCATGTTTGAAACCGCGCCCAGGCCGCGGAAATAGCGGATATAGGAAGAGTAGAGGCCCAACACCATAACTACGATGAATACAACTCTCCAAAAAGTCAGTTTGATTTTCATTTCCCACCCTCGATCTGCTTTTCTTCTTCCGCTTCAGCAGCGGCTACTTCATCGCGACGATGCGAAACCCAGTAAATGCCGCCCAGTACCAACGTCCACACGGGGACAAAGTCTGGAATTCGATCCATCACTCGCCCCGTATATTCCGGAATCGGAGTGTCGCCGATCTTGGCGGAAGCAGGATAGCCGTATTGCTCGGGGTTCTCGTCAGAAATGATAAGGACAGAAGTTCCGCCGACTTCGTTCAAGCCATAAATGCGATCGATGTATTTGGGGTCCTTGCGGATGCGATCCTTGGCCTCTCGAATAAGGTCATCGCGCTCTCCGAACTTAGTGGCCCCGGTCGGGCAGATCTCGGCGCAGGCGGTCTGCTTGCCGGCCGCGATACGATCTGGACACATAATGCACTTGCGCACCCGCGGATTCAGCGACTGCCATTCATACTTGGGCTGGTTGAACGCGCAGGCCACCATGCAGTAGCGGCAGCCGATACACTTCCACACGTCGTAAACAACTGGACCGGCTGCGGTTTTATGGAAAGCGCCTACCGGACAAGCCGAAGCGCAGGCGGGTTTCTCGCAGTGCATGCACAGGCGGCGCATGAATTTGTCGTCCATGGTCTTGACGACCGTATATTTATGTGCCGACTGCACGGTCTCGGCAGCCACCGTGTCGTCATAGGGCAGATTGTTTTGCTGTGCGCAGGCGGCTTCGCACTGTTTGCAGCCAATGCACATAGTCGCGTCATATAGTAAGGCTTTACTCATAGGAATTACTCCTCGCCGCTCCCAAGTGAGACATCCGTTCCTGTCGAAATGTATGAAGTAAGACTGCGCTGGCAGAAAACAGACTCGGAACGCGTACAGAACAGCCGCTGGGACTGACTAGACAGACTGACTATAAAAATACTGACTATAAGACAATTGACTACATAAAGAGTGGCTATAAGAAGGAGGCCTGGTCCGGACATACGTTCACCCGGACCCGACAACTGCCGAATTGAGTCAAAGACCTCCATAGTCAACCAACTCTTCCCTCCGTCGCTGTACCGGCCATTCGTGACAGCGACGAATAGCAATAAAGAACAGTCACGGTTACTACAAACTCCAGCACGAATTACTACTTTTGCAGGCTGCGAATGTAAGTCACGATCGCTTTCGTGTCGTCGCCCGTCAGACTCTTCACTGCACCCGGGTGCTTCGCCGTCTCAGCAATGCCTTTGGTAAGATCGGCATCTGACTGCTTCTTTGCCTCGTCCGAAATCAAGCTCGGAATTTTCGCGGCAGGCTTGCCTGCAGCGTCTGCTCCGTGGCAGGCGGCACATTTCGCCTTGTAAAGAGTGGCTCCATCCTCGGCCCATGACAGATTAGGAATCAGAATGAATAAGGTCATCGCAATTGTCATTACCAACGTCACTAGCTTCGTCGTTTTCATGATTTAACTTCTTCTCCTTGCGAAATTGGGCAGCCTGATGAAATCGGCAGTTCGATTCGCGGTTCGATATTGCGAAAGTAACCACCAGTGAGCCTTCCACTAAACGGAATGTAACAAAGCTCAGCAACTCCAGCGGCTGACTGTTTAGAGTTTCAACGTTGGGGAGAATGACCGCAGTGACCGATGTCACCGTAGATCGTGACTCTATCGCGATCAGTTGGAAGACCTCCGAAAGCGATTAAGGCCAGCGCTCAGTTGGCGTTACGGATCAAGGCCGCGGAAGTGGTTTGCATCTCGGCCGCATCAGACCTTTTAGGTTCAGAACGAGTGTAGTACGAGGTTCGCGCGGCGCGGTAGAATTGTTCCGGACAAATCATAAGGCCCGGCGCATCCCACCAGGATGGAGATCAAGACGGAAATCCTAGGCAAGCAGACACCGTGATTGACCTCCCGGCCGTGAATCGCGATTCCTCCGCAAAGCCAAGCCTGGCGCGCCAACTTGGCCTCTTCGATGTCACGATGCTGGTCATGGGCGGCATCGTCGGCTCGGGCATTTTCATGAATCCTTATGTTGTCGCCCAGCAGGTGCACACTCCTGCACTCATTTTAGGAGCCTGGATTTTCGGCGGCATCATCGGCTTAGGCGGCGCATTTGTTTGGGCTGAACTGGCGGCCACGCTTCCCGAAGTCGGAGGCCAATATGCATATCTCCGCGAGGCCTATCATCCAGCCGTCGCGTTCCTATACGGATGGGTCTTACTGCTCGTGATCCAGACAGGAGGCATGGCGGCCGTCTCCATTACTTTCGCGCGCTATTTCCTCGAACTCACCGGCCTGCACACTCCTGACTGGATCGTCGCCACGACTGCTCTCGCTATCCTCACACTCGTCAATTGTCTGGGCGTGAAAACCGGCGGACGAACGCAGAGCGCACTCATGGTGATGAAAATTCTCGCCATCGCCGCGCTGGTGATCGCGGGAGCGGCATTTGCCGGCAAGCACGTGACGATTACCACTGCGTCAGAGCGGCACTCATCGCTGACATCCTTCGGCGCTGCCATGGTGCCAGTGCTCTTTTCTTACGGTGGATGGCAGACTGCAAACTTTCTCGCCGCCGAGGTGAGAGAGCCAAGAAAGAATCTGCCCCGAGGACTACTGCTCGGGGTGCTCGGCGTAGTGGTCCTCTACATCTCCGTGAATTGGGTATGCCTGCGCGCTCTCGGTCCGCAAATGCTGGCCGTCACAAGCACTCCTGCGACCTCCGTAATGCGCCTGGCATTAGGCCAGCGCGGCGCAACGTTCATTGCGGCGGCCATTGCTATCTCAACCCTCGGATTCCTCAGTCAGTCGATATTGACCGCGCCTCGCGTCTACTTTGCCATGGCCGATGACGGGCTATTCTTCGGGGCGGTGGCCTGGCTCGATCCGCGCACTCGCGTCCCCGTGGTCGCCATCGTGTTGCAGAGTGTTTGGACGATCGTGATCGCACTCTCAGGCCGCTACGAACAGATTCTCAATTACGTCATCGCCATGGATTTTCTATTTTTCGGTTTGACGGCAACGACGATATTCGTCTTCCGCCGCCGTGCCGCGCGCGGTGAAATGAAAAGTGGCGCCGGCTATCGCATGCCCGGCCATCCAGTCAGCACGGCAATTTTTGTCGCGATATGCTGGTGGGTGGTGGCAAATACCATCTACCGCTATCCGCGCAACAGCCTCGTCGGCTACGCGTTGCTGCTGGCGGGCGTTCCCGTGTATTGGTTCTGGAGCCGGCGAGCATCGTCGCGATCGGTCGGCGTCAATCGCGATGTGTAGACCTGATTTTGCGGTATCGAGAAAAAAATAATGAATATTTTGCAGACAGAAGCAGTTTCACACTACCTAGCCTGGGCCAAATTGCACTCGAACGCGCCCTTCAACCTGGCGGCCAGCGGGGTGTTGGACTATCCGCTGTCCGAACTTCCGGTCCGCATCCAAGACCTCGAGATTGGCGGAACGGGCCCCTACGGCTATAAGCCACTGATAGAGCGCTTAGCCGCGAAGGCAGAAGTGCCAGAAGATTGCCTCGTCTATACGTTCGGGACCTCGATGGCAAACTTCATAGCGCTGACGGCGCTCGTACACCGCGGCGACGAAGTGCTGGTGGAGAAGCCCACCTACGACCCGCTGCTCACGGTCCTCGAACACATCGGAGTGAATGTGCGCCGCTTTGAACGGCGGGCCGACAAGGGATTCCGTCTAGGCCTCGGTGAACTGGAACGCAATCTCACTCGTCAAACTCGTCTCGTGGTTCTCTGCAATCTTCACAACCCGAGCAGCGCCTTGACCGACGAAAGCACGATGCGGCAGGTAGGGGAGATGGCGGCGAAGGTGGGCGCCCGCGTACTGGTCGACGAAGTTTATCTCGAGACGCTCTTCGACGAGCCGTGGCGCTCGGCGTTCCACCTGGGATCGAACTTTGTCATCACCAGCAGCCTCACGAAAGCTTACGGCCTGAGCGGCATCCGCTGCGGATGGATCCTGGCGCAGCCGGAACTGGTGCAACGCATGTGGCAGATCGTTGACTTCACCTACGGAAGCCCCGTCCATCCAGCCGAACTTCTCGGAGTAATCGCGCTCGACAATTTTGATCGGGTTCGCGATCGCGCTCGCGATTTGCTGACCACGAATCGTGCGCTAGTAAACGAATTCCTGTCTGCACATCCGACGCTCGATTGCGAGCCCAGCCGCTTTGGGACAACTGTGTTTCCGCGGCTCCGCGCAGGCCACGCCGACAAATTTGTCACCATGCTGCGCGAGCAGTTTGAAACCAGCGTCGTGCCAGGAGAATTTTTCGAGCAGCCGCAACACTTCCGCATAGGCTTCTGCGGAAAGACTGAAACGGTTCGCGGTGGACTGGAAAGGCTGGGCGCTGCGCTCGACGCCTTCCACAAGCAGTAGGGTTAGCGCAGGGCAATGTGGTGAGGGCTCGCTCCGAGTTTGTAACACGCCGCCCATTGGGTGAATTGGGCGTCCGGAGGAAGATATTTCGCATTGGGTATTATGCCGATTAAAAAACCGCGCCGCTCGTCCACTGTTCCTATAATCTGTCCACTGGACATATTATAGAAGCTTTTCAACCAAAGAGTCAGAGGTATTATGTCCTGTGGACATAATGCGATACAATGGCGACATGGGCTGGACGAGAATGCAGATCGCCGTATGCGACGTCTGCGGGCACAGGTGGATACCGGAGACCGAGAACCCGCCAAATTGCCCGTCCAAGAAATGCCGCTCGACTCTCTGGGACAGGGGAGGCGTGGACGGCAGGACGCGAGAAGCCAGAATCAAGACGGGTCGCAGTCGCAAGACCACGACGACGAAGAACCGTTGACGCCCAGTGGTCAAGAGGAATTCTTGTCGGAGTAGCGCAAGCGGAGTTGGATGCTACTTCTCGCCTTGATCGCGCTTGATAATGGCTGCCTTCTTCGCGCCCAGAGAACTCTTCGCCATCTTCATATGCTGCTCAATGGCCAAGCGGAGTTCCTTCGCGAGCCTTCTAAGCTCTGATTCAGCCTGCGGTGTGTGCGCCTTACTGCAAAGGCTTCGAATCCGAGCGCAAAGGCCTTCAATTCGAGATTCGGTTTCCGAGGGCACCGGTGGCATTTTACTGGAGGTTAGTTCTCTGTTCGATACAGAACATTCTGTAGATATTCTGGGGAGCTATTATCGGCTTTTACGCAGCCGAGGCGTCTTCTTGCGAAGGTGTTGAGTTCTCAAGGGGAATCTTTGTTCAGGCTGAAGTCGCCGATCCCTTTTGCTACCATGAGTTGCGCCTGCACAAGCGGCTCCGAACAAGATGGTTCATCTCTCGCCGACGACAGTCTTCGACGTTCAAACTCTGGCCGCTTACGCCATCTTTTTCGCGAGCTATCTGGTCTTTGCGCTGGGGAAATTCCCCGGACTAAAAATTGACCGCGCAGGTGCGGCGATCATCGGCGCTGTGGGCATGGTTGCGCTCCGCATCGTGCATCCTGCTGACGCGCTGAGTTTCATAGATTTTCCCACGTTGGTGCTGTTGTTCTCGATGATGCTGATTGTAGGCAATCTTCATCTGGTGGGATTCTTCGAGTGGACTGCGGAGATGGTGCTGCGGCGGCTGAATCCGTCGCATCTCCTGCCTGCGGTGGTCTTCACCTCGGGAGTACTTTCCGCGTTTTTCGTGAACGATATTGTCTGCCTTGTGATGGTGCCGTTCGTGCTGAATATTACGCGCAAGCTGCGGCTGGAGTCATTGCCGTATCTGTTGGCAGTGGCGACCGCATCGAATATTGGCAGTGTGGCGAGTATCACAGGAAATCCGCAGAACATGCTGATCGGCTCGTTCTCCGGCATTTCTTATCGTGACTTCCTGCTACATCTCGCTCCGGTGGCGATGGTGGGTTTGTTCCTAGATTGGATGGTGTTGCACTGGGTGCACATGCGGAAGGTGAAGCATACAGGGTTGGTGAAGGACAGGATTCCTTTGCCACCGCTCGATCTTTCGCGGCTGACGAAACCCGCGATTGTGGTAACCGCAGTTGTGATCGCTTTTTTTGTAGGTGTGCCTCCAGCGATGGCGGCGGCTTTAGGCGCGGCGGTATTGCTGATTACCCGGACGCTGGAGCCACGAAAACTGTACGAGGAAGTGGACTGGGGTCTTCTGGTGTTCTTTGTCGGGCTTTTCTTGATTGTGGGCGGGGCACAAAATGCCGGAATCATAGGACGGTTTCTGGGAATCGCAGAACATTGGAATCTCCACAATCTGGGGGTCTTCACGGTCGCCGTGTCGTTGCTGAGCAATATAGTGAGCAATGTACCAGCGGTGATGCTCTTGAAGTCGCTGGCACCAAATTTTGCGAATCCGCATACGGCGTGGCTGGTACTGGCAATGGCTTCAACGCTGGCGGGGAATCTGACGATCACGGGCAGCGTGGCGAACATCATTGTGGTCGAGAGCGCCAAGCCGGAAGTGAAGATCGGGTTCTGGGAATATTTCCGAGTTGGGCTACCGATTACGGCGATGACTTTAATTGTGGGATGGGCATGGCTGGAGTGGGTTAAATAGAACGTTGATTCTTTCGGCAAGGTTGCGACGGATCGCGACGCTGACGCTTGCAGTCAGCTAACGACTGGCTCAAAAACCGAAGAAGAGGAGATTCCGAATTAAGAAAGCTAGAGAGCCTGACACCTCCGTCGAGACCAAATCGTCCCCTTCGCGGCGAACGTTGCTTGGACTTGATTGGCTCAATTTTCTCCTCGCCGACGTGCAAACGGGGGTAGGACCGTTCCTCGCGATTTACCTCGCTGGCTACAAGTGGGACGAAGAGCGTGTAGGGCTTGCGCTTATGGTCGGCGGCATCGCAGGAATTCTCACGCAGACCCCGGCTGGCGGACTGGTAGATGCCGTGCGATCGAAGCGGGGGCTGGTCAGCGCAGCAGTGGTCTCGCTGGCAGCGGGCGCTTTGCTAATCGCTTTATTTCCGAGGTTCTGGCCTGTCATGGGCGCTCAGGTCTTGATTGGGGGTACGTCCAGCGTCTTCCTCCCCGCCATCTGCGCCATGTCACTGGGTATCGTGGGACGTGCCGCATTCGACACTCGCCAAGGTCGCAATCAGACGTTCAACTCGGCAGGCAACGTGATCGCCGCCGTATCAATGGGACTGCTCGGCTACTTCATCTCCAACCGCAGCATCTTCTTCTTTGTCGCGGCATTCGCGGTCCCAACAATTCTCGTTCTGCTCCTAATCAAACCCACCGACATCGACTACGAAGTCGCCCGTGGCGCAACTGACGGTGAGAAAGGCGGCAAACCCCAAAGCGTCTGGGTCGCTGGCCGGGAGACTTCAATTCCGTCCGCGTCCGCCCCTCCGAATCCCGATACAACGTTCCGTCTCTATTAACTGCCACCGGATCGGAAGAGTTTCCCGTAGGCTCGTAATCAAGCATCTGGGTTGCGGAGAGTGGCTCACCGGCCACGCGAAATGATGGCAGACCTATAACGTGGTTCGCGCTCTGTCCCAGCGCCACGGTCTGGACGACGCTCATGACAAGTACAGCTAGCGGTTGACGGTAGGAAGCCATTAGGTCCTCCGGTCTGCAATTCTTAATGATGAATCGTATCGCGCTCGTCAAGCAATTGAGGGCGAATAAGAGTTTAACTCTAGGTAGTTGCTAAAAAACTTGCCACAGAGTCGCCACTGGAGTTCTCGGAGTGATGTGGCCGCTGGCTAATCTGGCACTGAGACCGATAGTAGCGCTTTGATCCGTTCGACCGCGCCGGGGATCGCGCTGCGAACGGGATCAGACAGGTTTTCCTCCAGCTCAAAGGCTGCTCCCGCAACTGTCACGAGATAGGCGCGCAATGGCCGTTTCCCATAGAGTTCCTCAGCGAGCAGCAACAGAGATTCCGGAGAACTGTGATGAGTGCCGCCAAGCGATGTGCTGCGGTTCGGCAACAGGTGGGTGCAGGCAATTGATCCCGCCGGCGCATCGAGAGCAGCGTCCACGAATACTACGACCTCTGCTTTGCTGATCGGTTCAGCGAGTTCGGGGGTCCACTGTTGCGGCCAACGAAATTCTGTCGCCGGATCGCACCCGGTTTTCTGCAAGTCATTCACCACCTGGAGTGCAACGCCGTCGTCGCCACGCAGAGAGTTCCCACACGCCAGCACGAGCGCTTTAATCATGATTCCCGGAAGATGATTTCCGGTGCAGTTCGTCCAGCAGTTTCCCGTCAGCAGAAAGCAATCGAATCTGCAGCGGCATTTGTCCGTACGCGTGGGTGGAGCAACTGAGGCAGGGGTCAAAGGCGCGGATGACCGCTTCGACGTGGTTCAGCATTCCTTCGTTGAGCTTCTCGCTCCGCACAAAATGGCGCGCGACCTGAAGGATCCCGCGATTCATCGCCAAATTGTTGTGCCCGGTCGCGATGACCAGGTTAGCCCAGGTGATAAGGCCCTGTTCATCCACACGATAGTGATGAATGAGCGTGCCCCTCGGTGCTTCACAACAGCCAACCCCTTCAAGATTATTGAGCGACGCGGAATACCGGGCGTGGGTCTCGGTGATGATGGGATCAAGTAAATACTCTTCGATGTGCTCGAGCGCAAAAAGCATCTCGATCAGCCGCGCGTAGTGATAATGAAATGAGCTCAACACGGCACCGCGTTCCAGGGCGCGGAACTCAATCCATTCCTGCTGGGCTAGCGGCGTGCCGCAGTTCTCCACCATGTTGATGCGCGCGAGAGGACCTACACGGTAGATGCCGCCGGGATAGCCGAGGGGCTTGTAATAGGGAAGCTTCATGAAGGTGAACGGTTCTACCGCTTCTCCCAGAAAGTCGGCGTAGTTCGCAGCTTCGAGTTTGTCGGCCACGATGTTTCCGTGGGAGTCTGTAAAACGCAGTTTGCCTTCGTAGTAACCTGCGCGGTCGTCCGCGGTAACCAATCCCATGAACAGGCTGGGAAAATTCGCGAAGGAGCGGATCTCTTCACGAAAGTTCTCGAATTCGATTTTGAACCACGCCAGGGTCTTCTGAACGATGGCAATCACTTCCGGAATCTGCGCCAACAGCTTGTCGCGTTTCTCGATGCTCAGGGGCTCAGTCACGCCACCAGGAACCACCCATGCGGGATGAATGCGCTTGCCGGCGAGAGTTTCAATTACTTGCTGCCCGAATTGCCGTAACCGGATGCCTCCGCGCCCCAGCTCCGGATGCTTGCGCATCACGCCGAACAGATTTCGATCTTTAGGGTCGCCATCCATCCCGATGAGCAAGTCCGGCGACGAAAGATAGAAAAAACTCAGCGCGTGCGACTGAATGAGTTGCGCCAGGTTGAGGATGCGCCGCAGCTTTCCCGCCGACGGCGGAACCTTCATGGCCAGCAGTGCATCGCATGCCTTGGCCGAGGCTAAAAGATGGCTTACCGGGCAGATCCCGCAGATCCGCTCCATCAGGGTGGGCATCTCGTAGAAGGGGCGCCCTACGCAGATTTTTTCGAATCCGCGGAATTGTGTGACGTGGAAATACGCCTCGGAGACCTCGCTCCGATCGTCAATTTGCAGCGTGATCTTGGCGTGGCCTTCGATGCGTGTAACCGGATCGATCGTAATCGTCTTAGACATCTTCCTGTTTTCCGAATCCCTAGTCAGCTAAGCCCCAAAGCGAGACAAAGCCGCTATCTGCGGAACGCGGCCAGCAAGCAACTCGCTAATCACCGTGAAAATTGTGTCGGCGGAGGGCGGGCAGCCCGGAACGAACACATCGACCTCCACTACTTCGTGCACTGGCCGAACGCGCGGCAACAGGGAGGGCAGGCGCTCCGCGGGAATCTGCTCTTGCAGCAAACCGTTTCCCTTGTAAACGCAATCCAGCAACTCGGAGACGGGTATGGGGTTGCGCATCGCGGGAACATTGCCCGTCACCGCGCAATCGCCGAGAGAAACCAGCATTCGTGTATGCGCCCGCACCAGTCGTATTTTGCGTTCGTCCTCATCGCTGCTCACTGAACCTTCGATCAGCGCAACATCGACGTGCGCGGGAAACTCCTTGTAATCCACCAGCGGCGAATACACCAGATCGAACTGGTCGCTCAACTCCACCAGACGTTCATCCATATCCAGGATAGACATGTGACAACCGGAGCAGCCGTCGAGCCAGACGGTCGCAAGCGTCGGTTTGCTGGCCGTCGATTTGCTCATCGCAGACCTTCCCGCATCTCGTTCAAGTAAGAAAGAAAGTCGGGATTCTTTCTCACTTTGCCGCCAACTTTACTCTTATCGAAAAGCGCACCGGTGGGGCACACCTGGACGCACTTGCCGCAACTCGTACATGTATCGGATTCGCCCCAAGGCTCATGGAGATCGCTGATGAGCAGGGAGTTCACGCCGCGGCCCAGGAGATCCCAAGTGTGCGCGCCCTCAATCTCGTTGCACACCCGCACGCAACGCGTGCACAGAATGCAGCGATTGTGATCCAACGCAAAGCGTTCGTGCGACGCATCCACGGGAAGTGATGGCGAGCGGTAGGGAAAACGCACATGAGTGATGCCATGCGCCTCTGCCTGATCCTGCAACTCACACATATTGTTGGCGACGCATACGGAACAGACGTGATTCCGTTCGGCAAACAGAAGTTCCAGAATCATCCGCCGGTATTTTTGCAGGCGTGGCGTGTGGGTGGTGACCTCCATGCCTTCTTCCACCAGCATTACGCAGGCGGGCTGCAGCCGAGTGGAACCTTTCAGTTCCACCAGGCACAACCGGCAGGCCCCCACTTCCGTGAGGCCGTCGAGGTGGCAGAGAGTAGGTATCGAAATCCCATTTTCGCGCGCGGCGCCTAGAATCGTCTGATCGCCACTGGCGCTCACGTCCTTGCCATCGATCAAGAGCGTCTTTACTGCGGGCGCTGGGCTCACGCGGAGACCTCCGCAAGCTTATTGCATTCACATACGCCCGCGCGGCAATGTTTGCGCACGATGTGCTCCATGTATTCTTCGCGGAAGTAACGCAGCGTGCTCAGCACAGGATTCGGCGCGCTCTGCCCCAATCCGCACAAGCTGGTGCTGCTGACCATGTCGCAGAGTTCTTCCAGGAGATCGAGATCATTCAGCTTTGCCGTTCCATTGGTCATGCGCGTCAGGAGTTCGAACATCTGTGCCGTGCCAGCGCGGCACGGAATGCATTTGCCGCACGACTCGGACATACAGAACTCCATAAAGTAGCGCGCAACATTGACCATGCAGGCACTGTCATCCATCACGATCATCCCGCCCGAGCCCATGATCGAACCCACTTCCTTCAACGATTCATAGTCCACCGGAAGATCGAGAAACTGCTCAGGAATGCAGCCGCCGGAAGGGCCGCCGGTCTGAACCGCTTTGAAGCGATGGCCTTCTGGTACTCCGCCGCCAATATCAAAAATAATCTGGCGCAACGGAGTGCCCATAGGCACCTCAATCAAGCCCACATTCCGCACTTTCCCGCAGAGTGCGAATACTTTCGTCCCTTTGCTTTTGTTCGTGCCCAGGGAGGCATACCATTCACCGCCACGCCGCAAGATGGTCGGAATATTGGCAAACGATTCCACGTTGTTGATCAGCGTCGGCATTTCCCACAGGCCAGACTGCGCCGGAAACGGCGGTCGCGGCCGTGGTGTGCCCCGCCTGCCTTCAATCGAAGCGATCAGGGCGGTCTCTTCACCGCAAACGAATGCGCCGCCGCCGATACGGATTTCAATGTCAAAGCTGAACTTCGTATTGCAAATCTGACTGCCCAAAAAGCCCAGCCGGCGCGCATCGCGAATTGCGACTTGCAGCCTCTTGATCGCCAGCGGATACTCCGCGCGCACGTAGATGTAGCCGAGATTCGCTCCCACCGCGTAGCCGGCGACGATCATTCCCTCCAGCACTCGATGCGGATCGCTCTCCAGCACACTGCGATCCATGAACGCGCCAGGGTCGCCCTCGTCGGCATTGCAGATCACATATTTCGTCGTCCCGATTGTCTTGGCTACGGTGCCCCACTTGAGACCGGTGGGATAACCAGCCCCGCCGCGGCCGCGCAGCCCGCTCTTCGAAACTTCCTGTACGATCTGCGCCGGAGTCAGGTCGGTCAGCGCGTGGAGTAGAGCCTGGTAGCCGTACGCGGCGATATACTCCTCTATTTTTTCCGGGTCAATTCGGCCGGAGTTTTCCAGAACGATAGCGGTTTGCCGTTGGAAGAACGGTTGGTCGCGCGAGTAGAGTAGACGCTCAGGCATGGCGCTGTTCAGTTTTGCGACGATCTCCGGCGCATCCGACTCCGCCACGTTCTTTAAGAGATGCCCATCAGGCTCCCTGGTCACTAACGGACCGAGGGAGCAAAGCCCCATGCATCCAGTTCCAGCTACGCGACAATTCGCGCCCCTGCGGCGCACTTCCTTCTCCAGCGCTGACTTGATGGCATCGCTGTGCAGAGACAAGCAGCCCGCGGCAACGCAAACGTTCAAGGCACGTGGAAATGTTTCTTTCGCCGCGCGCGCATCGGTCGCAATTTGTTCGAGTTCCTCGAACGTCATCAGTTATTCCATCCTTGCAGCTTGTTGCGAAGAACGGTCTCACTGACATTGCCGGCGGTTTCTCCATCAAAAATAAGCGCGGGCGCCATGCTGCACGAGCCAATGCACCGCGCGCTCACCAGGGAAACATTGCCGTCGGGCGTGGTTTCACCCGCCTTGACGTTCAGCGACGCTTCTGCCGCAGCCAGCAGTTGGCCGGCTCCCGTGATGTAGCAAGCCGTGCCCAGGCAGACCAGGCACGTGTGCTTGCCGGGAGGCTTCAACGTGAAATAGTGATAGAAAGTCGCGACACCGTAGGCCTGACTCAACGGTACGTGCAAGGACGCGGCGACGAACCTCAGGGATGGTTTGTCAAGGTATCCGAAATATTCCTGCACGGTGTGCAGAGTCTCGATCAGGGCGTCTCGGGCAAACCCGTGCCGCCGCATGGTGCCAGTGACGATCCGCCAGCGCTTGTCGTTCGAAGGAAGCGGGGGCATCTTCGAGTTAGTGAGCATAATCCTATTGCGACTCTCCAGTTATACCGCGAAAAATTTCTTCCAGTTCATAACAGTCCATACCTACGTGGCTACGTGACCAGCTTTTCCAGTGGACACTCGCTGGCTACCGGCTAACAACAGCAGGATGTTTCTCATCCTGCGTCTCTTTATTATTCTTATTTTTTTCTTTGGCCGAGATAGCTTGTGCCAATGCTGCTGACAGAGCCATTCCCTCGGCCACACGCACCTCGTGCGAAATTCTTCCTCTAACCAGAGGCCTCAGAACAAACAGAGAGAAGATCGCGGCAATCCCGCACAGGACGGCCGAAACGTAGAATGCCATCGCAAAAGATCCGCCGAAGTATGCGGCCAGCGTGGCTGCTCCAAAGCCGGCAAAAATGGAAGCCAATCCTTTGGCCGTGTACACCATGCCGTAATTGGCAGACGCGTTCTTTGGTCCGAAAATGTCACCCGTCGTCGCTGAGAACAACGAGTAGATTTCACCCCAGAAAAGGAAGATGAACGAGAACAGAACCAAGAAACCGATCGGAGTTCCGGCGATTCGGGTCACTAGGAATACGAGCACTGCTTCGACTCCGAAAGTTAGACACATCGTGTATTCTCGTCCCAACTGGTCCGAGACTGATCCCCACACGATTCTCGACAGCGCGTTGCAGAGTGAGGTCAGAGTTGCTGCCAGCGGAACAATCGCCAGACCCCATATTTTCGCTTCGCTAACATGCAGAGACTTGGCAATCTGGGAAAGGTTTCCGGTCGCGATCAACCCTCCCGCACAGGAAAAGAAAAACATGGTGTAGAGCAAATAGAATTCGGGCCTGCCCAGAGTTTGAATCCAGGTAAAGTTGACCTTCGACTGTGCAACCCCTGTGTGCACCGGCTTTGCGCTCGCGACCCACCCGGCGGGCGCCCAGCCACTCGGGGGATGGCGGAGTACCAAGGCTGCGGCGAATGCAATAATGCCTTGGCCTAGTCCCCAGACCGCCATGGCAGTCGCCCAACCCATGATGTGGATGGTGCTGGCGATAGGCATGATGGTGAGCGCGGCGCCGCCTCCGAAGCCTGCGGCAGTCAGCCCAACCGCCAGACCTCGTTTGTCAGGGAACCACTTCACCGCATTGGCAACGCAGGAAATATAAATGATGCCCGCACCAGTTCCGGCAATTACGCCGTAATAGATGTACAAGTCCAGCGGGGATTTGGCGATGGTTCCGCCCAGTATCCATCCGAGCGCAATACACGTCGCGCCGAACGTCATCAGCTTCCGGATGCCGAACTTATCGACAAAGTATCCGGCCACCGGCATGGGCCAGGTCTCGAACAAAATGAATGCTGAAAAAATGGCTGCTATTTTCGCGTAGGGTACGCCGGTGAATGTTTGCTTCATGCCCGGAGTAAAGAGGGTGAAGGCATATTGATAGTTGGAGATGACGATCATCGCGATGATGCCGCACACCAACTGGATCCACCGGTTTCCAGCGACTCTGCCGAGTGTGGTCTCAGTACGAACTTGGCTGGTCACTTCGGTGGGAACTAGGGAGGTCACATTCGTGGCCATAACGTCCTCCTACTAATTGTCGATTGTTCGCGCTTAGGCCCCTTGCCGGAAGCTTCCGGAAAATGAAAAACCCGCCCGGTATGGGGCGGGTGTGTTATTCGGCTTCGACGTCTTTCTGGAGCGGAATGATTCCCGGCACCAGCCACTTATCCCACGTCTCGTCGATCTTGCTCTGGAAGTATTCGATATCTTCCTCGATGAAATGCGCGAACCTTCCCTGCTTGAGCAAATAGTCGCGAACCGGAAGACGTTTGAATCTTCCGTTCACAATATCCTTGCTCTTGCCGTACATTTTCAGCTTGCCATTCTCGATCTCGTAGAGAGGGAAAATGCCCGTGTTCACGGCCAGTTCGCCCAATTGGAAAGAAAGCACAGGATCGAAGTCCCAGCCTTTCGGGCAGGGATTCAAGCAGTGAATGAACGTTGGACCGCCGACCGACAGCGCCTTGCGAACGCTGTTCATCGCCTGCAGAGGATAGGACGTCGAGATGGTCGATACATACTTCACCGTGGGATGGCCGACCGCGATCAACGGCGCCATGTTCTTTTTCCAGCGGTGATTCATGATCCGTTTCACTTTTCCCGGCGTACTGAACGAAGTGTTCACGCCATACGGCGATGCCCCCGAAATCTGGATATCGGTATTGGCATAGGACTCGTTGTCGTACATCAGGATCAGCAGGTTGTAATCGGGATGGCACATGGTGGCCGAGATCGCGCCCAGTCCCATGTCCGCACCGCCGCCGTCGCCGCAGAACGCGATGACGTTGATGGGTTCATCCTTCATCGCGCCCTTGCGCATCTGGACGCGGAAGGCCGCCGCCGCTCCCAGCGCGGCCGAGCCCGAACTGCCCAGTTGCGTGTGCATCCACGGCACGCCCCACGGGGTTGAATAGTAAGAGGTGTTCGCCACGTACATGCAACCCGTGCTGCCCAGAACGATCGTTCGCGGGCCAGCAGCCTTCGCCATCAGTTTCATGATTTGCGCAGACTCGCAGCCCTGGCAGGTGCGGTGGCCGGACGTGTAGTACTCCTCGTGTGGAACCTTCTTGACGCCTTTGAAGGGTTCCAGGTTTTGTGTCGGTTTTTCATCTACAAAAGTGCTCGTGGTCATAATTGTTTGTCCTTTCCGGCTCTGGAGTATGTCTGTGTGGTGACGGGCTCTGCCCCGTCCAGGCGGGGCAAAGCCCCGCCACCACACGTGTTACTCCCGCAGCCCAAACCATTGCGTCAGGGGTTGCGCCTTACCTTTCGCGGCTCGGAACACGATATCGGTCATCGTCTCCACGTCGGGCACGGTGATTTCGCGGCCACCCAGTCCACCGATAAAGCCAATCACCGGCGGTCTGGTGCTGCTGCTCGAGTACATGGCGGAGCGAACTTCCGTCGCCACCACGCCACTCAGGTCCGGCGAACCGAACGAGAAGTCGCGATCGATGACGCCGACAGCCTTGAACCGCTCCAGGCACTTCGCAATCTCCGGACCGGCAAACGGCCGGAACCAGCGCAGCCGTACGAAGCCAACCTTCTTTCCTTCCTCGCGCAGCTTGCGAACCGCCACTTTCACCGGCGTTGACATGGTTCCCATGCCCAGCAACACGACGTCCGCACCCTCGGTCATATATTCTTCGAAGAACGGATTGCCGTACTTGCGTCCGAACGTATGCTCGAACTCGGCATAGACTTCGCGAATCACGTCGCAGGCAACTTCAGTGACTTTGTAATTCTGCCGTCGAATCTCCATCACCCAATCTTCGTTGGCCTGTGGAGCCACCGAAATAACATTGTCGGGATGGAGCAGCAGATCGCCGCGGTTGTAAGCCGGCAGGAATTTCTTAACCAACTCGGCCGCCGGAATCTTAACCAGCGCTTGCGAGTGAGTGAGAAATGCGCCGTCGCAGCTGATCGCCAGAGGAACAAAAATGCGGCGATCTTCCGCCACACGATAGGCGATCAGTGCGGTGTCGAGTGCTTCCTGCGCGCTATCGACCCAGGTCAACAGCCAGCCCAGGTCGCGGACTGCCAGGGCATCGTTATGTTCCACGCCAAAGGCGCCGGGATCGTCGAGCGCCCGGTTGCCCACCATGCACACCATGGGCACGCGCAGAGCCGGACTGACGGTCAGCGCTTCCATGGCATACATCCAGCCCACGCCGCTCGAACCGCAGAACACGCGTGCTCCGCAAACCGACGCATGCTTCACGATTTCGAATTGAGAATGCTCGCCTTCCGCCACGATGTACTCGCAGTCCATCTCGCCGTCTGCTACCAGTTGGCTGATGTATTGCATCACCGTGTCGTACGGCCGAATCGGGTAAGCCGTGACCACGTCGACGTTCGCCAGTTTGCAGGCAATCGCAATGGCCTCGGCGCCCGTGATCAGGGCTTCCTGCTCATTAATCTTGCTTTTCTTTTTTTCCTCAACCGGTAATGTCAGTGTCGCCATTTCAATCTCCTTGTTTTTCAGGGAAAGGTCTTCAGGCTTGCGCCTGTGGCCACTAGCCTTTGCGAGCAACTTCCAGGGCTTCGGGGACCTGTTCTTGATACTGCCCCCGATAACGGAATCCATGCGACCGTTTCTCGATCGGAGAAGCCTTCGCAATCGTGGTTTCCAGCCAGTTCAAATAGGCATCTTTATCTTTTCTGAACGCCTCCCACTGGCTCTTGTTATCGTGGAATTCCGATTCGTTCACCATGGTGACGCACTCCTTCACCGGGCAAACCTCTTCGCAAATGCCACAGCCGCAGCACGACTCGAGATTGGCGTCGTAGTGTCCATCAGGCGTGATGTCGAACGACGCGTCCGGACAGTTGAGCCCGCACAGCGTGCATTTCGTGCAAGTGGAGAAGTTCACCACCGGTCGCATACTGCGCGTAGAGTACTTCTTGAACAGCTCGTTGCGCGCTGGCCGGAAGCCGCCAACTTCTCCAGTCACCGGGTCGGCATAGGGCCCGCCCTGCGGCTGACCTTTAATCGAGACGCCATCTCGCATGTGATCCCAGCCAGGCAGTTCAAACTTGAACAGCTCTTCGGGATTGCCTTGTCCCGCTGGCACATCAACCGTCGAAAAGCGATCGAAAGCATTGCGCGCTGAGATCACTTTCAGTTCGCTCTTCAACTTTTCGTTAATGAATTGCAGGACCGAATTCAGGCTGAACAATTGCGGCAGCGCACTGGCGATCGCGCCCAGGACGCGGACGTCGGTGTGGTCATCCTTGAATACCCACATGCCGGAGAAGCTAGTGATGCCCTTCAGAATTGCCAGTTTGTAAGCCTTATCGCGACGGTGGATATTTTTCAGTAGAGCAGGCGCGTCCTCCTGAGAAATAACGATAAGAGTGGCGCCCGGTTTTAAAGCATGATGAACCGGCTGCAGGCCGTACCAAGCCCAGGACTCCGCGCCCTTTGAGAGCGTGTCATCGAGAACCACGGTGAGATCGACGTGCTTGGGCTCATATTGAGCCATTCCTTCCTCGAGCGTTTGCTCATCGTTAGCGACGATGGCAAAACTCTTTGCTGGAATCCCATTGCGTTCCGGAGCATCTCCATAACGGCCGAAGGAAATGCCCAGCTTACCTTCGTTATGCGCGGCTAAAACAATGTCGCGGGTTATGTTCTTGGCCAGGGTCTTCTGAAAGACCCCTCGGTAGACGACTTCAACCGCAAATAGCTGGCCCATTTTGCAACCTCCATTTCTTTACAACTTTTTCAGAGCTTCTTCAGAACTATGTTTTCAATCTCCTGCAAATGCCGGCGCATGGCAGCCTCGGCGGCTGCGGCGTCGCCTCGCTTCACGGCCGAGAGAATTCGATGGTGCGCGGCGAGCGACTTTGCTTGCCGCCCTTCTCCCTGCAAAGAACGCTCCCGAGTCTCCCTCAACAAGTCCATCAGCACATCCACCACTTTCAATACCACGGTGTTGCTGGATGCCAGGGCGATGCTGTAATGAAACTCAGAGTCTTCTTCAATTCCGAGATCACCCTGGCTCTGCTTCGCCTCCTGGCGTAGAAGAATGTCCTGCATGTCGGAGATCTCATCGGAAGAGGCGTGCAGAGCGGCACGCCCGGCCAGGGGTGGCTCGAGCATCTTGCGCACGTCGAGCAGTTCGGCAATCATCTTGCGTTTTTCCCGGAGCGCGCTCGTCAAGGGACTGGCTGGCCCGGAGCCGGGAATGCAAACCACGGTGCCGATGCCCTGGCGTGGCTCAAGCAGACCCATCACTTCCAATGTCCGAATCGCGTCCCGCACGGACCCGCGGCTCACGCAGAGCATCCTAACCAGCTCACGTTCCGATGGGAGCCGGTCACCCGGCTTCAGCTCTTCCGCAATATGGCGCTCCAGCCGCTTGGCGACCTCCTGGTAAACCTTATTTCTGGGAATCGCTTCAAACTCGACTCGCGCAGGTGCTGCGGTGGCTGTCATGGCAATTGGTCTGACGACCGACCATTTACGTCTTCATTTCAGACCGCCGCGAAAAATGGCGCAAGGACGAACGTCACTGGTCAAGGTGACCGTCAACCCACCCTATCAATCCGGGATCCGGCACGCGCAACGCAAGGCGAGCGCCGCAGAAGCCGGAGCGGTAAGTGCATAGTTCCGGCGAAGGCCTGAAATCTCCGTCCACAGAAGACCTCACGAAATAAAAAAGGCGACCCGAGTGCCGCCTTTTTATTTCTTACCTGTTAATTAAATCCGAGCGCACACTGCTTTCGTCTGCATGTAGAGACTGAGAACATCTTTGCTCATTTCGCGTCCCCAGCGGATTGTTTGTAACCGCCAAAGGGCAGAGCCCGTCGAATATGTTGTAACAGTTGATCCAGATGGTTCCGGCACGCAGAGCAGCTGCGAGGCGGTGCGCCTTGGAAATATCCCTTGGTCCAGATTCCCGCCGCGAGACCGTAAACTTTGTCATTGGCGCGCGGAGTGAGTTCCTCTGGATCATCGAATGGCGTTGCCGCCACCACCGGACCGAAGATTTCTTCACGCATGTCGTCTTTCGTATTTACGAGCACGGTCGGCTCGACAAAATATCCCTTTATTGCCGGGCTTCTTTCCGCCGGTCACCGCGTTCGGGCCCTCCGACTTGTGGAGAACAGTTCGGGCATGCTTGAGCCGTGCCGAGTCGTGCGCGCCAAGAAGTGTACCTACTGCGCACTGCCCTTATGGTAGGAAGGCAGGTGAAACAATTAAAAGCGGACTGAATTTAAGCTGACTGTTGCAATCAGGCGTGGGCTGTTGAAAAACTCCTTCCCACGAAATTCGCAAAAATAAAATTGCGTCAGGAAGCCCCACAATCGATTCTCTCGGGTCGCCCAGACATTTTCTATCCCCCAAATTTCGGTTGTTAGGGACGAAACGCGAGTTTTTTAACAGCCACAGGCGATTACACTCAAAACCCCGCGCAGGGTCAATGAGTGTAAACGCGATGTTACGCCAATTATGTGCGCAGGGATCTCCTTACGGCCGGTAGATCCAGGTCTGCGCTGTTGCCTGATCGCTGTTCGGATATCCGCCCGCCAGCAATACGCTGCCGTCGCGGAGCCTTGTTTCAGTCATGTAGTGCCACTTGTCATTCATCTGGCCCAACACCACGAGAAACCTCCCGCTTGCCGGATCGAAGATTTCTACTTCTCTGCTTCCACCAGCAACGAGCAGTTTTCCATCCTGCAACTGCACTGCTTCTTCCGGCAACTTAAAGCGGCTGTCATTCATTGAGGGTGTCAGTAAGAACTTCCCCGTGCGCGGATCGTAGACTTCCGCACTGTTCAGATTCCCGCTCCAGTCACGCTCGTCGGATCCTCCCGCGATGAGCACACGACCATCCGCGAGTAGCCCCGCCGTGTGCTTATAGCGCGCCGTGACCAAACTGCCGGTCTCACTGAATGTTCCAGTCTTCGGATCGTAAAGCTCGGCCCTTGCGGTCAAACTTTCGCCTTTGCCTCCAGCGATCAGCACCTTCCCGTCGTTGAGCAATGTCGCTGTGTGCGCCTCGTGGGCATGATGCATCGCCCCAGTTGCCTGGAACGACAGGGTCGCCGCGCGGAAGACTTCAGCCGAGGCTAAATGCCCGTCCGCCCCGTCGTGATCGTCTCCTCCCGTAATGAGCACGTCGCCATTGGCCAGCATGGTCGCGCGGGGTTCGCCGCGCCGAGCCGTCAGCTTTGCTGTCGCTGTGAACTTCCGCGTCGCCGGATCGTACAGCTCGGCGGAGTCAGTTGTACCGTGGCCCACCCAACCTCCGGCGATCAGAACCTTTCCCGACCGCAGCAGCACCGCGATATGTCCCACACGCCGCTCGGTCATCTCTCCGGTTGGCTGAAACTTGCCGGTCGCAGGATCATAGAGCTCGGCAGACCTGAAGAAATCCTGGTTACGGCGCATGCCACCAGCAATGAGAACTTTCCCGTCGGGAAGGAGAGTGGCGGTCTGTCCCGAGCGTGGTTGGAGCATCGGCGCGGCGGGCGTGACCGTCTCCACGCGCGATGCAGCCGCACGAAATGCTGCATCCGCGACCGCAAAACTGATGGTGAAACTGAAAGCGATACAAGCAACGAGCAACAGGCGGGACCGGTTCATGGCATCCTCGTTGAAAAATAAGACGTACCTCCGGGTCAAAGGTAAGCTGGTAATCCGACGAACATTCTAATGTTCCGTCTGGCGAAAGGAAACAGGCGCTGCAGTAAGAGCTTCCAAATATCCAAGGTCCTCAAGATGGTTGCGCAAAAAGAAAAAGCTCTTCATTGTTGTAACACAGGCGTTAGCACAAGCTTGCGCCTTTGTTTCGCCTTTTGCTGGGTCGATGAGTGAAATCGGGATGTTACGCCAACAAGGGTCCTCGTGAATTGATTGAGATACAATCGCCCGAGTGGCCGACAGTTCAACAAGTATTGGCGCAGATCGCAAGAGCGTTTTCCTTCCGCTGACGGCTCTGCTGCTCTGCATCCCCTGCTGGGGAATAACGGCGTATTGCGCTGCGCTAGTCCTCACAATCAAACTCGCTCCGCACTCGGCCCGCTCTCTGGTTTCCGCATCGGTTGTGGCTGCCCCGGTTCTGCTTGCAGTCATCAGCCCTTTCTGCTGGATTGCGGGCTTGATTGTTACTTATCGACGAAATAGATTCGCTGTCCGCGTGCGGATCGTGGGGTGGGCCTTTGTCCTCGCGTCTGGCATTGCAATGGTTTGCACGTGGATCGTTCTTGAGCACTTTAATCGGCGCTGAAATAGGAACAGGCCCACGCGATGCCAGTGAACCCTATCGGGCGATTGCGCGTTTTGACTGCAGGGTCAATGAGTGCTAATGCGATGTTACGCGTCGGTGAGGCTACAGGGCGCTGGGAGTCGACAGCTGTATACTTGTTGCTGCGAGACACGCATGGGCCTCTATCGCCATATCCAAGCGTTCTTTAACGCCGCTTACTGTCTTTTTGGTTTGTTTGTACTAGATCTTCGTCCACTTCTTATTGTTGGTCTCTTCAAGCTAATTGCTTTCGTCGTGCTTTCCTGCCTCCTTGCATTTGTCGTTGTTCACTCAGCAAATATCTGCAGATTCGTAATCGCCTCTCTCCGTGCGCTTCCAGTGTCTTTTTTTTCGTTGCGCGTTGATCGGCGATGGACAGAGCGATCGCAGGCGGCTATCGGCGTTCCAAATGAACCAAGTCTTTCTCTGCTCTTTCAGCGTCCCCCGCCCACTCTCTCGTTGTAGCCCCTCTTGATCTGAGCGCACGCCGGATGCGCACGGCGCTGCCTGCTGCTTTTCTAGTTACACAAAATCAGGCTCCCCGGCCTGGAGAGACGGTGTGGACATGAGTACTTCTGAATTCGCGGGACGCGAAGCCCTGACTAACACAGCGCAGGAAATCCCAAACGGTGAATACACCCGCCGTTTGGCCGAAATGCAACGGCGGCTTGCGGGCATCAGGGAACTGCACCAGCGCCTGTGGACGTATCTGATTACGGCCGCTCTGGCTGGTATCGTTGTGGCTTGGGCAGCGCTTTCGCTGCACTCGGTTTCTGCGCTTTGGATTCTGCTACCTTTGGTCGTCGCTCTGTCCATCTTCCAATCGCTTACGAAGAATGCACGCCTCCATAGCCGCATGCGATGGATCGTAAGTTTTTACGAGCTCGGGGTGGGACGCTTGCACCACCAGTAGCAAGGACGTGGGTTTGGCGGTTTGGAATTCCGGCCCGAGAGCCATCCCTACGCTTCCGATCTGGATTTATTTGGCACTGGATCTCTTTTCGAACTGCTTTGTACGGCTCGCACAGGCATCGGTGGGGCTATCCTGGCGAAATGGTTGCTCAATCCGGCGGAGTGCGCTGAGATCGCTGAGCGGCAGCGAGCGGTTGCTGAACTTCGTGATCAGCTCGACCTTCGAGAGGACTGGGCGTCTGTAGACGGAGGTGCATTCGATCAGGCCGGTGCGTCGGGTGCATCGGCTCGGGACTGGGCAAGTGGTCCTGTCATTAGTTTTCCGCCTTATGCGCAGACGCTCGCGATCCTTCTCCCAATTTGCCTGATCGGCCTGTCAGGATTTGTTTCTATCGGGGCCTATACTCGTGGCTGGCTTTGGGCTATTGGCGTCTTAGTCGGGCTGGAAGTAATGCTCGCGGCTGTACTTCTAAAGAAAACGAGGCTGACAGCCGCTAACCTTGTCCTTCCTTCATTCGAGCTTTCGCTGCTTGCTCCGTTGTTGGAACGCATCGAGGCGGAAAATTTCCAGTGTCCTTTGCTTAAGGCGCTGCAGTTGCGCCTTACGGGCTTGCCGGGTCGTCCCTCGAAACAGATTCGACGATTGCGCCTGTGGGCTTGGCTTCTGAATTTTCGACAAATTGAATACTTTGCGCTGCTTGCCTCGCCGCTTCTTTGGGGAACGAATCTTGCAATTCTTATCGAACGTTGGCGACGGCAAAACCGGGAAGGATTGGCCAGATGGTTGGATTCGCTCGGCGAGTTTGAAGCATTGCTCTGTTTGGCTCGGTATTGCTACGAAAACCCAGACCATACTTTTGCCATCCTGAATCCCCAGTCGTCTCCGCTATTTCATGCCGAGGCACTGGGCCACCCATTACTCGATCGGCAAACCTGCGTGAGATGCGATCTGCAGCTTGATGGTCAAACGACACAGTTGATCATGGTGAGCGGTTCAAACATGGCAGGCAAGAGCACTCTGCTGCGTGCGGTCGGCTTGAACTCCGTGTTGGCATTGGCAGGGGCTCCGGTGCGCGCCGCTCGACTCCAGATCTCGCCATTGCAGATCGGGTGCTCGATTTCTGTTCATGACTCCCTGTTGCTGGGAAAATCGCGATTCCAGGCCGAGGTGGAGCGGCTGAAGTGGATACTCAATCTATCGCGCACGAACAACGTCCTCTTTTTACTGGACGAGATGCTTGGCGGGACAAATTCGGCTGACCGCTTGGTTGGGGCAAGAGCGGTAATTGAACAATTGGCCGCAAAGGGCGCGATCGGCCTTGTAACGACCCACGATCTAGCTGTTACTGAGGTGGTCAAAGCTCTCGACGACCGGGCAATCAATGTGCATTTTGAAGAATACTATCAGAACGGCGAGATGCGATTTGACTATCGGATGCGTCCGGGTGTGCTAACTCGCACGAACGGCGTGAACGTGATGGCCGCATTGGGACTCTTGCGCTTGCCCAACGGTAATACAAACGAGGCTGCAACGCCGAGTCCCGATCTCTAAACTCGGCTACCCATTTCCATCTCCCGGACGGTCGAAAAACCGGAAACCCTGAGGTGGTTGGCGATAAATCGCGTCTCTG
>PKXQ01000134.1 GCA_003132405.1 Acidobacteriaceae bacterium | reverse complement strand
TCATTCTGAACGAGAACAGCGGTAGGCGGCCTTCCCAGTCCCGTTTCTTTACTCCCCCAAAATGAGGGTGCCCCATTCTTGCGCGTTTTTTGCGCAAGAGTGGGAGACCGCGCCGACCGCACAACGCGCCCTTGTCTTCGGGTGGCGCAGCGCTTCAGCGCTGCGGTATCAGATTTCATCTTGATTGCGCCTTTAGGCGTTGAGGTCGCACTCCCGCTCGGCAATCGTCTGCCAGAGACACGGCAAGGCCGCAATGCGACAATCACCCCGCCTGCACGCACTCCATAATCTCCGCCTCGCTAAGCGTGTGGTCGCTAGCCTTGGCGCACTTATAGATGCGCTCAACCACCTCGTCGCTCGCCTCCAGCCCGCGATGCTCCAGCCAGAAAAGCACATTCGACTTCCCGCTCATCGGCCCAATATCAATGACCTGTTCCAGTCCAAAATAATGCGAAGGCACGCCGGAATACACGGCATTCGCCAGTTCAATATCCTTCTTCTTATAAGCCTTGATCACCGCCGCAGCATGAACGCCCGTAGCCGTGCGAAACGCGTCCTCACCCACCACCGGATAATTCGCCGGAATCGGCACCCCAGTAGCGACCGACACAGCTTGGCAATATTGCTTCAATTTCGTCAGGTCCTGCCGATCCCAAGGAGCAATGCCCATCAGCTTCAGATTCACCAGCATCTGATCCATCTGCGTATTGCCAACACGCTCCCCGATCCCCAGCGCCGTCGCATGCACGCAATCCGCTCCCGCCATTAACGCCGCCATCGAATTGGCCACCGCCAATCCGCGATCGCAATGCCCATGCCATTCGACGCGAATTTTTTCGCCGCTAGGCTTGACCACCTCGTCAATCACAAACTTCACCAGCGCGCCCGCACCTGTCGGCGTCGCATGTCCAGCCGTATCGCAGATCACCACCGCGCGCGCTCCACAGTTGATCGCCGCCGCGTTGAGCGCCTTTACCGTCTCCGGATCGCACCGCGTCGTGTCTTCCGTGACATACATGACTTCAAGCCCCAGCGACACCGCATATCGAACTGCCTTCTCCGTGGTCTGCAAAAGAAACTCGCCATCCCACCCCTCCGCATATCGGCGAATCGGGCTCGATCCAATAAACGTCGCGGCCTCGATCGGCAGCCCAGTCTTCTGCACGATCTCGGCAATCGGCCGAATGTCGTTTTCATGCGTACGGGCAGCGCAGTAAGCCGTGATCTTCAGCTTCTGCGCAACAATTTCCCGAGCCAGCGCCGTCACATGTTCCACCGCCCGCGCACCCGCTCCCGGCAGCCCCAGGTCAAGCGTGTTGATGCCAAGCGCCTCCATCAACTGCAGAATCTCGATCTTCTGCTCAATCGAAGGATCGCGCACCGAAGGCGATTGCAACCCGTCCCGCAAAGTCTCGTCAGTCAGGCGCACCGCTTTCGACGGACGCCACTGCTCCGCAGCCGGAAGATTCCAATCGAAGATAAGTTCAGAAGTATTCACAATGAATCAGGTAACAGGTCGCAGGTGACAGGAAAGTCTCAAGACCCGTTTTTGCTTTTTCTGTCACCCGTCACCTGTCACCCGCCCTTGCCTTTCCTGCTTTTCCTGCTTTTCCTGCGTTTCCTGCCCTACTTCGCTTCCTTCGGAGGCACCGTCAGCCCAAATATCGAAAGCTGTCCCGGCCCCGCCACATTCATCCCACGCGCATCCTCCGGACTCGGCAAATAAAGTGTCTGGCAAAATTCGCAGCGATACACTTCCGCATCCGCTCCCCACGCCTTTTCCACGCACCCGCACTCCTGCTCCAGCACGTCGGCCCTGTAGAACCAGCGCTTCAGGTGCCCGCCGCAGAACTTTCCCTTATCATTCTTCTCATTGCACGCCCGCTGCCCCGGCTTCTTCACCTTAACCTTGTGATTAGGAAGCTGCGGAACCGCGCCCGCCTCAGCCGTTGCCGTATCACCCGAAGCCATCGAACCTCCTGCGCGCCTTCACCAAGCCCGCGCTCCATCATTTTACTCAGCCCGACCGTCCACACCAATTAAGACATGACCTGATCACCGAGGAATCCGCCAGCAAAGTCGCGGTCTCACTCGTCTTTTGGGTGGCGCAGCGGTTCGCCGCTGCGATCCGTGGCCTTTCGAATGCTGGCTTTAGCCACTGAGGGAGACCCCGTCACTCAAAACTCTTTCCGCGGAGCAGCCTGATCCGCCCCCACTCTGCCCACCGTCACCTCAGCCACAAAATAATTCTCGCCCTTGATCGCCACTCCCGCCAACCGCCGCAGCATCGCAATCTGCCCAACGTGCGTAAGCGCATCCGCAATTGGCCCCTGAAACAATTTCTCCGCCGGCACTTCCAGCGGCTTATCCGAAGCCAGATAGTCGTCAAACTTTTTCAGCGTCGCAAAGAAGCGCTCGCATTCCTTCTCCCAATCCAGCGGAGCCGAATCATGCCACTTCTTGCCCCCATCCGCCATCGACAACCCCCACTCCATCAAGTCGCCAATATGCGCCAGAATCTTCACCGGAGTGCGCCCAGTTTCGCTCGCTCCATACTCAGCGAAGCCGGCCCCAGCCCCGCGAATCGCCTTCGCCCCGCGATAAGCAACCGTAGCCAGCGTGTGCCGCAGAAATTCCCGCGTGTCGCCCATAAACCTCCGCACCTCTTTTTTGATTTTGACTCAGGCCAAGTTATTGTTACCGCATATTGCGTTCATTGTCATCCCGTGAACGAAGCCCGACGTCCGAAGATAATCCAGCCTTCCCCTGTGCGCCCCTGTGCCCCCAGTGGTAAAAGGGTTCGCTCACCCCCCCCTGCTTCCCGACCGGCATTGCTCCCATCCCCACCCCTCTGCTACCGTGATTAGTTTCCCGCTCGCGGTTTCATGACGCCGTAGCCATGCAAAAGAGGTGACACCAAATGCCAGCCATCAAATTCCGCGGAGTAGATTTCATCGGGCTAGACACCCTGCTAAACGACGACGAGCGCCTGGTCCGCGACACCGCCCGCCACTTCATCGAAGACAACCTCATCCCCATCATCGAAGAGTGCAACCGCGCCGGCCGCTTCCCCCGCGAACTAGTCAAGCCCATGGCCGACCTCGGATTCTTCGGCGCCTCGCTGCAGGGCTACGGCTGCGCCGGCATGTCCAACATCGAATACGGCCTCGTCACCCAAGAACTAGAGCGCGGAGACTCCGGCGTCCGCTCCTTCGTCAGCGTTCAGTCCGCGCTAGTCATGTATCCCATCTACACCTTCGGTTCCGACGACCAAAAAAATACCTGGCTCCCCGCCATGCAAAAAGGAGAAAAGCTAGGCTGCTTCGGCTTAACCGAACCCGACTTCGGATCGAATCCCGGAGGCATGCGCACCCGCGCCAAAAAAGTCGGCAAAGAGTATGTCCTCGACGGCGAAAAAATGTGGATCACCTCCGGCACCATCGCCGACGTAGCCGTGATCTGGGCCAAGGTTGAAGACGAAAACGAAAATGACCGCAGTAAACAAGAAACGATTCGCGGCTTCCTGGTCGAGACCGACCGCCCCGGCTTTAAAGCCTCCGACATTCACGGCAAGTGGTCGCTGCGCGCCTCCGTAACCTCAGGCCTCTCGCTGCAAGATGTCCATATCCCCGAATCAAACCTGCTCCCCGGCACCGGTGGACTGAAATCTCCGCTGATGTGCCTCAATCAAGCCCGCTACGGAATCTCCTGGGGAGCCGTAGGCGCTGCCATGGCCTGCTACGACTGCGCCCTGCAATATTCATTACTACGAAAACAATTTCGCGATCAGCCCATAGCCTCGCATCAACTAGTCCAGGAAAAACTAACCTGGATGATCAACGAGATCACCAAAGCACAGCTATTAGTCCTGCAAGTAGGCCGCCTGAAAGACGCCGGCAAAGTAGAACACCAGCACATCTCCATGGCCAAAAGAAATAACGTTTGGATGGCCCTAGAGTGCGCCCGCCTCTCCAGAGACATCCTCGGAGCCAACGGAGTAGCCGACGACTACCCCATCATGCGCCACCTGATGAATCTAGAATCCGTAAAAACCTACGAAGGCACCCACGACATCCACACGTTGATCATCGGAGCGAGCGTAACAGGGATTGACGCGTTCTAGCGGCCCGTCGCAAGTTCGCGGCAAAACTCTCTTTGTCATCCTGGGAGCTTGTGACTTTTTTGTGTGGAGCGGACACCCCTGTCCGCTAAAGCCAACCCCACCGAAATATCACCTCCGCCCAGTTCCCCAAAAACAATTGTCATCCTGAGCGAAGCGAAGGACCTATGTATTTTGTTTGCGCTACCAACGCGCTTCGAGCGAGCAATAATGGCGTCGGTCGTTATGCATTGACATCCCCATAATCTTGTCATGCTGAGCGGAGTTTGAGCTTCGCGAATGCGAAGCCCAACAGCAGTCGAAGCACCCCTACCGCACGCAAAATTTCCCACCCGCGACGACAGAACCATGATGTCAACATAGCCCAATAACTGCTAGTGGGTCAGTTTCATTTCCCACGGGGGGAGGCGTAGCATGTTAATGCCAAAGCCGCTCCCGCTTCCGAAAACCTCGACCATTCGTAGTGTCAAGAGCCAAGCGGCCCCCAAAAGAGAAACTTATGACAATTGCCGCTGGCTTCCACTGCACTGACGGACTCGTGCTCTGTGCAGACACACAGGAGACGATCTATAGCTACGCAAAAGTTAACACGCAAAAAATGATCCGGATCGAAACCCCGTTTTATAACATGGTGTTCACCGGGGCGGGTGAAGGCGCTCTGATTGATATGACAGTCCAGCTCATGGATCAAGCGTTGACGGAGCAAAAGCCAAACGGGGCGTGGAAGATCGAACAAGTATTGCGCGAATCTTTGGTGGACACTTTCAATCGGCATATTTCCCCGTGGTCTCAATTCCCGGCAGGAGAGCGCCCCACCACTCCCGATCTACTAATCGGACTTCAATTCCCGGCGTCCACGACACTCTACCGAGCTAGAGGCACAACATTCACGAGAGTCTACGAGCCGCAATGCATTGGGTCAGGGATCGTGCTTGCAAAATCCCTCATTGCTAAACTATTCGATTACAAGATGAGCATCGCACAGGGTTGGCTGATTGCCCTCTACGTCCTGTATCAAGCCAAAACCTGGGTCGATGGTTGCGGCGGAAATAGCGACATACTTTTGCTGTCGAATAGAGACCGAAAGATTACGCGCATCCCTACGACGGAAGTGACCGAGATGGAGCAGCACTTTGCCGATTTCGATATTCACTTGCGCCCTTTGTTTTTGTCAGCCGCAGATCGGAACATTTCACAGGCACAGTTTAATGAAGGGATGACACAGTTCAGCTTGAACATGCTTGGACTCCGGGGGAAGTTTATGGAATTCGAAGAATTTGCTCGTCATCTAAGCGAGTTGACCGGAATCGCGATTCCTCCTGGCGAAGAGGCTACCTCCCCAGAGCCTTCCCCACCAACTGGGACTCAGTCCTAGAAGCCCTCACAACTGGCTTCGGGAAAAATGCGCACAACCCCTCAAGCGTCAACTGACCCACTACCCACTAACTCCGGCCAGTTACTGCGGACTCCAAGGCTGGCCCAGCGCGTTACCTAAATAAATACCTCGGCAGAGACGTGGAATCGCCGGCTGAGGCGGCGGATGTGTTCGGTCGTAAGCTGCCGCTTCCCGTGCAGAATTTCTGAGACGCTGCTCGGTGTGCCAAAAACGTCGAGCAGGTCTTTCTGTTTCAAATTATTCGCGGTCATCAATTCCTTAAGAACCTCCACCGGACTATCCGCCTTGAGCGCGTAGTGCTTTTCTTCGAAGTCTTCGATCAGCAGGGTCAGGAGGTCCGCCATCCGGCGTTCGGCAGCAGTCATCCGATTGCCCTTGCTGTCCAGTTCTTCCAACATGGCGATGTAACGCCCATTCTCCGCCTCGCTGCGAATGACGGCGGGCAGCGTACGCGAAAGCAGCGCTGCATATTCAGCAGCCTCCTTGACCTTCTTGCGGCCGACAACGCGCATGCAACTCCTGACTTCGCAATTTGCGAAGATTATAGTTCGCAAATTGCGAACTTATCAAGGCTTAACTCGGCACCCTATCAACTGTGACGCTTGCCCTTCCATCTCTGCCCCGAAGAGAATATATTTCTTGGTCGCGCATTCACCTGGAGGAGGCATTCATGGCAACCAACACCACCACCCGTCCCGAGCCGCACGCAAAGAATTTTGGCGAGAACCTCGAAAGCGATCTGGCGCTGGAATTCCTGCGTGTAGTCGAGAACGCCGCCATCGAGTCGGCGCGCACCATGGGACAGGGAGACCGTCCGCTCAGCGACCAGATGGCGACCGAGGCCATGCGGCGGACCATGGACACCGTCCCCATGCACGGCACCATCGTGATCGGCGAGGGCGAGCGCGACGACGCTCCCATGCTCTACATCGGCGAGCAGGTGGGTGGCCCATACCCCGACGGACGCGACGTTCCAAGCGTCGACATCGCCGTCGATCCGCTGGAAGGCACGAACCTCTGCGCCACCGGCGCACCCGGCGCAATCACAGTACTCGCAGCGTCGGAGAAAGGAGGCCTGCTGCATGCTCCTGACTGCTACATGGAGAAGATCGTCGTCGGGCCATCGTGCAAGAACGCCGTCGAGTTGGACGCGCCCGTCGCCGTCAACCTGAAGAACATCGCCCGCCGTATGCATCGCGGCGTAGACGATCTTGTCATTGTCGTACTCGACCGTCCGCGGCACGAGACGCTGATCGCCGACATTCGGAAGGCGGGCGCTCGCATACGGCTGATTGGCGACGGCGATCTCTCGGCGGGCATAGCCGCGGCCGTCATGGGGACGGGAGTGCACGCGGTCATGGGCTCGGGAGGCGCTCCGGAGGGAGTGATCACGGCGGCCGCGATCCGCTGCCTGAACGGCTACATGGTCGGCAGGCTGGTGATCGACAAGCCGGAACTGGAAGAGCGCATCGCCAAGATGGGGATCAAAGACGCGAAAAGGATTTATGAGGCGGAAGACCTGGCGCCGGGAAAGCAGATGATCTTTGGAGCTACTGGCGTCACGGAAGGCGCGCTGCTGAAGGGTGTTCGCTTCTTCGCCGAAGGGACCAGGACCTCGTCGGTGATCCTGACCTTAAAGACCGGGCGGGTGCGGTTCATAGAAAGCATCCATTTGGAGAAGGGGCCGGACGTGAAGGTCCGCTTCTCGTAGGGCAGTACCCAGTGGCCCAGCTTCGGAGTTGGCAGAATGGAGATATGTTCCACGTGGAACATTTGTCAGTATGTTTTTGTAAGTACAAATGTTCCACGCGGAACATTTGTTGTGGCATTTGTGTATGTACGTTGGTGTACGTAGGTGTAAGTGTTTGATAATGCTGGGGCGACCTTGTGGCTAAATCGACACTTGTGGGTAGTTATTACGCTGTGGCGTTAAACACCCTTATTACCTGGTAGGCAGCGAGCATCCCTGATCTTATTTCTGCTACTCTTCTGGGGAAGTTTTTCCCGGGAGAAAGCGAATCCATGCGAACCGAGACCACTTTCAAAATCAGCTTTGCGTTGTTGCTGTGCTTTGTTTTGCCTCTATCCATTTCGGCTGCGGACAAGAATAAAAAGGCGGCGGCGTCCGATGCGGACAAACCGTCGTATGAACAGGCGCAGCCGGCCAAAGAAAATATCGAGTACACGATGTACCAGCGCATACGGGACGAGGGGATCACGCATTCGCATGTGATGGAGTATGCGTCGGCGTTGGCGGATGGGATTGGTCCGCGGCTGACTGGGTCTCCTAATGTTAAGAAGGCCAACGAATGGACGCGCGATCAATTGACGGCGATGGGTTGCAGCAATGCGCATCTCGAGGATTGGGGCGAGTTTGGGATGGGGTGGCAGCAGCTTAATACGTGGGTGAGGATGACGTCGCCGGACACGGCTGTTTTTATTGCGCAGGCGGCGCCCTGGTCGCCTTCTACTAACGGCGCGGTGAGCGGGCCGGCGGTGTGGGTTGATATCAAGGACGAAAAAGATTTCGATCGATATAAGGGCAAGCTGGCGGGAAAGATTGTTTTGCTGGGAGAGATGCGGGAGGTGAATCCGGTGGATAAGCCGCTGTTTACGCGGATGGACGAGAAGGATCTCGCCAAGGTTGCGGATTATCCGCTGGAAAAGCCGAAGCCGTTTTCGGAGAGAGTTCCGGATTATGTGAAGCGCCGGGAGCTGCGGGAAAAGACGGCGAAGTTTCTGGCTTCGGAGCACGCACTGGCGGTGATTCTTCCCAGCCGCGACGGGCGGGACGGCGGCGGCTCGGGGGGGACGATCTTCGACGATAATGGCTCGTTTTTGACGAAGACGTCTTACCTGAGGGATGACGCCGATCCGGTTCCGGTGGCGGTGACGGCGATTGAGAATTATGGGCGCGTGTATCGGCTGCTCAAGGCTAATGTGCCGGTGAGCATTGAAATGAATATTGATGCCAAGTTTTTTGGCGACCATGAACATGGCTTCGATACGATCGCGGAAATTCCGGGGACTGATCCTGCGCTGAAAGATGAAGTGGTGATGGTGGGAGGCCATCTCGATTCGTGGATCGCGGGGACGGGCGCGACCGACAACGGCGCGGGCACGGTGGTGGCGATGGAGGTCATGCGGATTCTCAACGCGCTGCAGGTGAAGCCGCGGCGGACGATACGCATTGGGCTGTGGACGGGAGAGGAGCAGGGACTATTTGGCTCGGCCGGATATGTGAAACAGCATTTTGGATATGTGCCGCTTTCGACGGCTCCTGAGGAGTTGGAGAAGCCGGAATATCTGCGCAAGCCGGCCGGGCCGGTTGTGGTGAAAGCTGAGCAGACGAAAATTTCCGGCTACTTTAATGTCGATAATGGCACGGGAAAAATTATGGGGATTTATTTGCAGGAGAATGCGGCGGAGGGTCCTATTTTTGCGCAGTGGATGGAACCGCTGAAGGATCTTGGCGTCACGACGATTACTACGCGCAATACGGGCGGGACCGATCACGAATCGTTCGATGCGGTGGGGATTCCGGGATTCCAGTTCATACAGGATCGACTGGACTATGGATCGCGGACGCATCACTCCAACATGGACACGTATGAGCGGCTGCAGGCGCCTGACCTGGCGCAGGCGGCGACGGTGGAGGCGATCTTCGTTTACAACACAGCGATGCGCGACCAGATGCTGCCGCGTAAGCCGTTGCCGCATCCTGAGCTTGATGAGCAGCGCGGAGCTGCGCTGAAGGTTATGCCGGGGGCGGTGGCGCCGGCGGAGGATCCGAAAAGCAAGGAGAAGGAAAATAAGTAGGCCAGTGATGAATTGAAGGAAGTAAATTCGCGGGGCTTGAGGGGGCTGTACGCGGCAGATCCCTCAGCGGCTGAAGCCGTCATTTAAAAAGGGGTTCTTATCGCAGCGGTGAACCGCTGCGCCACCCAAAAACAAGAACAATGGCGGTGAACCGCTGTGCCACCCGAAAGCAAGAACCAAGGGCGTTTTCAGTAAACTGTCAAGCCGAGGTTGAGCATGTCCAAAGCTGCATCACCAGTGGAGGGAATCATGAAGCGACAAATTGCGGCGCTTTGTTTTGCGCTTGCGGTCGCGGGATTTTGCGTGGCGCAGACATCCACGGCAATATCTGCGTCAAAGACGGTGGCGTTGAAGTGCGGGAATCTTTTCGATGGGCGAGGAGATTCGCTGCGCAGGAATGTGGTGATCGTGGTGGAAGATGGAAAGATCAAGGATGTGGGCGCGACTGCTCCCAGCGGAGTGGACGTGATCGATCTATCGCGGTCTACTTGCCTGCCGGGACTGATGGATACGCATACACACATTTTGCTGCAGGGAGACATTACGGCGGCGGATTATGACGAGCAGTTGCTGAAGGAGTCGCCGGAGTATCGAACGATTCTGGCGACGGTGAATGCACGGCGGGCGCTGGAGTATGGGTTCACGTCGATCCGCGACGTGGAGACGGAGGGCGCGGGCTATGCCGATGTTGACGTAAAGAAAGCGATCAACAACGGAATTATTCCTGGGCCGCGGATGCAGGCGGCGACGCGGGCAATGGATGTGACGGGGGCTTATCCGCTGCAGGGATATGCTCCGAATGTGGCGGTGCCGCATGGGGTGCAGTTGGTTGACGGGACGGACAATGCGCGGCAGGCGGTGCGTGAGCAGATCAGTCACGGCGCGGATTGGATCAAAGTTTATAGCGACCGCTCGTATTGGGTGCGCGACGATGGCGTGCTTGATGATATTCCGACGTTCACGATGGACGAGCTAAGAGCGATTGTGGATGAGGCGCATCGCGAACGGCGCAAGGTGGCTTCTCATGCGATGGCGCTGAATGGAGTGCATAACTCGGTCGAGGCGGGAGTGGATTCGATTGAGCATGGGAACTACATCAGCGATGCGGATTTGAAGACCATGGCGGCGCGGGGAATTTTTTATGTGCCGACGATTTACGTTGGTGAATATGTGGCGCAAGGGCGCGCGGCGACGGGCGCTCCGGTGTGGGTGAAGATGATCTCGATTCATGAAGACACTTTTCGCCGCGCGATGCACGCGGGCGTGAAGATTGCTTTTGGAACGGATGCGGGAGGATTTGATTGGAAGATTAATCCGGCGAAGGAATTTACGTCGATGGTGAAGTTTGGCATGACTCCGGCGCAGGCGATACGCGCGGCTACGTCAAGCGCCGCGGAGTTGCTGGGGACGCAGAAGGAATTGGGAACGGTTGAGGCGGGAAAACTGGCGGATATTGTGGCGGTGCCGGGCGATCCGCTGGCGGATGTTTCTGTGATGGAGAAGGTGGAGTTCGTGATGAAGGGTGGAGTGGTTTACAAGCGGCCTTGAGCACAGCGGTCGTCATTTCGGAGCGTTATTTCTGGGCTTCGCGGCATTTCGCGTTTTGCCATTGCTGAACAATCAGAAAGATGTGGTGCGACTTGCTGCTGCCGCACCACCAGAGAAGAACAACGCGGTCCGGGGAAGGGTCCGCATCGCTTCTTCGCATCCGTGACCTAGCGACCTATCCGAAGAACCTTACAATCCGGACATTAGGAGTGTCTGTTCAAAATTGCACAGTTTTGAGCCGGCAGGGCCGGCGAGTTATGCGCTCCTCCAGCCCGAAAAGTCGATGAGCAAAAAAGCGATGAATCCCATAAAACCTGTATAGGTTGGCCCGATAAGAAGCAATCTGATAAGTAAGAATTAACGAAAAGTGTGCAGAATTGAACAGCCAGGCGGGGGATGGATCAAAGATGATCATAGTGTGGGGGCGCTAGCTCATGTCCAATCAGGCGAGCCGCAAAACGATTCTCCGCATCGACGATGATGACAGCACATTGGGCTACCACCGAGCGCTGCTCGAAAGGCGCGGATTTGCGGTTCTCACTGCCTCCTCCGCCCGAATAGGCGTGCAAGCTGCGCTTGCCTGCGTGGTTGCCGCAGTGATCGTCGATTACCACATGCCGGAGATGAACGGGGATGAGGTGGCGACTGAAATCAAGCGCCACCGGCCACAGATTCCCATCGTCATGGTCTCCAACGACGACGAGATCTCAGAAGACGTATTGAAGGTGGTTGACGCGTTTGTCCCGAAAGGCGAAGCGTCAAGCCGGTTGGTGCCGGTGATCAGCCGGATGTGTGGTGATGATGTTCCGGGCTTCGCGAGACAACAGTTTGGGAGCGCTTAGCTCGCGCGCCGATCCTTCGGGGCACAGTCTAATTTTGAACAGAATTCTGGACGCCTCCCTACTTACATCGTCTGATGGGGTACCACCGGCATTCTACAAACCTGGGTCACGACACGCACTATCACTTCGGGCCTTGCGCTTGAAACGTCGAAATTCTTGCGTAAAAGCATGCTTTCGGCGGTAGAATTTAGGTTGATGAGCACCACTCCGTTGGCCAAGCGGAAGATCCGCAGATTCGATCCCAACCTTTTTCTGGCCACGATCGGCGACGGCCGGAAGAACCTGAGTTTTGTCAAGAAGGAAGGAATCTTCGCTCAGGAGGACAAGGCGGACTCCGTCTTCTATATACAAAAAGGCAAGGTGAAACTTACCGTCGTCTCCAAGACGGGGCGCGAAGCGACGATCGGCCTGCTGGCCGACGGAAATTTTTTTGGCGAGGGATGTCTGGCCGGGCAGACGCTGCGCATGGGGTCGGCGGAGGCCATGACGGATTGTGAAATTCAGCGCATCGATAAGAAAGTTATGATCGACGCGCTGCATCGCGAGCCGGCGCTTTCGGAGATGTTTGTGGCGTATTTGCTGGCGCGGAATGTGCGCTATGAAGAAGATCTGGTCGATCAGTTGTTTAACTCCAGCGAAAAGCGATTGGCGCGAATCCTCCTGCTGCTGGCTCATTTTGGCAAGGAGGGCGGCCCGGAGCTTGTGATTCCCAAGATCAGCCAGGAGAGTCTGGCGGAGATGGTTGGGACTACGCGTTCGCGGGTGAGCTTTTTTATGAACCGGTTCAGAAAGCTGGGGTTTGTCGATTACTCGGGCGGCCCCGAGGGCGGGTTGCAAGTTCACAGCTCGCTGCTCGGAGTGGTGCTGCACGATTAACTGTTCTAGGCGGCACGCTTTTCTTTTTGGCAAGCAAGTCCAGTTGTCTATGAGGATTCGAGATGAAAATTCTGCTTTTTGCCGGGATCATCTTAATTGTGCTCGGCGTTGCTTCTTTGGTGGTGCCTATCCCGCACACTCAGAGTGAGGGCGTTAAGATCGGCGGTGCGAACCTGGGAGTGCAGACCACTCATAGTGAGCGGGTTTCGCCGATTATTAGCGCTGTGTTGATTGCGGGCGGAATCGCGCTCAGCATAGGTGGAGCGCGTTCGCGGGGCTGATCAGCGCGGCGACTCCCGGAAATCCCACTCAAATCCCGGAACTAGACGAGATGGTGACAAGGAAAACCAAGACTAAACGTACTTCTAAGGGTTCCGTAAGGACGACGACCACAAAGGACGGACCCAAAATAGTGACGGTTACGCGGACGACAACGCCCAAGGGCACGTTGACTCAGACACACATCAAGGTATGTGCATTCCGACGAACCGAAGTCGGAGATGTGAATCTTTGGCTTGGGCGAGGCCTGTGACTCCCCTTCAGGCAATGCGACGGCCGCTCACTAGGTTAATGACGAGTATGACGAGCGCAACCACCAGCAAAATATGAATCAGGCCGCCGGCGATGTGGAGGCTAAAGCCTAGCAGCCACAGAATCAGAAGCACCACGAAAATTGTCCAAAGCATATTGATCTCCTAGTCTCATTTGAGGGTCGCCGAAAATGAGCTGCCCCTGAAAATTCACTATCTTGTTGCTGGCGCCAGCGACTTGCCGCACTCGAGGCAGGAAGTCTTTGAGCGCGGCGTGATTAATCCGCAAAACGGGCACATTCTTTGCGACGCGAAACCGCGGACTGGCGGGGTCACGGCGGCGAACAGATTCGCGACGGATGCCTTGGTTGAGGCCATCCGTCGTCGAAAACGATCTTGCCATTGGCGAAGCATGCGTTCCATTAGCGATTCACCTAATAGGTGTTTCTCTTTGCCAGCATGACAATGACATCTTCTGGCCGCTTATTCTGTGCAAGATTGCTCACAAACGGGCAGCAACGAGGTCACTGAAACGTGAGCAATGTAGATCAGATATCCTCTTGGCCGCTGTGCGACCATAGCTTTTAGAGATGAGCAGTTCTTCTCTCTCTTTCAGGTCGGCTGAGCTAAGTCAGTTATCTGAAGCCCTCCCCTCTTAGGCGCCGCAGATTTCAAAAGGAATAAAACATGAAAAAGATAATGTCGCTGTTGTTAATGAGTTTGATCGGCTTGGCCGGAACCTTCGCGTTTGCAGGCTCGGATCGTGAAGATACCGTCGAGCGTATGCAGAAATCCGTAGACGTTCTTCAGTCGATCATGTCGACGCCTGACAAAGGAATCCCCGAGGAAGTATTGAGCGGCGCCAAGTGCATCGTGATCGTGCCCAACATGATTAAAGGCGGCTTCATCTTCGGCGCAAAGCACGGACGCGGCGTAGCATCGTGCCGCACGGGTGATGGCTGGAGCGCTCCGGCATTCGTCTCGGTTGGCGGTGGAAGCTGGGGATTGCAGATCGGAGTGGAAGGTGTGGACCTGGTCATGCTGGTGATGAATGACCGTGGTTTGCAGCATCTGCTCTCGACGAAGTTTGAACTTACCGGTGAAGGATCTGTGGCAGCGGGGCCAGTAGGCCGTCACACTTCTGCCGGAACCGACATATTGCTGAACACTGAAGTTTTGACTTATTCACGCTCGAAAGGCGTGTTCGCGGGCTTGACGCTGGAAGGCGCCGTTATCGAGCAGGACAACGATTCGACTCGCGCCATTTATGGCCATCACATGATGTTCCGCAACATTCTTTCGGGCCATGCTGCGACGCCGCGAAGCGGTGAAGCGTTTGTGGCGGCTGTGTCGGAAGCGGGTCACCAGGCCCATGTTGCCGAAGCTAGAGAAGACAATAAATAAGTCAATCGATATCTGCTGCGAGAATTGAATCTTGCTGACCGAGACCGCCTGGCGGTTTCGGTCAGTTTTTTTGCCTGTAATCCTTCAGACGGAATGGCACAATTTTTGTAAAATTGCCGAGTTGGGAAACGCGTGAGCCAGAATCCCGTGATTCCGAATCCGAAACGCTGGCCTTGGCCCGATTCGCTCGACGCGTTGACAGCCGCGCCGGCTCACCATCAATTATTGCTGGAAGACGAGCAGGTTCGTGTTATCCGCACCCGCATCGCGGCTGGAGAGATGGTGCCGCTGCACACACATCGCTGGGGCGGCGTCGCTTATGTTGAGAGCTTCAGTCATTTCATCCGAAGAGATGAGAAGGGCGGCGTTTTGTTTGACAGCCGCCAGGCTGGGGCGGCACCCAAGACTCCTTGCGCACAGTGGATGCAACCGCTTCCTCCGCACACGGTAGAGAACCTGGGACCACTTGAAATCAATATCCTTATGATTGAGATTAAGCACCGGGCACAGAGTTGAGGGGGCCTTCGCCGCGTAACGCCGTCATCTGTTTTTCACAATGCGCTTCTTTGGCTCAGGGGAAAAAGGTAATGTTCATCAACCGAATTCGCATACGGGTCGAGTTTGGAGATTGCGATCCCGCCAATATTGTTTTCTACGCCAACTATTTTCGCTGGTTCGATCAATGCACGTCGGCGCTGTTTCGTGCGGCGGGACTTCCACTCGGTGAACTGTTCAAGGCCCATGGCGTGGTTGGCATTCCGCTGGTGGAAGCACGGGCGCGATTTATCACTCCTTCAACTTATGGCGATGAACTGGTGGCGGAATCTTCGGTCATCGAATGGAAGAAGAGCAGTTTCGTGATCAGCCATAGATTTTTGCGCGATGGAGTGCTGGCGATGGAGGGCTCGGAGACGCACGTATGGGCGGCGGCGCATCCGACGGAAGCTCATCGATTGAAGAGCGTTCCTTTGCCGAGCGAGGTAGTTCGAAAACTCTCGGCTGCGAAGAAGCGCAAAGAGGGCGAGGGTTGAGAGATGGATGCGAAAATTTCGCTGCAGCGTTGGCGTTTGCGGATCCCACATGGAAAATCTGTGCCCAAAGAATTCGACAGAAGCAGCACCGATTCTTTTTCGCCCGTTAGTGCGTAATGCGTGCGTAGTTCTCCGGCTTCGATAAACGGCATGACTTGTACTTTCTCCGTTTGTCTCTTAGGTCGCACGATCATCGCGAGCGAAGTTGGCATTCCGATGCTTCGAGCAAATGCATGGGTCCTTCGCTTCGCTCAGGATGACAATTTAAATTTAGTGGCAACCAACCTTACGACCACTGCTAGCGACTGACAGCGATGACCCGATCCACTGACTCTTCGGCGTCACGTAAATATTTTTCTGGAGATCGACCCGCTGCGGCCAACCGCACTATTGCAATTTGGCGTATTCCGCTTTGGCCTGCTTCAAGACGGGTACGTCGACATCGGCGTCTTTCCACAAGGCGAAGAAGTCATCATAGGCGGAGCGTGCTTTGGCGGGATCGCGCATCAGCGTATAAGCGCGGCCGAGTTGAAGATGGGCGAGCGCGCCGAGCGGACAATTGACGGTAATGCCAGGATGGGTAAGAAATTTCTGGAACTCTCCGGAGGCTTTCTCGCCATCCTGCAAGAGCAAGTAAGACTGCCCGCGAATATAGGCGGGATAGAGGTAGGCTCCGATCTCGGCCTGGGGCGAGGGATTGCCGAGTTCGTAGGGCACGGAGATGGCGAGCGCGTCGATTGCCTTGGCGGGACTCTTGCGGTCGATCTCGATGGCGCCTCGAATCGTGGGCAGCCAGTAGCGGTTGACAACGGTATCCTGCGGGAATTGTTTGGCTAGATCGTCGGCCATTTGCTCGGCGCGCGCCGAGTCTCCGGTGCGCGCCCGGGCCAGAGCGCCCAGTATCTGCAAGTCTCGGTTCGGCGACTTGGCCAGCACTTCGTCGATCTGCTGGCGGGCTCGGGTTGTGTTGCCAAACTCGGCTTCACGCAAGGCCGCGTTCATCTGCCATTGGCCGACGGATTCCTGCTGATCGTTTTGCGCAGCGGATTGCATGGCCTGTTGCGTGAGTTCGCGCGCGCGGCCGAGATGGCCTGCATAGGCCTCGGTGTCGGACTGGGCGGAGAGCAGCATGTTTTCTCCCTGCGGCTTGCCGGCTGCCCAGGTCGCCTGCTTTTGCATTTCGGCTGCATCTTTTTGAAGGAAGGCGATTCCGTATAAATTCCAGTGCAAGAAAGGAGCGTCGAGGTTGCGCGCTTTGGCGCGCTGGTAGGCGGCTTTGGCTTCTTCCAGACGATTGAGAGCGGTATAGTGACTCATGAGATTGTTGTAGCCGGCCACAGTGTCTGGGTTGAGGCGGAGGTCTTCGAGCAGTTCGGTTACGCCTTTATCGTATTGACCGAGGTAGCCGTAAATTGTTCCTAAGTTGCCGCGTGGGGCATTATCGCGGGGATAATCTTCTGCCCATAGCTGGTAGGTTTCGACTGCTTTATCCAAATCGCCAATTACTAGATGGTAGTAGTAGGCGGAGAACCAGTAGCGCTCGCGGTCACTGACGCGGTCGCGCAGCTCGAATGCTTTTTGCAGGTTTTCGTTGGCGAGGGCCGGCTCGCGCAGATTGAAATAGGTCGTGCCCAGCGCGGCATAGGCGGCGGCAAAATTTGGATCGAGCGCGATGGCATGTTTGAAATACGGAACTGCGGCGTCGCCACCTTTTTCCTGCTGCGCCTTTCTGCCCAGCGAAAGAAACTTGACGGCCTCGATCGAAGGCGTGGTGTCTTCGCCCATTGGAGTGTCAAACTTCTGAATGCTGGCGAGCGATTCGCCGAGTCGCGAGCGAAGCTTGGTGGTGGCTTCTCCCAAGGCTTTCAGGACCTGCTCTTTGTTGGCGGCGGTGACTTGCTCCTGTGCCAGAGCGTCGCCGGTCTGACAATTGATGGCATCGACGCCGATAACGTATTCGCTGCCGAGGCTGGCAATGGAACCGGCGATGTAAGCCTTGGCGGCAGCGCGTTGGCAGAGGTCGCGCGCGAGCTCTGGAGTCAGCTTCGTGCCGGGCGGCTTCGCCATCAGCCGCAAGGTGGCGCGAGTCTTGGCATCGGAGAGAATATTTAGAAATGGCGACTGCGCCAGTTGCACGGAGATCGCCTGCTTCAACGTATCGTCGAAAACTGGGTCGCCGGTGCTGTTGCTGAAATCGGCCAGGACGAGCGTGTCTTGTTCGCTCAGTTGATGTAATCGGCGTTGGCGAATGGTGAGGGCCGCCGCGGCAATTGCAATAATCGCGAGAGTGGCGATAGCTGCGATCCACAGCTTGCGGTTGGCAAGAGCGCGGGCGACACGAGCGCGCCGGCCTGCGGCGATCGCCTTCAAATCGTCGAGGATTTCGGTCGCGCTCTGGTAGCGATTCTTTCGATCTTTCTCGAGAGCCTTGGCCATGATGTGGGCCAGTCCCTCGGGGAGCGCGGGATCGAGATTCGACATGGAGAGCGGATTGCGATTGAGGATGGCGTCGAAAACTACGGCGGCGGTGTTTCCATCAAAGGCGCGGCGGCCTGTGGCCATCTCGTAGAGGACCGCGCCGAGACTGAACAGGTCGGTGCGGACATCAAGTTCTTCGCCGCGCGCCTGCTCCGGCGACATGTAAGCGACGGTGCCCAGAGCCATGCCCGGGCTGGTGAGCTGGTCGTGTGAGCCTCCGTCGGAAAATCGCGGAGCGGTCGGGCCGGTGGCCAACGTTTGGCGCTGAGGCGAAACTTTTGCCAGTCCGAAATCGAGGACTTTGACCTGGCCACGCTGGGTGACAAAAATGTTGGCGGGCTTCACATCGCGATGGATGATGCCTTGAGCGTGCGCAGCCTCGAGCGCCTCGGTGATTTGGATCGCGAGCGGGAGCAGGCGAGCGGTTGGGATCGGGCCAGATTCGATGAGATGTTTCAGCGTCTGGCCGTCAAGATACTCCATGGCGATGAAGGCTCGACCGGACTCCTCGCCGATATCGTAGATGGTGCAAATATTGCGATGGTTGAGAGAGCTGGCGGCGCGGGCCTCGCGCTGGAATCGGACGATGGCGGTGGGATCGGCGGCGAAATCCTCAGGGAGGAATTTCAACGCTACGAGGCGGCCAAGGCGCGTGTCGCGGGCCTTGTAGACAACGCCCATTCCGCCGCCGCCCAATTTTTCGAGAATGTGATAGTGGGAGACGGTCTGCCCGAGAACTACGCCGCCGCTATCATCGCCCGAGCGGCGGCGTTGCCGAGCGACCATGCGGGCGGCCACTTCGAGGGCCGGCTCTTCGATAAAACTGTCGGCTTTGTCGTGCGCGAGAAGCGATTCGAGTTCCTAGCGGAGGGCGGAATCGGCGCCACATCTCGGTGGCGAGAAAAGTGGCGCGCTCGGCCTCGGGATGTTCGAGTGCGGAGTGATAGAGCTGCTCCAGGCGCCGCGCGCATTCGACTTCCCTCTCGTCCATCGTTCGTCGCTCCGCTTGGTTTCAGGCGGTCTCTTTCCTTGGTTCGTCGTTAGCTTCTTCGTTGTTGTCGTCGATCGCGTCGGCGATAGTTTCACCAGACAGAGCGCGGCGCAGCCACGCTTTGGCAAATCGCCAATCGCGCTTGACCGTCTCGGGCGATACTTTAAGAGCTTCGGCCGTTTCTTTCATTTCGAGGCCGCCGAAAAAGCGCAGCTCAACTACTTGGCTCTGCCGCGGATAGAGGACGGCGAACTCGGTTAGCGCTTCGTCGAGAGCCATGATGTCGCCATCTTTTTCTGGACTAACGATGAGAGCTTCGTCGAAGGAAACCTGCACGGCTCCGGCACCGCGCTTCTGGTAATTTCGCGAACGCGCAAAATCGGTGAGGATGCGGCGCATCATGCGCGCGGAAATCGCGAAGAAGTGGGCGCGATCCTGCCATTCGACTGCATTGACGTCAACCAGGCGAAGATAGACTTCGTTGACCAGAGCGGTGGTTTGCAGGGTGTGACCCGGCCTTTCTCTGGACATACAGCGGTGGGCGAGGCGGTGAAGCTCCTGCTGCACGACCGGAGTGAGCTGGTCGAGTGCCTTGTCGTCTCCGGTGCCCCACGCTTTGAGAAGTTGAGTGACTTCGAGTTTGGATGGGCTGTCAGAAAAACCCGGCATAGCTTCGGCTCTTCTTTTATTTATTGCTAACGCGCAGAGGCAAAAATGGCGTAGGGGGAAATTATCACATCGCCACAAGCCGCGCCAGCAGTAACCCTTCTCGGATATCAATATCGAAGGGAACCGACAAACGGTCCCTTTTTTTGCAAAGATTGTATGCTGAGGAGGCAATGCTCAGCGCCGCGGCAGGATGAAGGTGCCGAGCTTCCACACGATTTGGTTTTGCGCTCGCACGACAATATTGTTCACCCGAGAATTTTTCCGCTGTAAAGCGCCATACCTACTACGGCATCAATTCCCATGGCGTCGAGGCGATCGATCTCCTGCTGTGCGGTGATGCCACCCGCTACGACGAGATGGCGGATAGTGGCGCGGCAGATCGCCTGCACTGTGTCCATCGGAATTCCGCCCATCAAACCTTCCGTGTCGATGTGGGTGTAGAGGAATGTTTCGCAAAATGATTGCAGCTCGCGAATCATATCGAAGGCAGTGATCGCTGTCTCCGTTCGCCATCCGTCGATCGCCACCTTGCCTCCGCGCGAGTCGAGAGCAAACATGAGAGCTGCGGCCGGGAGCTCGTCGGATAAGGTGCGAGCATATTCGCGATTAATTCGGCCCTCGGTTAATAATGCGGAGCCGATGATTACCTTTTGCGCGCCGAGGTCCAGAAGCTCTCGCGCGGTTGCAATGTCGCGAATGCCGCCACCAACCTGGCAATTCAGCCGGCCGACGATCCGCTTAACGATCGCGCGATTGTCGCCGGTGCCGCGTGCGGCGTCGAGGTCAATGAGTTGAACAATGGGATACTTTGAGAAGCGATCGATCCAGTAGTCGAAGTTATCGAACTCTAACTTCTTCTTTTCTCCCTGAACCAACTGCACGATTTTGCCGCCCATGAGATCGATCGATGGAATCAGCATGGCCACCTCACGGGCACATTCGCGGCTTGCAGTTCGCGCTTCAATTGTCCGATGTCTTCGAGACCGAAGTGGAAAATGGAAGCGGCCAGGGCGGCGTCAGCGTGCCCCTCGCGGAACACGTCGATGAAGTGCTGCGGCGAACCAGCGCCGCCCGAGGCAATTACGGGAATGGAAACTGCCTCGGCAACGAGCTTTGTCAATTCACAGTCGAAGCCGGATTTGGTTCCGTCGCGGTCCATCGAAGTAAGCAGGATTTCCCCGGCACCGCAAGCGGCGGCCTCGCGCGCCCACTGCAGCGCGTCGCGGCCGGTGGGAGTGCGTCCGCCGGCGACGAATACCTCGAAGCCACTTTTTACCGAACCCTCCTTCACACGCCGCGCATCGATAGCGACAACGACGGCTTGCGAGCCAAAGCGTGCGGCGATCTCTCCGATCAGCGTGGGATCTTTCACCGCTGCCGAGTTGATCGCAATCTTATCCGCGCCAGCGTCGAATACTTCAGCGGCATCGGAAAGTTCGCGGATTCCTCCGCCGACGGTGAAGGGAACAAACAACGAGCGCGCCGTTCGCGATACTACGTCGAGCACCGTCTGGCGATTGTCGCTGGTGGCCGTGATATCGAGCAGAACGATTTCGTCCGCTCCATCGCGCGCGTGCGCGACGGCGCATTCCGGCGGATCGCCAGCGTCGCGCAGGTTGACGAACTGCACGCCTTTCACCACCCGGCCGCCGTCCATATCGAGACAGGCGATGATGCGCTTGGTCAGCAATTAGTCAACCTCACAATTCGGCATCGCATCGGAATTAGAAATCGAATTCGCTAATCCAGCTCGCAAAAATTCTTGAGCATGAGAAGACCGACATTCCACGATTTCTCGGGATGGAACTGCACTCCGAAAATATTTTCTTTTTCGACCACGGCGGAAAACGGCGTGCCGTATTCGGTCGACGCGGCGGTAGCCGCGACGACTGGCGCTCGAAACGAATGGGTGAAGTACACAAATGATTCGGGGGCTACGTCGCGCAACAGGCGCGAGCCTTCCTTCACCGCGAGTGAGTTCCATCCCACATGCGGCGATTTCACCGACGACGGGAACGAACGGCATCGTCCCGCGAAAATTCCCGCACCCGACAGTTCCGGTGCCTCGTCGCTGCCCTCGAAGAGCCACTGCATTCCAAGGCAGATCCCAAGGAGCGGCTTGCCTGCGCGCGCGCCTTGCAGCACGGCTTCTCGCAGGCCCATGTTGACGAGAGCACCCAGGGCGGAGAAATGCCCGACGCCGGGGAGAACGATCTTGCCGGCGGTCGCAACTTTCTCAGGCTCCGAGGTCACGACGACGTTAGCGCCGAGATAATCGAACGCTTTCTTCACCGAATTCAGATTGCCCGCGCCGTAATCGACGATGACGATCGTTTCCGCAATCATATTAGGCGCCATCATAGGAGCCCCTTGGTGCTTGGCAGCATTTGTCCCAGGCGACGATCGCGCGAGCAGGCGACACGAAGCGCTCGCGCGAAAGCCTTAAACAGCGCCTCGATCTTGTGATGGCTGGAGCGCCCATACATCACGCGCACGTGAACATTGGCGCGCGCTCCTCGTGCGAAGCCTTCGAAAAAATCGGCAACCAATTCTGTCTGCAGATCGCCGACGCGCGTGGCGCGGACTTTTGTCTGAACTACGGCGACTGCGCGGCCGCCGAAGTCGACCGCTGCGAGACCGAGAGTTTCATCCATGGTCATGAGAAAATAGCCGGCGCGCAGAATGCCGCGCCGATCGCCCAATGCCCGGTCGAACGCCTCGCCCAGACTGATGCCGACATCTTCGACGGTGTGATGCTGATCAACATCGAGGTCGCCCGTAGCGGCAAGTTTCAAGTCAAAACCGCCATGACGCGTGAACAATTCCAGCATGTGGTCGAGGAATCGAATTCCCGTGGACACTTCGTACTTGCCACGGCCCTCGATGGTTAGCGCGATTTTAATTTCAGTCTCTGCGGTTTTGCGATGCAGTTTGGCCTTCCTCACACCCGCACCCCGTTTCGCGCAATCTCTGAAGGAAGTCGCAGTCCAAGCTGCTCGACGACTTCGCGCAGCGCATTGATGAGAGTGTGCGTATTTTCGTTCGTCCCGACGGTCAGGCGGACGCAACCGTCGCATCCGGGATCGGAGCTGCGATCGCGCACCAGGATTCCGCGATCGCGCAGCGCTCTAACAAATTCCGCGTGGGCTGAACCAATGCGAACGAGGACAAAGTTGGCGTGGCTGGGCCAGTATTGCAATCTGAGATCTCCTAGTTCCCGTTGCAAGCGCTCGCGATTGCTGCGCACTTCGGCGACGTAGTGGGCGACGTAATCCTGATCTTCGAGAGCTTCCGGCAAAATTGCGAGGGCCGCTGCGTTGACGCTGTAAGGTGAAGCGACGCGGCGAACCATCGCTATCTGGCGGGGGTCTCCCGCAAGAATGCCAATTCGTAAACCGGCGAGACCGTAGGCCTTAGAAAAAGTTCGCGCGATAAAAAGATTCTCGATCGGCGGAGGGTCGCCAGTTAGCGTTCCGTCGATGCGCATTTGGTCGGGGCGTATATGGTCGATCAGCGTCTCTCCGTGAAATTCAAAGTACGCCTCATCGACCAGCACTGCAGCTTGCGGTGCAGCCTGCGCAATCTGTATCAAGATGTTTTTCGCGACTGCTGTGCCGGTGGGATTGTTAGGATTTGCGATCGCGATGAGGCGCGTTCGCGAGCTAATTTTGGCGAGCACCTCTTGCGCGGGAAATTCAAAGTTGTCACTGGCAGGCACCTCGATAACGCGGGCGCCTTCAGCCTGCGCGAACACCGCGTACATGGCGAACGTTGGCACGGCAATGAGCGCTTCGTCCCCGGGATCGAGATAGGCGGAACAGAGCAGATGGATCGCTTCGTCTACTCCGTTGGTTAGCAAAACCTGCGATGGATCGAGTCCGAGAAAACCCGCCGCGACTTTTTCTACTGGCTCGCGCTCGGGATAACGGGCCAGCAACTCGGCGTCGAGCGAGCGCAAACGGGCCAGCACGCGCGGCGAGCACCCGATTGTGCTTTCGTTGAAGTCGAGGCGGAGGCCGGTGCGGCCAGCCAGAGGCGGGTGATACTCGCGGAGATTTTTTATCGCGTCGCGAGCTTCAAGCATGAGAGCACCTTACGCGGAACGCTTCCGCGTGTCCTTTCAAACCTTCGGCGTTGGCGAGCGTTATTCCGGGCGGACCGATGCGTTTTATTCCTTCGGGTGAAACCTGTTGGCAGCCGATTACGCGGACGAAATCAAGAACGCTGAGACCGCCACGCACACGCGCCATTGCGGCGGTGGGCAAGACGTGGTTTGGTCCCGAGACGTAGTCGCCGGCCGCCTGAGGCGTGAACTCGTCGAGGAAAACTGCGCCTGCGTGCTGCACCAGCGGAGCCAGTTTCGCGGGAAGCGTGAGATGCTCGGGCGCGATACGATTTGCCGCGTCGACCGCCTCTTGCAGCGAATCGACGCGAAGGATGGCGCCACGACGGCAGAGTGATTGGGCGGCAATCGTGTTGACTCGCATCCGCTTTTGGATTTCGTTCTGAACTTTTTTTACTAACCGGGTCGCCGGTGTTATGAAGACACACAGTGCGTCGGGATCATGCTCTGCCTGCGCCACGAGATCGGACGCGATGCAAGCGGGATCTCCGACTTCGCTGATGATGACAGCTTCGGTCGGACCCGCGAGAAATTCGATCGCGCAATCGAAAGCCACCAGCTTCTTGGCGGCGGTTACGTAGCGATTACCGGGACCGACGATCTTGTCGACGCGCGGAATTTCTTCGGTGCCATAGGCAAGCGCAGCGATTGCCTGCGCGCCGCCGACTCGATAGAATTCGCGCACGCCAAGAAATGCGGCGGCTGCTAAGGTCGCCTGCGCAGGCTTCGGAGAGACAACTCGAATCTGCGGCACGCCGGCGACCTGCGCGGGAATCACTGTCATCAGCACAGTGGAGGGCAACGGGTAACGGCCGCCCGGAACATAGCAGCCCACCGATTCGAGAGGGCGCACCAACTGGCCGACGCTAATGCCGAGCTCAATGTCGCGCCGCCATTCAGTGGGAAGCTGCCATTCCGCGTGGCGACGAATATTTCCCGCGGCGTGCTCAATCGCTTTCTGCAACTCTGGATCGGTTTGCTCCCACGCCTGATGAAGCTCATCTTCGGGAACAAGCAGAGTCTCGCCCTTGCCCAATCCGTCCCAACGGGCGGCGTAGCGGCGGACGGCGCGATCGCCGTTACGCTTAACATCAGCGACAATGCGACGGACTGCCGGTTGGACATCGGCGAGATCGGTCGAAGCGCGCACGGCAACGGCATTTACAAAGTTTGCAACCTCGGCGCCTTCGAGAATGCGTATGACATCTTTACGCGTCGACTTAGCGCGCGTTGCTTTAAAGCGCATTGCTTTATTATGCGTTGCTTGGCGCTTCGCATTTTTCCGCATCACATGACCACCTTGTTCAGCGGATATTCGACGATGCCCTGAGCGTTTGCTTGTTTCAGTTTTGGAATCAGCGACCAGGACGTTTGCTCTTCAATGACCGTATTCACGGCTACCCACTCGCCATCGGCGAGGGGCGCGACTGTGGGATTTTGCAGCGCGGGCAGGAGGCCGAGAACCGCGGCCAGGTCAGCTTTGCGCACGTTGAGCATCAGGCCCACACGGCCAAGCGCGGCGATTGCTCCACTCAGCATGACGGCGAGGTTTTCGATTTTTTGCCGACGGGCGGCATCGGCCCACGCGGCCTGGTTCGCCACCAATTGCGTGTTGGATTCAAGCATGGTTTCAAGAATTCGCAAATGATTGGCGCGCAGCGAACTGCCGGTTTCGGTTACCTCGACGATCGCATCCGCGAGCAAAGGCGGCTTGATTTCGGTGGCACCCCAGGAAAATTCGACGCGAACGTCGACGTTTCGGCCAGCAAAATAATTGCGTGTGAAACTGACCAGTTCGGTGGCAATGATTCGACCGCAGAGGTCTTCGAGTTTCTGAAAGCTTGAATCCTCGGGCACTGCCAACACCCATTTGACCTTGCCCATGCTCTGTTTGGAGTAGATCAGGTCAGCCACTTTGACGACTGTGAGACCGCTTTCGAGCACCCAATCGAGGCCGGTTAGGCCTGCATCGAGCGCGCCATTTTCCACGTAGCGCGCCATCTCCTGGGCGCGAATCAGCAGGCATTCGATATCGGGGTCATCGGTATTTGCGAAATAGGAGCGGGCATTGGTGTATACGCGCAGACCGGCGCGCGCAAACAGGTTCAACGTGGCTTCCTGCAAACTTCCTTTGGGGATGCCCAAGCGCAATTTCATCGCTCTGTCCCCTTGATGGTGTCTGCTTGGGTTTTTTCTTGCGCAGTTCGCCGTGCATCGGGCGGGTTTTCAAGAGAAAGACTTTCCGTGAAGCAAGAGCGCGTGCCATTGTGGCAGACGTTGCCATCGCCGAGCACTTGAACTCGAAAGAGCATTGTGTCGCGATCGCAGTCGGTACGCGCCTCGACGACTTTTAGGCGATTGCCGGACGTTTCTCCCTTGGTCCACAGTTTTTCGCGAGTGCGGCTGTAGAACGTCACAAACCCGGTGCGCAGCGTCATCTCCAGCGCGGTGCGGTTCATGAAGCCCACCATCAGCAATTCCCCGTTGTCAGCATCCTGAATGACCGCGGGCGCCAGGCCTTGCATCTTGTCGAAATCGATTTCCATTGCGTCGTCCTCATCTCTTTCTCAGATCGCAGAGCTCTTAGATCTGGGAGCTCGCACAAAAGTAAAAGCCCGCTCGGCGAGTTCTGCGCCAGCGGGCTTGGCTTTCCTATGAGTGCTTGGTTATCCCATGTCGTTATCCGACACCCCCGCCGACATGCTCGTCGCATGGTGATGATGGTGATGGTGATGATGATGGTGGTGATGGTGGTGANNATGGTGATGGTGATGGCGATGGGTCAGCGAATTCATCAGCATGATGCTAGAGCAGTCGAAATGCGGTTGTCAATCGGATTCTGGTTGCAGTGGTGGCCTATTTTGCCAACCATTCACCACAAAGGCCACGAAGGTCCACTAAGGAAAAACCTGTTACCACAATCCTTCGCGATAATGAACTTCACCAGATAAGCTTGAGGCCCTTGTAGAGGCTGAATTTCTCTTCGGAAGTTACAATCGGAATCCTCTCTGACAAGGCTTGAGCGATGATTTGCCGATCAAATGGATCGCCATGATGGAGCGGTAGGTCGAACAATTGAAACGCATGATCGGCTGTGTAAGGTAGGACGCGGATGCCTAGGTCTTCCACCGCCTGTCGCGCGACAGCGGCCGAGATTCTCAGCTTTCCTAGTGCTGTCTTGATCGCGATTTCGGAAAGCGACACTGCGCTTAACTCTAAGACATTCGCTTCATTCTCTAAAATAGCAGTCGCTCTGTTGCTGAGCCGTTCCGGCGATATTGCGGCGAAAATCAGAACTGCCGTGTCCAAGAGAACGCGCACTTTAATCCTGCCCGCCAAGGAGAGCTTGTATCTCTTCGTCGGTCATTGGCTTCCACCAATTCGAATCGAGAACTTCGATTTTGCCCGCTAGCGTGCCCAGCAACCTTTTTTTGCCGGTCGCTTTCTTTGTGCGCACTATATCCACTACCGGCACACCGCGGCGGCAGATGGTCACGGGTTCCCCATCCTCTACGGCTTTAATCAACTCCGGGAGTTTGTTCTTCGCGTCTGCGACGCTAACTTTCATAGTCTTATCATGATAGCTATTTAAGATAGCTATGTCCATCATCGAGTCACAACGACCAATACCTTTTGCTGTTTGGGAAAGGGCGCGCAGCGCGCAGGGCTCGCCGAGACCACAACTTGACTGTGTACCGTTATCCTTCCCCCTGTTCTCGTTCAGAATGATT
>PKXQ01000133.1 GCA_003132405.1 Acidobacteriaceae bacterium | reverse complement strand
GATCTCGGCGTCTCGGCGGTGACTAGCTGTCGCATGCAAACTTTTGACCAACTCGACGGCATCCCCAGCGACTTCGGTCCCGCGATCGTCAGCGTTGGTAATTTTGATGGCGTGCACCGCGCGCATCGGCATGTGATCGATGAGATCGTGCGCCGCGCGAAAGCGTCAAAGGCGCAGGCGGTAGTCGTCACGTTTGATCCGCATCCGGCTCGCATCCTGCGTCCCGATCACAATTTCAAACTGCTGACTCCGCTCCCGGAAAAGCTGCGCCTGCTCGAAATGACGGGCATCGATGCGGTTTTGCTGCTCCCTTTTTCGCGTGATCTCTCGCTAATGACGCCGCACCAGTTCGCTCATGAAATTCTGAAGAAGCGCTTGCATACCCGCGAAGTTCACGAAGGCTACAACTTTCACTTCGGCCACAAAGCGGCGGGAAATGTTGAAGTGTTGCGCGAGCTAGGGCGCGAGATGGGATTTGAAGTCCACGACTATCCCGAGATGCGCCTGCGTGGAGAAAATGTTTCGAGTAGCCATATCCGCAAGCTGCTCGCCGAAGGCCGAGTCAGCCGCGCACGCCATCTGCTTGCGCGTCCCTTCAGCATTCTCTCGACCGCCGGCCGGGGGCGTGGCTACGGATCAAAATACACCGTCCCGACCATCAACCTCGCGCGCTATGAAGAACTGGTGCCGAAAGATGGTGTCTACATCACTCGGACGAGGGTCGGCAGCGGCAGCAGTGGCGAATGCTTCGACTCAGTCACGAATGTCGGAAATCGTCCCACCTTCGGCGCCGATTCTTTCGCCATCGAAACCCACCTGCTGAATTTTCGCCCGCTCGAACTCTCGGCCGAAACAGAGGTCGAAATTTATTTCCTTGATCGTCTGCGCGATGAGATCAAGTTTCCGTCGGTCGAAGCGCTGAAAGAGCAGATTGGGCGGGATGTAGGGAAGGCGCAGAAATATTTGCGGCGACTGGAGCGCGAGACCCGCATCAGTCGCGAAACCGAATAGCTTGGGTCATGGCAAAGGTGACGTTTCCCTGACATGATCAAGTTTGAATATCAGGTTTGAATAACGCCTGCCGCTATTCAGCCCGGTCGTAGTTTAGATTTTGCCCCAGCCAGCGCTCGACCTCCGCCACACTCATCCCCTTGCGTTGGCTATAGTCGGCAACCTGGTCGCGATCGATCTTGCCCAGGCTGAAATATCGCGACTTCGGATGCGCAAAGTAAAGCCCGCTCACGCTCGATCCCGGCCACATCGCAAACGACTCCGTGATCAGCATTCCCGTCTTCGCCTGCACATCGAGCAAACGCCAAAGCGTGCCCTTCTCCGTGTGATCCGGGCACGCGGGATAACCCGCTGCCGGCCTGATCCCTCTATACTTTTCTTGAATCAGTTCCGCATTGCTCAGCCCTTCTTCGCAACCGTAACCCCATTCCTCCCGCACTCGTTTGTGCAGGCATTCGGCGAAAGCTTCCGCCAAGCGATCGGCGAGGGCCTCCGCCATGATCGCGTTGTAGTCGTCGTTCTCGGCGCGGAAGCGATCACACAGCTCTTTCAACCCAATCCCACTGGTTACTGCGAACGCGCCGATATGATCGGCCAACCCTGTTTCCTTCGGCGCAATAAAATCTGCGAGCGATCGGCAAGGTTCGCTGCCCTCCTTATTCGACTGCTGCCGAAGGAAGTGGAATCTCTCTAGCACACGCGTGCGCGTGTCATCCGTGTACAACTCGACGTCATCGCCCACCGCGCTGGCGGGAAACAAGCCGTATACGCCGCGCGCAGTAATCAAGTTCTTCTGAATAATTGAGTCCAGCAGGGCATTGCCTTCGGCGAAAAGCTGGCGCGCCTGCACACCTTGTGTCTCGTGCTCAAGAATGCGCGGATAAATACCCTTCAGCCCCCAAGTGTGGAAGAAAGGCGACCAGTCAATAAATTCGCGCAGTGTCGCCAGCGGAAAATTATCCAGCACGCGCACACCGGTAAATGCAGGTGTTGGCAAATCCTCCGCGCGCCACTCGATAGGAGTCCGTCTTTTTCGCGCCGCCTCCAGCGAGACGCCCGTCAGCCGCGGCGCGGAGTGCGCTTTGCGGAGCGCCTCGTAATCAGCTCGATGTTGCACCACAAACGCCGACTTGCCGTCGTCGCTCAGCAGGCTCGTCGTAACCGGCACCGCCCGGCTGGCATCCAGTACGTGGACCACTGGCTCGCTGTAATGGGGCGCAATCTTGACCGCGGTGTGCGCCCGGCTCGTCGTTGCCCCGCCAATCAGCAACGGCAACTTGAAGCCCTGACGCTCCATCTCGCGCGCCACATGCACCATCTCGTCAAGCGACGGTGTGATCAGCCCGCTCAGCCCGATCATGTCCGCCTTCTCCGCTGTGGCGCGTTCGAGGATCTTTTCGCATGGGACCATCACCCCCATGTCGATCACTTCATAGTTATTGCACGCCAAAACGACGCCCACAATATTCTTGCCAATGTCGTGGACGTCGCCTTTGACCGTCGCCAGTACGATCTTTCCCTGCGCCTTCACCATCTCGCCAGCCGCAGCCCGCGCTTCCTTTTCCGCTTCCATGAACGGCGTAAGGTGCGCCACCGCCTTCTTCATCACCCGCGCTGACTTCACCACCTGCGGCAAGAACATCTTGCCTGCTCCGAACAGGTCGCCGACCACGCTCATGCCAGCCATGAGCGGGCCTTCGATCACCAATAAAGGCCGGCCCAGCTTGACGCGTGCTTCTTCGGCGTCGATCTCGATGTACGTGTCGATCCCTTTGACCAGCGCGTGCGAAAGCCGCTCTTCAACCGTGCCGTTGCGCCATTCTTCGGCCTTCTTTTCGCTGACTACCGCGCCCTCGTGTTTAAGCAATTCGCCGTGCTCCACCAACCGTTCCGTTGCATCGGGACGCCGGTTTAGCAGCACATCCTCAACCAATACTTTAAGCTCGGGATCAATCTCCTCGTACACCTCGAGCATCCCCGCATTGACGATGCCCATGTCCATGCCCGCCGCGATAGCGTGATAGAGGAACGCCGAGTGCATAGCCTCGCGCACCTTGTTATTGCCTCGAAAGCTGAAGGAGATATTCGAGACGCCACCGCTCACCTTGGCATGCGCCAGATTCGCCTTGATCCAGCGCGTGGCATTGATGAAGTCAACCGCGTAGTTGTTATGCTCCTCCATGCCCGTCGCGACAGTGAGAATATTCGGATCGAAAATAATGTCTTCGGGAGGAAAGCCAACCTCGTCGACCAGTATTCTGTAGGCACGCTCGCACACTCGTATCTTGTCCTCGTAAGTCGCGGCCTGCCCCTTTTCGTCGAAGGCCATCACTACGACCGCCGCGCCATATTTCAAAACCTGGGCCGCATTCTGCCGAAACTTCTCCTCGCCTTCTTTCAGCGAGATCGAATTGACGATGCCTTTACCTTGCAAGCATTTCAGTCCCGCCTCGATGACCTCCCATTTCGAGGAGTCGACCATGAAAGGCACTTTGGCAACTTCGGGCTCGCTCCCGAGCAATTGCAGGAAGCGCGTCATTGCGGTGACGCCATCGATCATGCCTTCGTCCATGCAGATGTCGAGAACATTCGCACCATTCTCGACCTGCTGCCGCGCGACGCTTACCGCTTCCTCATATTTGCCTTGTTTGATCAGCTTCGCGAACTTCGGCGACCCGGCCACATTGGTCCGCTCGCCGATCACGATGTAGACGCCGGCTTGTTGAGTGAATGGTTGCGATCCCGAGAGGCGGAGCGGCTTTGTAGGATTCGTTGATGTAGGCTCGGGCGCGCTTGCGCTGTCGGACAGGCTCACGCTCGACTCTCAATTTCGTGGATGACGGATCCCTCGCTGCGCTGTGTCCCCCATTTTCGCGGAGGCTGCCCTTCGAGCGCCTTGGCAATCGCCGCGATGTGCTCGGGAGTGTTGCCGCAGCACCCGCCCGCGATATTGATCAGTCCCGCCTGCGCGAAGTTGCCGAGATAACGCGCCATATCCTGTGGCCCCAGATCAAACCCAGTTTCCGAAAGCGGATTCGGCAACCCCGCATTCGGGTAGCACGAGATCGCCACGTCCGCCTTCTCCGAAAGTTCTTCCAGGAATGGATACATCGAATCGGGCCCGAGAGAGCAGTTGAGTCCCACCGACAGCGGTTTCACGTGCTGCACCGCATTCCAAAACGCCTCGGTTGTCTGCGCCGAGATCATCGTCTCGCCGCCGCGGCCCACCGCCGCGGAGATCATCACTGGCAGCTCTTTTCCGTCCGCATCAAACACTTCACGGATCGCGACAAGCGCCGCCTTGGCATTGAGAGAATCGAAAATTGTCTCGACCAATAGCAGGTCTACGCCTCCAGCAATTAGCGCACGCACTTGTTGAGCGTAAGCACTCTTAACCTGATCAAACGTGACCACCCGGAACCCCGGATCATCCGCATCGGGCGAGTTCGACAACGACACGGTCAGCGGCCCGATTGCTCCCGCCACGAACCGTTGCCGCGAAGTCGCAGTCCCGACCCGATCGGCCCATTCGCGGCATTGCCGCGCCGATTGCTCATTGATATCCCATGCCAGTGTGGCGAGAAATTTATCCTCGATCACCTTTTGATAAAACGCTGGATCCTTCCGCCCGCCGCGCTCCCGCGGATCTTCCACAAAGAACTCGCTCTGCGTAATGCTGGTCGCGCCAAACGTGTTCGTCTCGATGATGTCCGCTCCCGCCTCCAGAAACCGCCGATGTATGTCCCCAATCATCTCCGGTTTCGTCAGCGAAAAGAGATCGCCATTGTTCAGCAGGCTTTTCTTCGCATCCTTGAATCGCTCCCCGCGGATATCCGCTTCCGTCATCCCATAGGTGCGGATGGTCGTCCCCATCGCCCCGTCAATGATGGCAATGCGACTCTCGAGTATCTTTTCGAGCGGATGTAGGCGCGCTTTTGTCATGTCTCTTTGATGAACTGAGTCAGTCTTCGATTCGGCCGTAATCTCGCGGCATTTCCACAAAATACGCCGTCTTTATTATAGCGATAACCAGCTTGTCCCCAGTTATGGAACATCCGATGACTCTTAATTGAAGATTCTGCATCAAATAGTCAGCAGGCAAAATCCGCCCAGCTGGCATACTAAAACCGAACAAGATGCTATCAACTAGCGAATTTCAGATCACATTTCAAACCCAGGAGAGAGGGCCAAAGATTTGTCGTTCCTGATCGCGCGTTTGCGGCGCCGCCTTTCGTCAATCGTCATTCTCGTTATTGCGTGTCTTCCGCCTTGTGTTGCATCGGCGGATACAGCCGCTTTCGACCTGGTCGGTCCGAAAGTAGAAGTGCGCGTGAGGCGCGACGACAAGACGCTGCCGATCTCCGAGGTGCCCAACCTGCTGGAGCGCGACCGGCTTTGGATCCACCCCGACCTGCCCGACAATCAGTCAGTGCATTACGTAATGGTCGTTGCATTTTTGCGCGGAGCGACCAATCCCCCGCCAGACTCCTGGTTTACTCGCGTCGAGACCTGGAACCGCCCCGTGCACGAAGAAGGTATTTACGTAAACGTCCCCGACGGTGCCGAGGAAGCCATCATCCTCCTCGCTCCGGAAACTGGCGGCGCTTTCAGCACCCTGCGCAGCGCAGTTCGCGGCAAGCCCGGAGCCTTCGTACGCGCCTCTCAGGATCTTGAGCAGGCCAGCCTCGATCGCGCTCGCCTGGAAAAATATTTAGAAGTCGTCCGCGAAAGCGCCGTTACCGATCCCGACCAACTGAAAAGCCGCACTACTCTGTTGGCGCACAGCCTCAACATCCGTCTCGATCAGCAGTGCTTCGACAAGCCCACGGCACAGCAGGTTCCGTGCCTCACGCAGAATACCGATCAACTCGTGCTCGACGATTCGCACAGCCAATCGATGGTTGCGAGCTTGATCTCGGGAACTTCGACCGATCTCATGAATCAACTGAGTTCCACGCCGACTGCGCGCAGCGGATACTACAGTCCCTACATCGGCGCGATCATGGACGTCGCGAGAATCCTGGGTGCGGCGCACACCGCGCAATACCAATACATCCCCGCGTTGGCTCTGCCCAAGCAGAACGCGCTCAATCTCCATCTCAATAATCCTCCGTCCTTCCGCAATCCAAAATCGGTTCTCGTCATCGGTCTGCCGGCCGTTCATGCGCTCCCTCTCCCTACGCTTCGAACCGCCAATCCCTCCCAGGTCTTCTGCGCCGGCAAGCCTGAACTGGTCTTGCCCGTGGAAGGCACGCCCCTGGCTTTCGCCACCGAGTTGGGCCACGGCTTCGTACTCCATGTCGAAACCAAAACTGGACCAGGCATCGATCTTCCGGCCGAGGCTGATCCGGCGAGCGGCGGATTTGTCGTGAAGACGCAAGCCATGCAAAACCTTCCCGTCGTGTCCGAGGAAGTCTCCGGAGTTTTACGAGGCAGCTGGGGATTTCAACCTCTAGAGGGCCCGCGCTTCCGTCTGCGCCCGTCGCGTGCCGGCCAGTGGATCGTTGCTTCGAAAGACGCCAGCGCGCTCATCGTCGGCAGGGAAGATACGCTCCACCTGCAAAGCACCGCCGCCTGCTGCGTGAGCGAAGTAAAGCTGCGCGACGAACAAGGCAAGCTCTGGGACGCGCCGTGGAAGATCACGAAATCTGACGAGCTCGAAGTTAAAGTGGCATTGCAGCAGACGCCGCCCGGCTCGCTCACCATGATGGTGAAAAAGTTTGGCTTGTCCGAGCCCGATGAAATCCAGCTCCACACTTACGCTGAAGCAGGACGATTAGACGGTTTCGCGATTCATGCCGGCGACTCCGAGGGAGTGCTGAAGGGCACGCGGCTCGATCAAGTTATGGAGATCGAGGCGCGCGGCGCATATTTCAAGCCCGACGCCCTATCCCGCGAAAACCAGCAGGATGAGTTGACCCTCGTCTCCGAAGATCCGTCGGCCAGCGCACTGTTACAGCCAGACCAATCAATCCTCCTTCATGTGACGTTGAAAGACGGTCGCGTCCTCGATTTGCAATCGACCGTAGCATCGCGCCGCCCGAGCGTGAGCGTGATCAGCAAAAGTGTGCAATATGACGAGACCACCATTCCCATAGTGCGCCTAGGAAACGCCGATGAATTGCCGCAGGAGGCGCGTCTAAATTTCTCGCTCAAAACTCAAGTGCCCGATGTTTTTCCTCCCACCGAAAAGGTTGAAGTCGCGACCGCCGACGATTCGTTCCGCGTCCTGCTGAGCTTCAAAGACGGCAATCTTACCTTGCAGGATTCCAAAACCGTTCTGGTCATGCTTGATCCGATGAAGCTTCTCGGGCCATCAGCCTTCGGCCCTCTGAAGTTCCGCCCCGTTTCGTCCGACGGCGTCGAAGGCGATTGGCAGCCGCTGGTCAACCTGGTGCGCGTACCCGATCTAAAGGGAGTCCATTGCGTGTCCCCGCGAGCGCGGGAATGCACTTTAAGCGGCGACAAGCTATTTCTGATCGACGAAGTCAGTTCCGACTCCGATTTCAACACCGCCGTCACGGTTCCCGACGGCTATGCGGAATCAACCCTCCTGATCCCGCCCCTGAAAGACAAAACCCTCTACCTCAAGCTAAGAGACGATCCGACAGCAGTGAACACCGCAGTAGTCCCGACGCTAGACCAATAAGTCGCCGAATTTCTTCCGCGGCTTCTGTAGCGCCGCCGTCCGCGGCGGCTGTCCGGTGGGCGTCCCGTCCGCCGAGCCAGGGGTGAGAAGGCCTCAGGAGCGCCATGCCCCGATTGACGTTAGTAGCTATTTTGTTATAGTTACTATCACATTTGCATCCGCAGCCAGGAGGAACCAATCATGCCCGCCGTGCTCGCATTACAAAATCCGGCCGCGGAGACGATCGGAGCGACTGCCGACTTGGGCCTTCGCGAGCGCAAAAAAGTCCGCCTGCGCCAGCAGATTATCGACACCTCCATCCGCTTATTCCGCAAGCGCGGATATGAATCTACCCGCATCGACGACATCGTCCAAGTCTTGGAAATCAGCCAGCCCACATTTTTCCGCTACTTCCCCAGTAAAGACGCGGTTCTGCGGGAGGTAGGAGAGCGCGGCTACGCCTGCATTTGCGAGCGCCTGCGCTCCGAGCTTTCGAGCAAGGCGCAGACCAGCGAGCGCCTGCGCCGCCTATATACAACCATGGCACGCGAAGTGGAAGCCGATCGCCAGCTGTGGCAAGCCGTAGTTTTATCAGGCGCAATGGATCCTGTTCGCTCCGCCGAACTTCGCGGACACGAAGAAGCCGCCGTCAGTCTACTTCGCGAAATTCTGACGCAAGGCCAAAAGCGAGGCGAAATCACCCGCGCCTTTCCCGTAGTGCATCTCGCCGAGTTCATGGAAGGCCTCTACAGCACGGTTGTTCGCCAGTGGGCAGTCGATCTGACCGGCCCGCACAAACTCACCGACCGTGTGCGTAGCGCGGTAGATTTTTTCCTGCGCGGTATTCGTCCGTAAAACGTTTTCAGGATTGCGTCCGCATGTTTGTCACAAAGTAAAAGGGGATCGCGCGATGAAGGCCGCAGTTCTGCACGAATTCAAAACGCCGTTGAGTTTGGAGGAAGTAGCTCGTCCCACGCCCGATGTCGATGAAGTTCTGATCGCAGTCGAAGTCTGCGGCGTGTGCCACTCCGATCTGCACGTCGCCGACGGCGACTGGCCGCAGCTCGCACGCATCGTAAAAAAGCCTCTGATCCTCGGCCACGAAATCATCGGTCGCGTAATCGAGCGAGGCGCCGCCGTTCAAAGCGTCGCTATCGGAGAGCGCGTCGGTATTCCATGGGTCCAATACACCTGCGGCGAATGTGAGTTCTGCCACGAAGGCAATGAGAATCTGTGCGCTCGCCAACGCATCACCGGCGTCACCGTCGATGGCGGATACGCGGAATATGCGAAGGCTCCCGCCAGCCACGTCGCAAAAATTCCGGATGCGCTTCCGTCCGACCAAGCCGCCCCGCTCCTTTGTGCCGGTGTCACCGTCCATCGCGCCCTCAAGCAAGCCAAAATTCGCGCCGGCCAGCGTCTGGCAATTTTCGGTGTTGGCGGACTAGGCCACCTAGCCGTCCAAATCGGCCGCGCAGCCGGCGCAGAGGTCATAGCGATCGACGTATCCGATGAAAAGCTGGCGCTAGCAAAATCGCTAGGCGCCACCCGAATACTAAACGCCGCAACCACCAACGTAGTAAAAGAGCTGCGCGCGAGCGCAGGCGTCCACGTTGCGCTCGTCACCTCGGCAGCCAAGTCCGCATACGACACCGCCTTCTACTGTGTGCGCCCTTCCGGAACATTGCTGGCAGTGGGCTTGCCCGCCACAGACATTTCATTTCCGCCAATCATGATGGCCGCCGCAGAAATTCATATCAAAGCTTCCGCCGTAGGCACGCGCGAAGATCTCCACGAGATTTTAGAGATGGGAGCGTCAGGAGCCGTCCATTGTCAGGTCTCGATGCGTCCACTAGCCGATGTTCAGGAAGTTCTAGCACAACTAAGCCGAGGCGAGATTTCCGGGCGAGTCGTGCTTAGGATTTAGAAAGCCTTTGGGGGTGACGTGCCCGGGACTCCAGCACCCGGCTTTGGCGCGTTTGGGTTGCGCAGCGGTTCTCCGCTGCGATGGAGACTTCCCGTCAATGAGGGCTTTAGCGCTGAAGGTCGTTGACGTTAGTAACTACAACATGATATTAACTATCACTTTTGTGCGTCACTTCCGCGACGAAGGGCCGCTGCACCAATGAACGTCAAACAGCTTTTCGACCTGACCGGCCAAGTCGCCGTCATCTCCGGAGGCTCCATGGGCCTCGGCCGCCAGATGGCCGAAGGCCTCGCCGAGATGGGAGCCAACGTCGTCCTCTGCGCTCGCAAAAAAGAACGCTGCGAAGAAGCAGCCCAGTCCTTGCGAGCCCGTGGCGTCGAAACCCTAGCGCTGGCATGCGACGTCAAAGATAAATCAGCGATTCAACTCGTGGTCGATGAAACTCTCGCCAAGTTCGGCCGCCTCGACATCCTCATCAACAACGCGGGCGTCTCCTGGGGAGCTCCCGTCGAAGACATGACCCTCGACCAATGGGACAGAGTTCTCTCTACCAACCTGACCGGCACCTTCCTCTTCTGTCAGGCGGCAGGCAAAGCCATGGTCTCGCAAGGCTCCGGCAAGATCATCAACATCGCGTCCGTCGCGGGTTTGGGAGGAGCCTCCGCCGAACTCCAGGCCATCGGCTATCACGCCAGCAAAGGTGGCGTCATCGCCTTCACTAAAGATCTCGCCTGCAAGTGGGCGCCTCACAATATCCAGGTCAACGCCATCGCCCCGGGATGGTTTCCAACCCATATGTCCGAATGGGTCATCGAACATCGTAAAGATTCTCTGCTGGAGAAAATTCCGCTGCACCGCTTCGGCTCCGATCACGATCTGAAAGGCGCAGCAGTATTCCTGGCATCGGCCGCGTCCGCCTACGTTACCGGCCACGTGTTGGTAGTCGACGGAGGTCAAACCGCCTGGTAGTAATTTAGTTCTATGAATATCCCTCTAACTCCGGTCCGCTTTCTTCGCTACGCGCAAGAACAATTTCCGCGCAAGACGGCCGTTGTCTGCCAGCACAATCGCTTCACCTACGCCGAATTTGGCGATCGCGTTGCCCGCCTAGCCGGAGCCTTGCGCGCCGCCGGAGCGAAGCCAGGAGATCGCATCGCCTTCCTCAGCCTCAACTGTCATCGCCTCCTCGAAGCCTACTTCGGAGTCCTCGAAGCAGGTTGCATTCTTCTTCCTCTCAACATCCGATTGGCCGCGCCCGAACTAGCCTACATCCTGAATGATTCCGGCTCCGCATTCCTCTTCTTCGAACAAGAGTTCGCTGGCCTAGTCGATTCCTTTCGCCACGACCTGCGCACCGTGCGCTCTTTTCACCAACTCGATGTGCAGCCAAACGATGTGCAGCCGATCAATGTTCAGCCAAATAGCGTTCAGCCAAATCTGGCAACGCCGCAGGAAGATTGGCTCTCCAATCCAACCTACGAGCAAATGCTCGCCTCCGCCACTCCCTACCGCCCCGACGTGATGGAGTTCGACGAAAACGCCGTCGCCGAAATTTTCTACACCAGCGGAACCAGCGCCAGCCCCAAGGGCGTGATGCTCACGCATCGCAATATTTATCTGCACGCCATGAGCATCGGCCTATACCATCACACGCGCTACGAAGACGTGATGCTGCACACGATCCCGCTCTTCCACGCCAACGGATGGGGAGCAGCCCACACGATTACCTTCGTCGGAGGAACCCACGTCATGCTTCCGCGCTTCCTTCCCGAGGAAGTTTTTCGTTTGGTGCAAAGCGAGCGTGTGGGCGCTCTGACGCTCGTTCCAATCATGGCCGCTGCGCTGGTGAATTCGCCCGCCCGCTCAAAATACGACCTGAGCAGTGTCGAGTGGGCGACTATCGGCGGCGCCGCATCCTCTCCAACATTAATCCGCGAGGTCGAGCAGACATTGGGATTCAGTTGCTATTCGGGCTATGGGCTGACGGAGTGCTCGCCATCGCTGTCGAACGCCGAACTCAGGCCTGATATCCAATGCACCCTCGAAGAGCGCTACAAACTCCAGGCGATGACCGGCTACGCCTTTCCCGGCTGTGAACTGCGCGTAGTCGATGCCAATGACAATGACGTAGCGCGCGACGGTCAAACTATGGGAGAAATCATTGCCCGCAGTGACGGCGTCATGGCCGGTTATTGGCGACAGCCCGAAGCCACGGCAGAAGCCATGCGCGGCGGCTGGTTTCATACCGGCGACGTGGCCGTCTTTGAGGAGAACGGATACATCCGCATCGTCGATCGCAAAAAAGACATCATCGTGAGCGGCGGAGAAAACATTTCCTCGCTCGACGTCGAACAAACGCTGCTAGCGCATCCCGCCGTTTACGAAGCTGCGGTGATTCCAGCGTCCGATCAGAAATGGGGAGAAGTCCCCCGAGCCGTAGTGGTAACGAAACCCGGCAGCAAAGTCAGCGAATCAGAATTAATCGACTTTTGCCGCGCCCGTCTCGCCCACTATAAATGTCCGCAGTCGATCGAGTTTTGTGAAAGCTTGCCCAAAACCGCAACCGGCAAAGTCCTCAAAAGAGAGTTGCGCAAAAAATATCAAACGGAAATCGCCCAATGAACAACTTAGTGAAAATCACAAAAGACAACGACGTTGTAATCATTACCATCGACAACCCGCCCGTGAACGCTCTCAGTCCCGGCGTGCCCGAAGGTATCGGTGCGGCAATCGACGAAATCAACCACGACCCCACCGTGAAAGCGGCGGTAGTAATCGGCGCCGGTCGCACATTCGTAGCCGGAGCCGACATCAAAGAATTCGGCAAGATGACCTCCGGCGGTCCGCGCCGAAGCCTGCTCCCGCTGCTACTTAAAATAGAGGACAGCGCCAAGCCGGTAGTAATGGCGATTCATGGCCAGGCATTCGGCGGCGGGCTGGAACTCGCCATGGCCGGCCACTATCGCGTCGCATCGCCCTCCGCGCAAGTAGGCCAGCCCGAAGTAAAGCTCGGCATCATTCCCGGAGCCGGTGGAACGCAGCGCCTGCCGCGCTTAGTAGGTGTCGCCAAAGCGGTAGAAATGTGCGCCGAGGGCAAGCCCATCTCAGCGCGCGACGCAGCAGCCCTCGGACTGATTGACCGTTTGATTGATGGCGATCTGTTAGCCGGAGCCGTAACCTTCGCGTGTGAAATCGCCGCCAAGCCCGCGCCCAAAACACGCGAGCGCGCCGACAAGCAGGGAACAGCTGCCGAGAACGCAGTAATTTTTTCCGCCGCACGCGACACGGCCCGTAAGAAACAGCGAGGCCTGATAGCTCCGCTGGCCGCGATCGACGCCGTCGAAGCCTCCACCAAGCTTCCGTTCGATCAAGGCTGCGAGGCCGAGGCAAAACTTTTTACCGAATGCCTTTTCTCCGATCAATCGAAAGCCCTCATCCACGTTTTCTTCGGCGAGCGCAAAGTCGCAAAGATTCCCGACATCCCCAAAGAAACTCCGGTGCTCCCCATCAATCGCGTCGCCGTCGTCGGCTCTGGAACCATGGGCGGAGGCATCGCGATGGTCTTTGCCAACGCCAGCATCCCGGTTCTTCTCAAAGAGGTCGACGAGGCCGCGCTCGAACAGGGCCTCGGCAAAATAAAAAAGAACTACGCCACATCAGTCCAACGCGGTCGCATTACGCAAACCTTCGCCGACGAATGCCTCCACATCATCACTCCCGTGCTCAGCTACGATGCGTTCTCCGACGTAGACATGGTGGTGGAGGCGGTCTTCGAAGGCATGGCGTTAAAGAAGGCGGTGTTCGGCGACCTCGATCGGGTCTGCCGAAAAGGAGCGATTCTAGCCAGCAACACCTCGACGCTCGATATCGACGAAATTGCCAGCGCCACATCGCGCCCGGAATCCGTAATCGGCACGCACTTTTTCAGTCCGGCCAATGTAATGCGCCTACTCGAAATCGTCCGCGGCACAAAGTCGAGCAAAGAAGTAATCGCCACCTGCATGCAACTCTCCAAGAAACTTGGCAAGATCGGAGTGCTGGTAGGGAACTGCCGCGGCTTCGTCGGCAACCGCATGTTCGGCCCCTACCGCCGCGAAGCCCAGTTCCTCATCGAAGAAGGATCGGACGCGCAGTCCGTCGACCAGGCTCTAGTCGACTTCGGCAACGCTATGGGCCCAATGGCTACCGGCGACCTCGCGGGTCTCGATGTCGGCTGGCGCATTCGCAAAGAATACCGTCATCTCGAAAAACCAGGAATTCGCCAACCCTTCGCCGAAGATCGTCTTTGCGAAATGGGACGCTACGGCCAGAAAACGCTACGCGGCTGGTATCTATACGACGAGAACCGGCGCCCAACACCCGATCCCGAGGTGATCGCGTTGGTTCGGCAGTGGAGCGCGGAAGCAGGAATTCCGCAGCGCCAAATCTCATCCGCTGAAATTGTCGACCGTTGCATCTACGCGCTGGTCAATGAAGGAGCACGCATCCTCGAAGAAGGATACGCGCTGCGCGCCGTCGACATCGACATCATCTACATCAATGGCTACGGATTTCCCGCCCACCGCGGCGGCCCCATGTGGTATGCCGACACCATGGGATTGCAAAAAGTCTATGAGCGCATTTGCGACTTTCATCGGCAGCATGGAGAGCTCTGGGCGCCCGCTCCGCTGCTGAAGCGCCTCGCGCAGTCTGGTAAGACGTTTGCCGATTTCGACAAAGAGTCGCAGGCCGCCCCAGAGATTGCTCTTCGCGCATGAGCCAAATCATCCTGGTACGCCATGGCCAAGCATCTTTTCTCGCTGACGACTATGACAAGCTCTGCGCGAACGGCGAAGCGCAATCCGGATTGCTCGGCCAGTTTTGGTCGCAACGGGGCGTGGTTTTTGACGCTGTCTATTCCGGCCCGCGCGCGCGGCAACGCGAGACGGCCCGCATCGTAGGTGAAGCCTATCGCAGCGCTGGCATTGCTTTTCGAGAGCCAAAGGTCATGAACGAATTCGACGAATATCAAGCTGAGGCGGTACTGCGCGAATGCCTTCCCCAACTGCTTCACGACAATCCCGAGATCCGAGAAATGCGCCGCGAATTCGAAGCAGCACTCGACCACGCTGACCGCCGCAAGACTTTTCAACAATTGTTCGAAGCCGTGATCAGCACGTGGGTCGCGGGAGAAATCACCGCAGCGAATGTCGAATCATGGAACGATTTTTGTCTGCGCGTCGAGCGAGGCTTGGCGCAAGTAATACGCGACACTCCACCATCGGCAACCGCAGTAGCCTTCACGTCGGCGGGCCCGATCGGCGCGGCCATGCGCCGCGCCCTGCATCTTTCCCCCGAAGACGCGCTGCAAATGACCTGGATGTCGCGCAACGCTTCCTTCAGCGAATTTCTAGCGTCAGGCGAACGCTTCACCCTGAGCACTTTCAACGCGCATCCGCATCTCGATGGCGACGGCCTACTGACGTATCGGTAGGTAACAGGAACTGCAATATGGTGGTACTCAGAGATCAAGCCGGAACAGTAAGAGCAGGCGAAGAGCTCGACATCGCCCGCCTGCAACCCTTTCTGCAAGATCGCCTCGGCGACGCCGGCCCAATTACAGTCGAGCAATTTCCCGGCGGCCATTCCAATCTGACCTACTTGCTGCGTCTCGGCAACCGCGAACTCGTCCTGCGTCGCCCACCTTTCGGCAGCAAAGTGCGCTCCGCGCATGACATGGCCCGCGAATTTCGCGTGCTCTCGAAACTCCACACTGCCTATCCGCTTGCGCCGAAAGCGCTCCTCTACTGCGACGATCCGTCGATCCTCAACGCACCCTTCTATTTGATGGAGCCGATTCGCGGATTGATCATCCGCCGCGATCCCCCTCCTGGCATGCCTTTTCCGCCGGAGACCGCGTGCCGCCTGAGTGAAGTATTCATCGACAATCTAGCGCGTCTGCATACGCTCGATTACGCCGCAACCGGCCTCGCCGATCTAGGCAAGCCGCAAGGCTATCTCGAACGCCAGGTCAAAGGCTGGATCGAGCGCTACCACAATTCGAAAACGCACGACCTGCCCGAAGTCGAACGCATCTCTCCATGGCTCACCGCCCGCATGCCCGCAACCCATGAATCGGCGCTAATCCACAACGACTACAAATACGACAACCTCGTCCTCGATCCCAATGACCCGACAAAAATCGCTGGTGTCCTCGATTGGGAGATGTGCACCATTGGCGACCCGCTCACCGACCTCGGAACAGCGCTCGCCTACTGGACTAACCCTCAAGACCCCGAAGATTTCAAGGAAATTCGCAGCGCGCCCACCACGCTTCCCGGCACCCTGACTCGCGCCCAGTTAGTCGAGCGTTACGCCGCCGCCACCGGCCGCGATCCCGGCGACATGATTTTCTATCTGGGCTTTGCACGTTTCAAAGTGGCCGTCATCATTCAGCAAATCTACTATCGCTACGCGCAGGGATTGACGCAAGACGAGCGTTTCGCCGTGCTGCCGCAGAGAATTCACACTCTAATGCGCGCCTCCTGGCTCACCGCCGAAAGCGAGACGATATGAATTGCCGCTCACTTCGCATAATAGCGAACCAGCCATTCGGCAACGCAGCAGGGCTTAGTGGAAGGCTTACCGTCAACGCCCTGGCTTTCCATGCGTATAAGGAAGACCACGTCAATAAATCGCGCCGACTCCTTCGCCGAAAGCAAAGTCACGCCAGCGCGCACCCTCGATCCCGAACGCACCGGCAAAGGAAACCGCACCTTATTCAGTCCATAATTGACCGTCATGGCGACGCCCGTTCGTATCTGGATCGCCTGTTTCACCCAGTAACTCAGCAGCGAAAGCGTGAGAAAGCCCTGAGCAATTGCGCCCCCAAATGGAGACTCACGCCGCGCCCGTTCGTCATCCATATGAATCCACTGAAAATCCTCGGTGACTTCCGAAAATTTCTGGATGCGATCCTCGCTGACAACAAACCAGTCGGTCGCGGGAAACTCGCGCCCTTCGTACTGTTTCAAAGATTTCAGATTCTCAATTTCAAAAGGCGGCATAGGAATATTTCATGACCACACTAACAGATACCCCGCGCAAGACAACCAAAGGCACCGCGTTTCTGCTCGAAGATTCGGCGCCCCAGGATATTTTCACGCTCGAAGATCTGACCGACGAACATCTCGCCGTCGGCCAGATGGTCGACGAATTCTGGGCCAACGAAGTCGAGCCCAACCTCCCCGCGATCCGCGAAAAAAAGCCCGGCCTCGCACTCAGCGTACTGCGCAAGTCCGTCGATCTCGGCCTCACTGCCATGACCATCCCCGAAGAATACGGCGGCATGGCCATGGATCTGCCCTCGCTCATGGTCACATCAGAGCGCTTGGGCCGCGACGGTTCCTATGGAGGCTGGCACTCCGCTCACACCGGTATCGGCACGCTGCCCCTCGTCTACTTCGGCAACGATCAGCAGAAGCGGAAATATCTGCCGAAGCTCGCAAAAGTCGAAATGCTCGCCGCCTATGCGCTCACCGAGCCTCTCGCCGGCTCCGATGCGCTATCCGCGCGCACTCGCGCCGACCTCTCGCCCGACGGGAAACATTACATCCTCAACGGCCAGAAAATGTGGATCACCAACGGCGGCGCCGCCGATCTCTTCACCGTCTTCGCTAAGGTCGGCGGAGAAAAGTTCACCGCCTTCCTCGTTGAGCGCGCCTTCCCCGGCGTGAGCAGCGGCGCGGAAGAGCACAAGATGGGCATCACCGGCAGTTCCACCACCGCCGTTTATTTCGACAACGTCGCCGTCCCAATAGAAAACGTCCTCGGAGAAATTGGCCGCGGTCACGTCATCGCATTCAACATTCTCAACATCGGCCGCCTCAAACTCGGCCCCGCCAGCGTAGGCGCAGCGAAAAACGTCCTCGCCATCAGCCTGAAATATGCCAAGCAGCGCAAGGCTTTCGGCGCGTCCATCGCCGACTTCGGCGCCATTCAACACAAGCTCGCCGAAATGGCCATCCGCATTTTCGCAGCCGAGTCGATGACCTGGCGCGTCGTAGGACTGATTGAAAATCAAATGCACGGCGCAGCAACCGGCGATCCCAACCAGGAACTCAAGGCCATCGAAGAGTTTGCCGCCGAGTGCTCGATGGTCAAAGTCTATGCCTCCGAAATGCTCGACTATGTCGTCGATGAAGGTGTTCAAATCCACGGCGGCTACGGATACCATCACGATTATGCCGTCGAGCGCGCCTATCGCGATTCGCGCATCAACCGCCTCTTCGAAGGCACCAGCGAAATCAATCGCCTGGTCATCACCGGCATGCCGCTGAAACGAGCGTCCCGCGGCCTTTTGCCGCTGTTCGAAGCAGCCTGCGCCGTCCTCAATCAAACCCCGCCGCAGCCCGCGCTCACAAACGACGCGGAAATGAATCTCGTCCACAGCGCCAAAAAAATCGCCTTGCTCACCATTGGAATCGCGCACGGAAAATACGCCGACAAGATCGAGCAGCAACAAGAGATCATCATGAATCTCTCCGACATCATCATGGAAGTCTTCGCGATGGAGTCGGCACTCTTGCGCAGCCGCAAACTTGCAGCCGCCGGCGCCGGGGCAAATGCCGCCGATGCTACCGCTGTCTACCTGCGCGATGCCATCGCCCGCATCGAACAAGCATCGAGAACGGTGCTTAGCGGCAGCTCCGATGCCGACGAACTGCGCCGCAATCTGTCGCGCTTGCGTGATTATGCAGCTCACGATCCCGTGAACGCCATCGCACTGCGCCGCCAGATCGCAGGGCGCCTGCTCGCCAACGAACGCTACACAGTCTGAGTCGTGGAATTACCAGGAAGTTACGACATATAAGGAGTCACCATGCCCCTCACCAATCACAAATTCCTTCTCGCCGCGCGTCCCGTAGGCATGCCCAAGCGCACCGATTGGACCTACGTCGAAGAGCCCGCCGACGAGCCGAAAGACGGCGAGTTCCAGGTTCAAGTGCTGTACATCTCGCTCGATCCCGCCATGCGCGGTTGGGTCAACGAAGTGCGGTCTTATGTCGCGCCCGTCGCCATCGGAGAAGTCATGCGCGCCCTCGGCCTCGGCGTCGTCACCGCCTCGCGCAATCCGCGCTTCGCCGTGGGCGATCACGTCTCCGGATTGTTCGGCGTCCAGGAATACGCGCTCACCGACGGCACCGGCGTCCGAAAGATCGACGCAAGAATCCTCCCTCTACCCAAATATCTAAGCGTCCTCGGCATGACCGGCATGACCGCATATTTCGGACTCCTCGACACCGGCCAGCCCAAGCCCGGAGAAACAGTCGTCGTCTCCGCCGCAGCTGGGGCCGTCGGCACCATCGTCGGCCAAATCGCCAAAATCAAAAACTGCCACGTCGTCGGCATCGCCGGGGGCCCCGAGAAGTGCCGCTATATCGTCGAAGACCTCGGCTTCGATGCCGCTATCGATTACAAATCCGAAGACGTCAGACGCTCCCTCCGGCAACATTGTCCCAAGGGCATCGATGTCTATTTCGACAACGTCGGCGGCTCGATTCTGGAGGCTGCGCTCGCCAACCTCGCGCGCGGCGCCCGAATCGTCATCTGCGGAGCAATCTCGCAATACTGCAGCACCGCCCCCGTCGCTGGCCCAAGCAACTACATGTCTCTCCTAATCAATCGCGCCTCGATGAAGGGCATGCTGGTAATGGACTACGTCGATCGCTACCCCCAAGCCGGAGCGGAAATGGCCGCTTGGATGGCCGCCGGCAAACTCAAATCACGCGAAGATATCGTCGAAGGCCTGGAAACTTTTCCCGAAACGTTGCTCAAGCTTTTCAAAGGCGAGAACAACAGCAAGCTAATGCTGAAGGTAAGTTAAGGGATACGCCCCCGAATGCCATTCATCAACAATCAATCCGCCAAGATTTACTGGGATGAACAAGGGCAGGGAACTCCCCTCCTCCTGATTATGGGCCTCGGCTATTCCTCAGCCCTGTGGCATCGCACGCGCCCAGTCCTCTCGCAACACTTCCGCACCATCGCGCTCGACAATCGAGGTGTCGGATCAAGTGACGTCCCTCCCGGCCCTTATTCAATCGCCACTATGGCCTCGGACACGGCCGCCGTTCTCGATGCCGCCGGCGTTTCCCGCGCTCACGTTTTCGGCGTGTCGATGGGTGGCATGATCGCTCAGGAATTCGCGCTGCAATATCCTGAAAGAACGGGCGCGCTGATCCTCGGCTGCACCTCGCCCGGCGGGCCATCCGCGGTTCGCGCCGAAGGAAAAGTTATCGACATCCTCTTCGCGCGCGGAATGACCTTCGAGCAATCTCGCGAAGCTATCCTCCCCTACATCTACGACGCGGCCACGCCACGCGATAAAGTTGAAGAAGATATCATCTTGCGCCGCCGCTGCCTCACAACCCAGGCAGGCTACATGGCCCAGTTGCAGGCAATTCTGGCGTGGGAAAGCTACAGTCGGCTCGGTGAAGTCAAATCGCCTACGCTAGTCATTCACGGCACGTCCGATGCCCTCGTGCCTCCCGCTAATGGAAAATTAATCGCCGAGCGTATCCCCAACGCAAAATTGGTCCTGCTCAACCACGCGAGTCATCTCTTTACCACCGATCAGACCGAAGCCGCTCAGCGCGCAATTCTGGAATTTCTTTTCTCCAACTCGAACGAGAACCCAGTCAGCTAACAGCAAAATTTCCAACCGTTCGCTGCGCTCGACCCGTGTTTACTGGAATTAACGCAAACATTCTCCACGGGCATACTTCATCATCAAAATAATTCATTTGATGAATTACGCGAACACAGATACGCTCCCGCCCATCATGAGAAGTCGGCGCCCTGAAGCGGCAGGAGTGTGGGGAGTTTTTTTCGTCTCATTCACTGGGTCCAACACAAAACCAAAACGCGACAATATTCTGACCGTAAGATCAAAACGTCGGAAGAACCTGTGTCGAATACTGGTAGAATGCCGCCGTCCCAATTTGCCGTGACGCAAGCCTTGTGAGGCAGGGAGAATATGAGTTCTCAACAAAGCACTTTCGACCTTCGCGCTGTTTCGCGCCGCACTGCTCTTTCCTGGAAAAGCAATTCCTCGAGAATTGATCGCTCCAGTAAGCAAGCATCCATCGATTCCACGATGCGCCGAATCGCATGCATCTTCGCGTGCCTCTTGCTCGGCACTCTACTCGCCGTTGCGCAAGGCGTAGGAACCTCCGGTGAGATCACGGGTACCGTCACCGATTCCGCCGGCAGCGTCGTGCTTAAAGCGACCGTCAGCGTAGTCGATACTCAGACCGGCCTCAAGCGCAACACGATGACCGATAGCACCGGTCAATTCCGTGTCGCCGGACTTTCCCCCGCGACCTACGACGTCAGCGTGGAAATGTCGGGCTTCGCCACCGAGATTCGAAAAAACGTGATCGTCGCCGTAGGTCAGACCGTTATTTCCGATTTCAAGCTCAGCCTCTCCAAAGTTACGACCGTCGTCGAGATCAATGATCAGCCGCCCATCGTCGAAACCGAACGCGGCAGCCAGGCCGACACCATCAGCCAGCAATACATTGCCGACCTGCCCATCGATCGCCGCGATTACCTCACCTTTACCTTGCTCGCGCCCGGAGTCTCCGACTCAACCCGTCTCGCAGGCGATCAGGATTTCCGAGTCAAGCAAACGCCGCAAAGCGGCCTGTCCTTTTATGGCAGCAACGGCCGCGGCAACAGTATCACCATCGACGGCGGCGAAACTTCCGGCGACAGCGGCGGCGTCCGCCTCACCGTCAACCAGGATGACGTCCAGGAATTTCAAATCAATCGCAGTAACTACGGCGCCGACCTCGGAGCCGCCACCGGCGCTTCCATCAACATCGTTACCAAGTCCGGCGGCAATGATGTGCACGGCACGCTCTATGGATTTTTCCGCAATGACGCGCTCGATGCCCGCGACCCATTCGCCTTCAGCTCAGCTTTGGCGAATGACCCCACCTACTCGAATTTCAACACTACTTCCGTTGGCGATCCGATTAAGAATTCGCTCAGCCGACAGCAATACGGCGGCAACATGGGCTTCCCCATTTCGAAAGACAAAACTTTCTTCTTCGCTTCTTTCGAAGGCCTGCGGCAGAACTCGCAGAATTCCGTTCCTATTCTCACCGACAGTTCAATTTTCGCCGGCCCCTCCGCCACTGCAACCAGCAATCCGTTTCCACAAACTGATCCGAGGTTTGCGCAGCAGGCGATTATCACGGCCCTAGCAACCAACCCGACCCCCGTGGCTTGCCTCGCCGGACTTCCAGATTTGCCTGGGCCCGAGTGCGCTTACGCCCTCCAGGGTCTTCTGTCGATAAGCCCGACTTCCCCGTCGAACCCGTTCGTAACGGCGGGCCAAACCGCGCTCAATGCCTACCTCGTCACCCAGTTTGAATCCCAAGGCGGAGTCTTCGCTTACAATACCCGCGAATATCTGGCATCCACTCGCCTCGATCACCACTTCGACGCGAGCAACGATCTTTCTTTGACCTACCGCTACGGCCACGACCTTGAAGAGTCGCCCGATGTGCAGTCGCTCACCGCGTACTCCGCAGGTAGTTCCATCCATACCTACGACAACAATTTTCAGGCAGCCTGGTATCACCAAATCGGTCCGCGCGCCCAGAACGAGGCCCGCGTGCAGTGGGATTACAACAGCTTCAACGTAATTCCAAACGAGCCCGCCCAAGCCGGCCTCCAGATTCCAGGGTTCATCAATAATATCGGCACCAATATCTTCCTCCCCAACATCACCGTCCTGCGCCGCTACGAATTCGCCGACAATTTCACGATCATCCGCGGCCATCACACCTTCAAGTTCGGAGGCTACGAACTGCTCCGAGGTAACCACACCGAGTCGCACACCTTCTTCCCTGGCCGCTGGGTCTTCGGTGCGCTCCCCGGGGTCGCGCTCAGTCCGCAGCTCGCAGGAGCCACACTCAACTCATTGCAAGGGGCAGGATTGGGCCTCCCTGAAATTTACCAGCAGGGCTTCGGAGATCCCACCTACGGCTATTACGCCCGCCCCCTGACCGCCTTCTACGGCCAGGATTCCTGGAAGATGACGTCGAACTTCACCCTGAATTACGGTCTGCGCTGGGAACTCGACACTCAGTTCGCACCGCTAACTACCTATAAGAAAGATTTCGGCCCCCGCGTTTCGTTCGCCTGGGACCCCTTTAAAGATCACAAGACTGTGATCCGCGGTGGCTACGGAATTTTCTACGGACCCGTCGACGCGCAGATTCCCGACGTCGACCTGAGCCTCGGCGTAGTAGGCGCGGGGCGCGCCGCCGTCGAGAACAGCACCAGCGCCGGCCAAGTCGCAAACGTCACCGCGATCTGCGGTGTCTCGCAGTTCGGCACCACTATCATTCCCGGCACCACCACTAACCCGTGCAAACGCGAAATCTCCATCTACGCCGACGGCATAAGTGGGGTTCCGGCACTCGGCATAGCCGGCTCGGCCACCATTTTCCAAACCCTCTTCGCCGAGGGATTGATTCAGTGCACCACTCCCACCGCCGGCAATAACGCATGCGTCACGCCAGCCGCAGTGGCTGGCCCATTTGCGGGTGCCCAACCCTTCGGCATCGACGTAACCAACAGCGGCCCGCTCTCTCCACTGCAGGTTATTTTCGTGAACCAGCCCGGCTATCGTCCTCCGATAGCGCAGCAGGCCTCCTTCGGCATCGAGCGTGAGATCGGAACCGGCTTCTCCATCTCTCTCAGCGGAATCTACACTCACACCCAGAGACTCCCAGTCGCCATCGACACCAATCTGGTGACAACGCCAGGCGGTGGGCTGATACCGGCGCCCTTCAGCACGGTAAAGTTGGCCAATGGCCAGACGGTTTCCTATCGCAACTGGAACACGAGCCCGGCTGCCGACCCGCTGGGCGGCACCGAAGTTCCGCAGGTTGGGGGAGTTCCGGTTTATCCCTGCCAGCCTGTCCCCAATGTCGACCCGTGCGTTTACAATCCGCTGATCGTCCAGAACAACCAATACACCTCCGGGGCTTACGCTGTTTACGAAGGCGGCATCATCGAGGTCAAAAAGCGCTTCAGTGACCAGTTTACGCTGTTCGGCAATTACACCTACAGCAAAGCCTTCGACACCTCGACCGACTACAACACCGATTACGGACCGCAAGATCCCACCAACCTGAACCTAGATCGCAGCCTCTCCGAATTCGATCAGCGTCATAAGTTAGTTATTGCGGGAGTAATTAACAGCCCCTGGAGACAGAATTATCTGTCCGGCTTCCAACTCTCTCCCATCTTCGAAGCCCACAGCGGGCATCCCTTCAACCTGCTGGCCGGAGGCGAAGTCAACGGCAACAATCACATCACCAACGAGCGCCCCATAGGAGCCGCCCGCGACACCGGCCTGGGCCCCGACTACATCGACTTCGACATGCGCCTCACCTGGGCTCACAAGCTAGGCGAGAAGTCGAACATCCAGTTCGTCGCCGAAGGCTTCAACATCCCGAACCGCACCAACTACGCCAGCGTAAACAATGAAGTCAGCCCCCTGTTCGGCTTCGAGCCCGGCTTCACCACCTTCAACGTGAAAGGAATCAAACCCGGCACAGCCCTGGCCGGAGGAGGCATAGTCTCATCAAGCACCCCATTGGCCTTCACCTCGGCATTCCCCAAGAGGCAGGTGCAACTGGGGGTGCGCTTCTCGTTCTGACGCGCTTTGTATGTACAAATGTTCCACGTGGAACATTTGTAGCTGCAAAAATATACGTACGTTTTGATATGTATCGGCGGGGCCGTGCGCAGCCATAGCGGAGTCGCATGACCTTCCAGCCCCGGAGAGGCGCCAACCTTGGCCAGCGTTTCAGCGCTGGGAAGACAAGAATCATCGAATCCCACCCTCTTCATCATTCATAGAACTTTCACATATACCGATTCAAAATCGCTCTGCTGCGGATAACAACAAGGTGTGCAATATTGCTCAGTCAGCAACCCTTCGGTGCCTTATAAATAATCTGCGCTCAAGAAATCAGCGGAAACAATACATTGGAGGCCTCACATGCGCATTGACCTTTACACGAAGATTATCCTCACACTCGTCGCTTTGCTTCTTGCGGTGATGGTATTGCAACCAATCCTTCAACCTCAGGCCGCCATGGCGGACGGATCCTACAGCGGTGTCCAATTCTCGTATGGTACCGGGGGTAACCACGCGTTCTTCGATACCCGCAGTGGCGACGTTTGGGAATATGGCGACAACGGCCACTTTAAACAGCACTACAAAGTCCATGAACTAGGCAAGGATCACGATCGATAGCCACCTTTTTCGGAATGAAGGGTCTCTGGTCGTGGAGAACAACGCCCAGAAGTGAGCTGTAGATTTGCCCTGGCTGATCTTGGGAACTACAGTCTCGGGTGCCGCTTGCTGCTTGCCAATATGGGCGAGCAGCAAGCGAATCCGGGCGAACGCTGGAGAAAAAGTATGTTTCACTTAGTCTGGTATGTTCTCATTGGGCTAATCTCGGGGGTTATCGCAAAATCGGTGATGCACGTACATATGACGATCTTCTGGACGATCGTGCTCGGCATCATTGGCTCGATCATGGGCGGCGCCGTTACGCACATGTTTTCGCGCCCGACAAATGAACGATATCATCCCGCCGGCCTCATTTTTTCCACAGTGGGCGCGATCCTCATTCTCTTCCTTTGCTATAAGCTGAAGATTCATTTTCCCCAAGTCAACCCGTTCTAAGGCCATCGACGACTAACCTCGTATTCCGATAGGACGGGGTCACGTCTCGGGCTGAAACGAGCCCCCGCAAGACTGAGACTTGCGCCTGTCACCTGACACCTGTGACCTGCCCCCTACAGTTAGCCCTCAGTCCCGATACTTCGCCAACTCCAGCTTGGCAATCAACGCCCGATGCACTTCATCGGGACCGTCGGCAATCCGCAGGGTGCGAATCGTGGCAAACATATCGGCGAGCGGAAAATCGGGCGAGACGCCAGCAGCTCCGTGCATCTGAATTGCCTGATCGATAATCTGCAAGGCGATGTTCGGGACCGCAACTTTGATCTGGGAAATTTCGCTGCGCGCGCCTTTCGCGCCGACTTCGTCGAGCATCCAGGCGGCCTTCAGAGTAAGCAGGCGCGCCTGCTCGAGCATGATGCGCGCATTGGCAATCACATCAACATTGCCGCCGAGTTCAGCCAGCGGTTTGCCGAAAGCTACTCTCTGCAGCGAGCGCTGGCATAAAAGTTCAAGGGCGCGTTCGGCCGCTCCCAGAGTTCTCATGCAGTGATGAATTCGCCCCGGCCCAAGCCGGCCTTGCGCAATTTCGAATCCGCGCCCAGGTCCGGCAATGATGTTGTCTACGGGCACGCGCACATTGGTGAAACGCACTTCCCCATGACCGAAGGGCGAATCATAAGAGCCAAACACCGGAACCATGCGCACGATCTCAACCCCCGGAGCATCACGCAGCACCAGCACCATCGAATGACGCCGATGCTTCGCCGCAAACGGCTCGGTGATGCCCATGAAGATCAGCACACGGCAATGCGGATGCCCGATTCCCGAACTCCACCACTTCAGGCCGTTGAGAACGACGTGACTCCCTTCGATGACCGCGGTAGCCTGCATGTTCGTGGCATCCGAAGAAGCGACGCCGGGTTCGGTCATGCAGAACGCCGAGCGAATTTCGCCCGCCAGCAGCGGTTTGAGCCAGCGTTCTTTTTGCGCCGCCGAACCATACTTCAACAGCACTTCCATGTTGCCGGTGTCAGGAGCATTGCAATTGAAGACTTCGGGAGCAATCGAGGATCGCCCAGTAATCTCCGCCAGCGGCGCATATTCGACGTTGGTGAGGCCGGTGCCGTAATCGCCGTCAGGGAGGAAGAGATTCCACAGGCCCGCGGCCCGCGCCTTCTTCTTCAGAACCTCCATCACCGCAGGCTGTTTCCAGTTTTTCCAGTCGGGAGAATTTTGCACTTGTGCTTGATACTCGGGTTCCGCAGGCAAGACGTGCTCCTGCATGAACGCCTTGAGGCGTTCGACGTAGCTCTGAGCTTTCGTCGACAGGGAAAAATCCATAGACCACTTTCGTGAGTGGAGACTCACCTCAGCGGCTTAGCATGCTGAAAAAATCGGGCTCTGGCGCACAGCCCCTTAAAGGGGCGTCTGATTCTGGCGAACTTGCGGTATCGCTAAAGCGATACCCTGATACGAAAGGCGAGTGTGCGCAGTTGCTAGCGTAGCCACTACGCCAGAATTCTCCTAATGAATCTTGTGAATCCTGTAATATATGCGGCGTGCATTTAAGTCAGGTCGACCTGAACTTGTTTGTGGTGCTCGAGGCCATCTATCGCGAGGGCAACATCACTCGCGCCGGCCAGCAGCTCAACCTTACGCAACCGGCAATCAGCCACGCGTTAAAGAGGCTGCGCGATCTCCTGCAAGATCCGCTCTTCGTCCGCCAGGGTGCGCACATGGTACCGACTCCCTTCACCCGTAACATGATTGATCAGGTGCGACAGGCACTGCAGATTCTCGAGACAAACCTTAGCCAGAGCCGCAACTTCGTTCCGGAAGATACACGCAGGAATTTTAATCTGTCGTTGTGGGAATATGCCGAAGGGCTGATTCTTCCATCGTTGTTGCGGCGGCTGAAGGATGCTTCTCCGGGAATGTCGATCACCACCTCTAGAATCAAGCGCCGTGATATAGAGACAGAACTGGCCAGCGGATCGGTCGATCTGGCGATCGAAATTCCGATGACGGTGAGCGATCGCATTCGCCACAAGTGGCTCTTGAACGAAGCATTCGTGGTGGTCGCCCGCCCCGGTCACCCGGCGTTCAAGAAGAAAGATAAGCTTGACCTCGACGCTTATCTCGCGCAGCGCCACATACAAGTCTCTTCGCGGCGTCAAGGTCCCAGCCTGATCGACATCGAACTCAGCCGCCGCGGCCTTCGCCGCCAGGTGTTTCTGCGCAGCCAGCACAACCACACTGCTTGTCTGGTCGTCAGCAACACCGATATGCTGCTGACTTTGCCCGAGCGCCACGCACAATTGCTCAATACGAACTCGGCGAGTGCGGGGCCGATGTACCGTGTCTATCCCTTCCCGCTCCCCGCGCCGCGTCTCGAAGCGCACCTGTATTGGCATGAGAGTGTAGAGAATGATCCCGCAAATCGCTGGCTGCGGGAGGAAATTGAGAGGGTGCTGGCGCCGGTGGCGCGAACGCTGAGTAATGCGGGAAAGGTCAGAGGTTAGCGGTTAGATTGCAGAGGTGAAAACGAAGTTCTTAACTCTGCAATCTGACCTTTGACCTCTGCAATGACCTCTCACCTACCCTAGCAGTTTTACAAACTGATCCGCTTGTCCTTCGAAACCCGGAAACACTTCTTTCAGATCCTTATTGCCGAGATAGCGCGAGACGACTTCGCTGAGCACCAGCCTGAAGTCTGTGGTCACCGCCAGATCGCGCCCCTCGTAGAGCTGCGACTGATCCAGGCCCGGCCAGCGGCCATAGACTCGGCCACCTTTCACCGGACCGCCGATCACGAACATCACGTTGGCATGGCCATGGTCGGTTCCGCGGTTGCCATTTTCACGCGCGGTGCGGCCGAATTCGGACATGGTTACGACTACGGTGTCTTCTCCGAGATCGCCGAGGTCGGTCCAGAATGCTGCAATCGATTGCGAAAAATCGCCGAGCACGTTGGCAATTTGTCCCTGCGTGCTGCCTTCGTTGACGTGATGGTCCCAGCCTCCGATATCGGCGAAGGCGACTTGCACTCCGAGGTTGGCTTTGATCATTTGCGCGAGTTGTTTCAGGCTATCGCCGAAGCGGCCCTTGGGATAATTGGCATTTGCTGCCGGCGTGTAGTGAGCAGGATCGGCTGCCTTCAGCATCTTGACGGCGTCGAACGTTTCCTCTCCAGTACCGTGCAGCACCGCATCAACTGAGTGGTCGTACATGGCTTCGAAGGTGTTTGCCGCCGCGTTGGGATTTTTCCCGCCTACCGAAAAATCGTTCAGATTATTGATGGCAAGCGCTGGCTCTTTGCCGGAGAGAATGCGCGGCAGAGACGGGCCAAGCGCAATGGCGCGGAACGCAGATTGATCGGGCGGAAGATCGCGCAGCGTTCTATTCAACCAGCCATCGTCGGTCACCTTCACACCGGGTGTCCCGGATTCCATAAAATCTTGCGCGTCGAAGTGCGAGCGCGTTGGGTCGGGCGATCCGGTGGCGTGCACGATGGCGAGGTGCTTCTGTTTCCATAGCGGCTGAAACGATGACATCGCAGGATGCAATCCGAAGAAGCCGTCCAGATCGAGCACCGATTTCTTCGGAATATTAATCGTCGGCCGCATCGCGTAGTAACTCGGCTCGCCGTGAGGCACGACGATGTTGAGCCCGTCGGCCGCTCCACGCTGAAAGATGACGACCAGACGCTTGTTGCGAATGCCGGGATCGGCCGCGCCGAAGGCCGCGCGAGCGAGAAAGCTGGGCAGCGCGGTCGTGCCGACCACTGCCAATGCGCCATTGCGTAGGAAAATGCGTCGAGTGATGGACATAGATAAACCAGCTTTCAGCTATCAGCCATCAGTTAAGGCCCTAACGGAATTCTGATAACTGACAACTGACAGCTTACCTCCTCTGAAATTCCGGCGAGCCAAAAATCAATCCTGCTATTGCGGCCACGTTGGGCGGACGCTTGGGGTCATCCAAACGCCGCTGGCTGATCTTCGGATCCTCCAATTGCTTGCAGATGGTATCGTGGGTCTGCTTTGAGACGTCGCCTGCCAACAGCGAATTTTCTAACAATGCCGATACTTGCTGCGCGTCGTTCAATTTCGTAGAAGTGTCCGTCGATGCACTTGCCATAGTTCCGGACGAAGCTACTGACGAAGTGGCTGCGGGCAGCGCTCCTCCGGCCAAGCCGGCAGCGTCGACTTTGACGCCGCGTATCTTTCCCGCCGCTAAGCCGAGCGCGAAATTCATTCGTCCCAAGAGAGCGGACGAGTTGACCCAGACCGCGGCTTTCATGGAATACCCGGTGGGCGGCAGCATCGCGTAAGGCATCATGCCCATATTGTTGAGCGTGCCGACGAGAGCGCGTGTATCTTCGACATTCGCTCCGCTAGCGCGCACGGCTGAGACTACGAATTCAAGCGGCGTCTTTACTTTGGCGCGGTAATCTTCGGGCGCCCAAAACTCGGGCGACTTGAACATCGCGCGCAGCACCTCGCGAATGTCGCCATTTTTTTTCAGGTAAGTCCTGGCCATGCGATCGACGAGGGCTGGCGGAGGATCGTCGCTGACGAATCGTATGGCCAGCTTTTGCGAGATGAAATGCGCGGTGTTGGGATTGCGCGCGAGCAGGTGCAGTACTTCGAGCCCTTCCTTTTCGCCTTTTTCCTTGATGCGATGGCCGAGAACGATCTTTGTTCCGGGCTCGTGCATGCGCGGGTCGAAGCGGAATCCGCTGTCTTTTTGCGGTGGATCAATCGTCCAGCCGGTGAAGACTTTCGCGACCTCGGTGACATCTTTTTGCGTGTAGCCGCCGTTGACGCTGAGCGTGTGCAACTCCATCAACTCGCGGCCATAATTTTCGTTGAGTCCAACGGCCTGCTTGCGCTTGCCATTCGGGCGAGCCTGCGGATGATTGCCATGGCCGCGCGAATTGGGCGCAATGCCGAGCGCCTTTTCTGAATCCGGCCCAACGCTCAGCCAGTTGTCGAGGTAGAACATCATCGCCGGACTTTTGGCGGTCGCGACCAGTAAATCCTCGAATTTTCCGAGCACGTGCGGACGAATCGCATCGCGTTCATAACTCGTCACTAGATAGCGATCGGCGCCTTTGTTGATGAAAACGTTGAAGTGATTGATCCAGAAGTCGGTCATCACTTCGTCGAGTTGGCGTTCACTATAGATCGCGCGCAAGAGCTTGGCTTGCGTCAATTCGTTGACGACTACCTGCTCGGGATTGTTGAGCGCCTCCACGGTCTCTTTCTGCCGCGGATTCAAGCCTTCGAGCAAGGCGTCGGCCTTGGGGCCGCGCGTGGCGGCTAGGACGATCTGGTCCTCGGGCGACATGGCCATGATTTCCTTCATGCGATCGTCGGGAGGGAGGTCGGCGAGTTCTTGCGTCTTGAGATTGTCGCGGCGGCGGGCTTCGCGGCGGCGCGTCTCGACGGCGTCGGCAGTTGGTGCGGCATCACCATTCATCGAGGCGGGACAAGTCATGTCTACGCAAGAGGTTTTCCTGACCGATGCGTTTCTTGCTTCAGCCCCGCCCCCCTTGGCTTCTTCTTTCTTTTCTTTTTTGTCATCCAGGCGCTGGAGCTGCGCCTGATAAACGATGCGCTGCATGGGATCGCTGGGCAGCCGGGCTTTGCCATCCGCGACCTGCCTGATCATCGGCTCAGGCGGAAAATTCTCTATGATCTGGTTGGTATCCATGCGCAGCGTGCGAAATGCCGCGAGCTTGGCATCCAAGGCAGAGTCATTAATTTTTTCAGGATGGAGTTGCAGGTCGATCCACTTGTCGACGCCCATCCGGCGGACTCGCTCTACGTCGCCGGGGCGCGGGCCGAAGGTCAGGCGATTGAGCGCGTGGACAGCGCGCTTCCGATCGTCCAGAGGAGACGCCGCATCAGGTTTGTCTTTCTTGCGGCCGAGGGCGGTCTGCGCGGTGATGGCGGCGGCCGCGAGTAGAACGGCTGCCACGAGGAAGCGGCGTCGGCGCGCGGGCGATGGCATGCTGAGTCTCATTTAGAATGAACCCGCCCTGCGAGAAAAGTTGCTGGCCTGGGCTTAGTCGAAGGGGGCGCGGCTTAATCCTTTAATAGTGCCACATAGGCCTTGCCACTCTGTGATTTACGGGCCGTGTTCTCGACGAACTTTAGGAACTCGCGCAGGTGTTCCTTGCCGGAGAGCTCTTCTTCGGAGAACTTCACGCGTACGCCAAAAGAGGGCGCGCTCCGCGTCGCGACGCCGCTGATGATGACGCCTTTCACCCAGACCTTGCCGTTCGCTACCCACAAGCCGATCTCCAGAGCCTTGGCCGGAGGCACGGCGCTGGCGGTCTCGACCAGGCAGCCTCCGCGGCCGACATTCGCCAGATTGCCCCACACCGGCTCATAGACGCCTTCAATGTGAATCTCGACTGCGACATAGCACTTGATGCGCTGAAAGCGGCGCCGATCGGATTGCAGAATCGGCGTAAACAGGTCGGGTTCGAACGGCGGCGTTATTTGAATGGGCTCAGGGCGGGGAAGCGCGGCCGGCGGCGCCGGGTTTGCAGCCACGGGAGTATGCTCTCGGGCTTCGCGATCCTTTATGGCAGCGTCTTTAATCTCGCGCATCGCCTGCAGCAAGGCCGTTTCGCGCTGTTCGGCGGGCACTTCGCGGTAGGTCTGCAAGAGTTTACCGAGATGGCTGACGAGGTCGGGATCGGTGAGCAGACGAGTCCAGTCCGAGCCTTGGGCCGGTACCTTCGCTTGTTCGCTCATTCGCGGTGCTCCTTGTGGGGGTTACCGATCGGGGGCAAGTGCTTGACTCGACTTATAGAGTGACCTTTGGGAGCAGGGTTACACAAGATGACCAAAGTCATCCCGGCTCGTGCGTTCACCAGCGACGGGACAGGTTACTCCGCCGCGATCACAAGTTATTTCAACAATTTGCATCGCTTGCGCGCGAAAAGGAATCCAAAGGGCTTACAATTTTTGTCTAGTAGAGGAGAGAACGCAGGCTTCATGTCTTCCGCAAACCGCCCTGCCCGCCGTCCGATGCGCTCCTGCGTGTCCGCTTTGCAAATCATCCTTTTGCTCGGGTGCCTAACGATTTTTGCAGTGGCGCTTTACGGCCAAGCTCCATCGTCCAGTCCCTCCACTCCACCGTCCAATTCGAGCTCGGATTCAGGCGGCAGCTCCATGTCAGCGGCGCCAGTTCAGGCTCCTCAGTTTGTGCCCTCACAAGTTCAAACCTCAGCTCAGAACCCAGTTTTTGGAAGCGTGCCGGAGGAGAAGCCCACCCCCGGCGTTCTTCAACTGACTTTCAGCGATGCGATCGAGCGGGCGTTGCGCCAGAATCTCGCCGGACTTTTGTCGGAGTACAACACGGTCGAAGCGCGAGGCGAGAAATGGCAAAAGCTCAGCGACCTGCTGCCCAACATTAATGGTGACGTGCAGGAGGTCAGGCAAAAAGTGAGCCTTCAGGCGTTGGGATTCAGCGGCTCACTCTTCAAGGGCGTTAATCTCCCACCGGTGATCGGGCCTTTTTCCTACTTTGACGTTCGCGCCTCGGCGACGCAGCGCGTGTTCGATTGGAAGTCGATCCAGAAATACCGATCCTCGGTCATCGGCGAAGGCGTAGCCCAATACAATTTAAAAGACGCGCGCGATCTGGTCGTACTGGCTACCGGCAACGCCTACCTTCAGGCGATCGCGGGCGCAGCCCGCGTGGAAACTGCACAAGCGCAAGTGCAGACAGCGAAGGCGCTCTACAACAAGGCGGTCGCGCAACAGCAAGCGGGAGTCGCTCCGGCGATTGATACGCTCCGCGCCCAGGTTGAATACCAGACGCGCCAGCAGCAACTGATCGCGGCCACGAGCGATTACGCGAAACAGAAAATTTCGCTGGCGCGCATTATTGGATTAGCGACTCGACAGGAATTTGAATTGGCCGATAAGAGTCCTTATCAGGCGTTTCCTATACCTGACCTGGAAACGAGCGTGCAGCGAGCCTATTCTTTCCGCTCCGATTACAAAGCGGCGCACGACCGACTGGTCGCGGCGCAATTGGAACTCAGCGCCGCCACGGCCGGCTACTATCCGTCGCTCGATGTGGCGGCGAATTTTGGCGAAATCGGCCCCACGCCCGGCGGCGTGTTGCCTACTTACGCCCTCTTCGGCACGCTGAATATTCCGATCTTTCAGGGTGGAAAAGTTCACGGCGATGTCTTGAAGGCGGAAGCCAGCTTGCGGCAGGCGCAGGCCCAGATGGCCGACACACGCGCTCAAATCGATCAGGATATCCGCAACGCGTTGCTCGACCTTAAGTCGTCAAGCGATCAGGTCGAGGTCGCGCAGAGTTCGGTCAATCTAGCCGAGCAGGCGCTCGCCCAATCGCAGGATCGCTTTTCCGCGGGTGTCACCGACAATCTCGAGGTAGTGCAGGCGCAAGAAGCGCTGGCAAGTGCACACGAAAATTTCATTTCAAGTTTGTATATGCATAATTTGGCCAAGGTTTCATTTGCCCGCGCCCTTGGACGCGCCGAAGAGGGCGTTCGCGAATACTTGTCGAAAGGGAAGTAGATTATGGAGCAATCGAACAGCGTCGTGGCCGAGCCCAATCCGCAGACGGAAACGCGGTCGCCGCAAGGCCAGCCGACTCCGTCTTCGCAAGGCCAGCCACCACAGGCTTCTCCGGACAGCGAAGCCCGCTATCAGCGCCGCTCCGCTTTCTTGAACAGCCCGCGGACAAAGTGGGGACTGATCATCGCCGGACTGGTTCTTCTGGTCGCGGTTTTCTTCCTGTGGCGTTATCTAGGAAGCTACGAATCGACCGATGACGCGCAGATCGACGGTCACGTGAACGCAGTCAGCGCGCGCGTGAGCGGCCACGTCATCAAGCTCAACGTAGAAGATAACCAATATGTAGAGAAGGGAACTGTGCTGGTGGAGATCGACGCTGCGGATTACCAGGTCGCGGTTGACCAGGCGCGCGCCGAATACGCCGATGCTCAGGCCCAAGCGTCCGCTGCGGGCATTAATGTACCCATCACCAACGTGAGCACCTCGAGCCAGGTAAGCGGCGCGCAGGCTGGAGTCTCCATGGCGCAAGCCGGAATCGCCGCCGCCCGCCAGCAGTTCGAAGCCGCCAAGTCGCAGGTCGCGCAGGCGGACGCGAACAATACTAAAGCGCAGAACGATCTCGCCCGCTACAAGATTCTTATCGACAAACAGGAAATCTCAGAACAGCAATACGATCAGGCGGTCGACAGTTCCCAGTCTGCGGCGGCAGCTCTGCAAGCGGCTCGCGCCAATGCCGACGCTCTTGCGGCGCAGATCAAGCAAGCCCAAAGCAAGCTGGAGCAGGCCAACGCCGACCTCCGCAATGCCGGCAACGCCCCGCAACAAATGAGGTTTATCCGCGCGCGCGCGGAGTCCGCCCAGGCTGTGGCCAATCAAAAAAAAGCGGCGTTGGATCAGGCCGAGCTGAACCTGCAATACACGAAGATCACCGCGCCCGTCAGCGGAGCGGTTAGCAATCGCACGGTCGAGGTTGGGCAGAACGTCCAACCCGGCCAGGTGATGATGATGATCATTCCGCTTGATGAAAGCGACATCTGGGTTACCGCGAACTTCAAAGAGACGCAACTTAGAAACGTCAGGCCCGGCCAGGCGGCCGAGATCTCCGTCGACGCCACCGGCAAGAAATATAACGGTCACGTCGATTCGCTCGCCGGTGCCAGTGGAGAACGCTTCAGCCTCTTGCCGCCCGAAAACGCCACCGGCAACTATGTGAAGGTAGTGCAGCGCATCCCGGTGAAGATTGTGTTTGATAAGGGCGAGATTAAAAATCACGAATTGCGTCCGGGAATGTCGGTGCTTCCGAAGGTGTGGATTAAGTAGAGCTAATTAATAATGGGCGCTGCCGCCATCACCATGAACGAGGCCGCCGAATGGCGTCCCGCGATTAATCCTTGGATCATCGCGCTCACCGTCACGCTCGCCACATTCATGGAGGTGCTCGATACTAGCATCGCCAACGTAGCGCTGCCGCATATCGCCGGCAGTCTTTCCGCCGGGCAGGACGAGAGCACGTGGATCCTGACCTCTTATCTAGTGTCGAATGCGATCGTGCTGCCATTAAGCGGATGGCTCTCTTCGATCGTCGGCCGCAAGCATTTCTACATGGGCTGTGTCGCCCTCTTCACCATCAGTTCGTTTCTCTGCGGACTCGCGCCCAACCTCGGAATGCTCATCTTCTTTCGCGTCCTTCAAGGCGCGGGTGGCGGAGGATTGCAGCCGAGCGAGCAGGCCATCCTCGCCGATACTTTTCCTCCCGCCAAGCGTGGCATGGCATTCGCGGTCTACGGCATCGCCGTGGTCATGGCGCCGGCGATTGGACCGACGCTTGGGGGTTGGATTACCGACAATTTCACCTGGCGCTGGATTTTCTTCATCAACATCCCCGTTGGAATTATTTCGCTCTTGCTGACGTCCCGGCTCATCCAGGATCCTCCTTACTTCAAGCGCCGCCAGTTGAGTGAAACGCGTATCGACTACACAGGGCTTGGTTTCGTCGCGCTCGGCCTCGGAACCCTCCAGGTCGTCCTCGACAAAGGCCAGCGTGACGACTGGTTTGAATCGCCCTTCATTCTGTGGCTGACCGTGATCTCGGCGGCCTCGCTGATTTTCGTCATCTTCTGGGAGTGGCACCATAAAGATCCCATTATCGATTTGCATTTATTTCGCAACCGGTCTTTTGCGACGTCAAACTTCCTGATGTTCATGCTTGGCTTCGCCCTGCTCGGAAGCACGCTTTTATTACCCCTGTTCATGCAGACCATGCTTGGATATACTGCCGCACGGTCCGGATTGGCGCTCATGCCGGGCGGTTTCACCATCATGGTGGCCATGCCGATTGTCGGGTTACTGCTTTCTCGCTACAGCCCGCGATACCTCATGCTGTTTGGTCTGTCGATGCTCTCGTTTTCGCTCTTTCATATGACGTCGTTCGACTTGGGCGTGGATTTTCACACGGTGATGATGGCGCGAGTCTATCAGGCGCTTGGGCTCGCCTTTCTGTTCGTGCCCATCAATACTGCCGCGTATTCGGGACTGCCGCGCGACAAGAATAACGCGGCGTCGGGCTTGATGAATCTCGCTAGAAATATTGGCGGCAGCGTAGGGATTTCTTTCGTCACCACAGGTCTAGCTCGCCGCGCGCAGGTTCATCAGGGGCAATTGGTCGAGACGCTGAACCCGGCAAACCTGCGCTTCCAGTCTGCGTTGCGCGGAATGACGGGTATTTTTTCAGACGCCGGTCCGGGCTCGGGAGGCAGTTCAGCACAGCAGCATGCCTACGCGATGCTGCAGGGAAACGTGATTCGACAAGCGACTATGCTCGCCTACATCGACAATTTCTGGGTGCTTGGAATCGTAATCGCTTGTTTGATCCCGTGCGTGTTCTTGATCAAGAAAGCGAAGGCTGCGGGGATGGTAGTTCACTAGTGGAGATTGTGGGACGACGCTGAAAGGAGGTTCGCATGTTTCGCATCATCGCCGTAGAGCGCGAATTCGGTAGTGGCGGCGGAGGCATCGCCTGCGAACTGGCGCGCCGGTTGGGCTGGAAGCTCTGGGACCAACAACTGACGAGCGAGATTGCCAGGCGCGCGCAGGTGGGGGAATCAGCGGTTGCGCTCTGCGATGAGCGGGTCGACGGACGCCTCTATCGTTTAGCGAAAGCGTTTTGGCGCGGAAGTTACGAGCGCGGAATGGCCATCGCCAATTCTCGCGCCTTTGATACGGATCGCATGATGACCATGGTGGAGGAGATCATGCGCAACATTGCGGAGGAAGGGAATGCGGTGGTTGTGGGACGCGGGGGCCCGTTTTTCCTGCGCGATCGTGAAGATACTTTTCGGGTTTTTACTTATGCGCCGAGGGATGAAAAAATTCGCCGGCTGGTCGCTCTTGGCAGGAGCCATGAAGAGGCCGAAGATCTCGTCGACAATGTCGACCGGGAACGGATCGCCTACATCAAACATTACTTCAACGCCGATTGGCCGACCCGCGCCCTTTATTACGTAATGATCAACACTGTGGTGGGCGACGAAAATGTAATCTCCGCTATTCTGAACGGCATGCAGGCGCTCGAATCGCATGCGGTGGAGACGGCGCTCCGCAGCGTCCGCTAAAGTTTCGTCGATCACAAATGCCGCTGGGGCATGCGGAGGCGACAAAGCTCATTAGCTCACGTCTTAGAGCATGCGTTCTAGTTCGGCTTCTTTCCCAGCAGCCCGCCTAAGCCGCCCAAACTCTTACCGCCCTTTACCAGTTCCTTTACTTTCCCGCTGGCCACTCCTTTCATATCGGGGAGGAAGGTCGGATTCGAAGTGGTGCCGCCGACGTCCACCGGAATGCCGCCCGATCCAGCGCCCAGCGTTTTCGAAAGTCCAGCGCCCACGCCCGACAAGTTGGCAATCATTTTGAAGTCGAGCGCATTGCTCGGACTGATGGTGCCCGCTCCGGTCATCGTTCCGAGCGATGGGAGCACCACATCGATCTTGTCGAGGCGTGTGCCATCGTTCGAGTTGCGCACGTCCGAACTCAGGTTCTCGATCTTCGTATCATTCCCCGTTCCCACTTGCTTGCCAGTGAGCGAACTAAGCGCCGACAGCTTCGAGCCGAGGTTGAATCCCGTCAACTCGCTGTTGCTCATCTTGACCCAGCCGGTCGAGACCAGTTTGTCGAGCGGACCATTGGAATCGAGTTCCACCGAAACCGTTCCGCCCTTGAGCTTTGAGCCCGACGGCAAAACCACGCCCACAGCGGGCAGGACGCCTTCAAGATCGTCCACCGGCATGCCCTGCCCAACGAGCTTGGTATGGATCGCCGTGGTTTCGCCGTGCATATCATAAGTGCCGGTCAACTTCGCCAATGCCTTGCCGATCGTGACATCGGCCTGCAGCACTTTGCCGCTGACCTGCTTCAAATCGTGCTCGACGCTGAATACCACCTGTACAGGCACGGTGGCTGGCGAGCCCTTAGGCACGATTTTCAACGACGTGGCTTTCAAAGTGCCATTGGCCTTCGCGATGTTGCCGTCGGAAGTGACTGAGCCGTCAAAATCCGCCGAGCCCGCAGCGCCCAATGACGGGTCAACCAGAGCCGACTGCGACAGGTCGAGTTTGCGCAGCGTCACCTTGGCCTGCACCGGCGTCAGAGAAGTGTCGGTGGAGTTAATCGGCCCGGCGGTGCCAGCGACTTTGACGCTCCCGCCGCCCGGTAGTTCGATCGAAGCCGTTACCGGAAACGAACTGGTAAAGGAAAAATTGCGCATTGCAACTGTGACTTTGTCATAGACGATTGGCTTGCGTTTACCCGTGGTCGAGCCGAGCGTGACCGTTCCATCCGTCACGTCGAGCTTGTCAACGCTGATGTTCGCGTTCGCCGACGGCGCGCCGGTCGAAGTATTCTGCGTCGCCGCTGATTGTCCCGCGTGATTTCCCAGCGAAGAGAAATTCCAGATGCCGTCTCGATCGCGCAGCAAGCTGATCTGTGGTTGTTCGATCTTGAGGTGGGTAACATCAAGGCTTTTGCTGAAAATGAGCGGCAGCAACTCCACCCCAACTTTCAGCGTTTTCGCCTGGATGAATGGCGAACTGCTGAACTTGGGATCGTCGGCGATGGAAAGCTGATCGGCCTCGAGGCTTCCCGTCAGAATGCTAAGGCTCAGGTTGCCGACCTTCACCGGCCGTCCAAGAGTGGAGCTGAGACTCGATTCAATCTGCGGCCGGTAATTATTGACGTTCACAAAAAGCGGGATTGCGACCGCAATCACGATCAAGGCGGCAACGACAATGCCGGCGATTTTCAAAATCTTATTCTGGGAGATAGTCATGGCGAATCTCCTAATGCGCTCTTACGCAGAGGGTACGGGTGGATCGGAATGGTAGCAGAAATCAAAACCGCTTTCATTTGCGCAGCGCGTTCCCAACCGTTTTACGTGCACGCATTGGATGTTGGAAAGCTCGCCAACGTTTCCATAAAATTCAGCGGTTGCCTGTAAATCGGGCGATTTGACCAAAGGTGCTGCAGATAGCCGCCTTCAGCCGACGTTTTCGCCTGTACGTTGTAAGATAGCCGAAGCGTGGAGTTTATTCCGCAAGTGGCAGCCCCTGATTCTTATCCCCCGTTGCCGGAAGAAGTGGCGCGGCTCGCCGGCTCTTTGGAGGTTCGAGCCGCGTTTGAGCGCTTCCGCTCCCAGGAATCTCAGTTTGCGCTCTGGCAGATGGAGGCCACGCGGATTGCCGCGCCACCTTTCGGGGAAGCCGCGCGCGCCGTGTGGCTGGCCGACCGTTTTCGCGAGCTCGGCCTCATCGACGTGCAGGTAGACGAAGTCGGCAATGTTTTTGGCATTCGCCCCGGCTACGGCCGCCGTTTCGTAGCCCTCAGCGCCCATATAGATACAGTTTTTCCAGCTGCCACGCCGTTGCATATCAGGCAGGAGAGCAGCCGCTTATACGGCCCCGGAGTTTCCGACAACGGCGCCGGCATCGCCGCGATGTTGGCCGTCGCCAGCATCCTCGGAAGCGCGAAGATTTCACACGCGCTGCCATTTCTTTTCATCGGCAATGTCGGCGAAGAAGGCGAAGGCGACTTGCGCGGCATGCGTCACGTTTTCGGCACCCCGCGCTGGCGCGATTCGATTGCTTACAACGTAATCGTGGACGGCGCTGGAGCGGACACGATTGTCGCCGAGGCCCTCGGTAGCCGCCGCTTCGAAGTTATCGTGCGCGGCCCCGGCGGCCATTCCTGGAGCGACTTTGGCGCCCCTAGTCCGATTATTGCGCTCGCGCGGGCCATCGAGGCTTTCAGCCGTACTCCTGTACCAGCTTCGCCCAAAACAACTTTCAATGTCGGCGTGGTGCGCGGCGGTACTTCCGTGAACTCGATTCCAGAGTCGGCCAGCATGAGGGTCGATCTCCGTTCGACTTCTATGTCCGAAATCGATCGGCTGGAGCGGGCTCTGCGGGTTGCGCTGGATCAGGCCCTCGTCGCCGAAAATCGCGGAGCCGCGCAACAGTCCACCCGCAAGCCGCAAGTCGTGCAGAGCGAAGTGGTCGAGATCGGCAATCGTCCTGCGGGTGAATTGGCGGCCGATGCTCGCTTGCTCAGGGTGATTCGCGCCGTTGACGCGCAACTGGGCAATACAGCGCAGGTGCAGCGCGCTTCCACCGACGCCAACATCCCCTTGTCGCTCGGCCGAGAGGCCATCGCTATTGGCGGAGGCGGCTCCGGTGGCGGCGCGCACACGTTGCAAGAATGGTTCGACTGCAATGGAAGAGAGCTTGGATTGAGGCGCATTCTGCTTACAATGCTGACACTGGCTGGAATCGGAGAATGATGAAGCGAATCGCAATTCTGTGGCTGGCCGTTGCCGCCGCTGTTTCGGCGCAGACCGGCGCGCCCGCGCAAAGCACCCCTGCTGCACCTGGCGGGAAACCGAAAGCGGACGTGATCTTTATTCACGGCAACATTTACACCGGAGTGGTGGATCCCGCCGCGTCCCTCGGATCAGGCAAGCGCTCCGAGGCCCTGGCCTTGGCGGGAGACCGCATCCTCGCGGTCGGCGCCCGCGACGAGGTCATGAAATTCAAGGGGCCAGAGACGAAGATCGTCGATCTCGATGGTCACTTCGTGATGCCGGGTTTCAACGACGCCCACATGCACCTCGCCAGCGCCGGCCTCGAGAAGATGAACGTCGATTTAGTAGGGGTGAAGACACTCGACGAATTCCGCGATCGCATACTAGCGAAGGTCGAAAAAGCCGAGCCGGGAGAGTGGATCATCGGGGAGGGCTGGGACGAAACTCTGTGGCCGGTCAAGGCTCTCCCTTCGCGCTGGGATGTGGATGAAGTCAGCGGCGGTCATCCCGTTTACCTGGAGCGCGTCGACGGACACATCGGTGTAGCCAATACGCGCGCCCTGCAACTGGCCAGCATCACTGTGGCCACGCGCGATCCGGACGGCGGAAAGATCGATCGCGATGAATCCGGCACTCCTACCGGCATTCTGCGCGAGAAAGCGCAAGCGGCTGTGAACGCGGTCATTCCCAAGCCCACCCATGAGAAGCGGCGACAGGCCATCGAACTCGCGCTCGCCGAGCTCGCGAGCCACGGCATCACCTCGGCGCAGGATTTTTCGCAGTGGGAAGACTTTCAGATTTACGAAGAGATTGAGCATGACGGAAAACTAAGCACGAGAATTTCGGAATGGCTGCCCTTTGACGATTCGATCGAAGAGCTTAATCGCAAGCGCGACTCTCATCCCGCCTCCGACAATATGCTCCACACAGGAATGCTCAAAGGCTTCATGGACGGCTCGCTAGGCTCGAAAACTGCCGCGTTGCTCGATCCCTATAGTGATGACCCGAAGAACAGCGGCATCCCGCAATACGACGCCGCCAAACTCAACGCCATGACGAAAGAGCGGGTGTTGGCTGGGTATCAGATCGGCTTTCACGCTATCGGAGATAAAGGAGTACAGATGGCGCTCGATGCCTACGCCGAAGCCGAGAAGGCGGCGAAAGACGCCAAGGTGAAGGCGGTCGACGGCGGCTCCGATTATCGGCTGCGCATAGAGCACGCGCAGGTCACGACGCCGCAGGACATTTTGCGTTTCAAGGAATTGAAAGTTATAGCGTCGATGCAACCGAGCCATCTGCTGACGGACATGAACTGGGCCGAATCGCGTCTCGGACCAAAGCGCGCCGAGCATTCCTACGCCTGGGCTGAGTTCCTGCGCCGCGGAGTGACGCTCGCCTTTGGCACGGATTATCCCGTCGAGCCGGTGTCGCCATTCCGCGGAATCTATGCGGCGCTGACGCGCATGAGCGAAGACGGAAGGAAGAGTTACTATCCGGTGCAGAAAATAAATTCAGAGCAGGCCATTGCCGCCTACACCACGGGTTCAGCTTTCGCGGAATTCGCCGAAAAGCAAAAAGGCAAACTGGAGCCCGGCATGTTGGCCGACTTCGTAGTTCTGGATCAGGACATCACTGCTGCCCCGCCGCCTAAAATTTTGCAAACAAAAGTTCTGCGCACAGTAGTAGGGGGCAAAACCGTCTACGAGGCGAAGTAGGATCTGATTGCATATCGGATGATCGGTATACCGTCGGCGAGTAAAATTCTTTTAGTCCTTAGATGACCCGATCATTCAATGGCCCGATCTCCCGATCGAAAGAGCGCGAACGCGCCTTCCTGATCGGTGCGCCACTAGCCATCGTTCCAGCGTTGGGTTTCCTGCCCGCCATTACCTTCTTGATCGTCTTCCCTCGGATCGCACACGGGCGCGCGATCGGCTTCGTGGTCGTTCCCGCGTGCGCTGTGCTAAGTAGTGTTGGTCTGTGGAAACTGGCTCTGGGCGCGGTGCAGAAACCCTGGGGAATCTTCAACGCCCTGAGCTTTGGTGCGCTAGTCGTCTTGCTGGTCATCGCCGGCTATACCGGCTTATTTCTGGCATTAATGACGTTGAAGCTGTAGCCGTGAACTCATCCACGAATTCCCGAACGCCAACGAGGTTTTTCGCGTCTAACTTACTCTAGCGGTCTTTGCTCCAACCCGTTCTTGCGACGAAGGTATAATAGGTTGTTTAGGTAATTCAGGAGGTAGTCAATGGATTCGCGCGAAGGCGCATTTTGGATGCGCCTCAAAGCCAACCGCTGGGCCTATACGTTTACGATTCTGGCGACGCTGGCTGTTGGAATTCTGATCGGCACGGTCGTTTCCTCGGGAGTAAAAGGTAAGGAAGGGCAGAAGTCGTCGGATGCGACGCCTCTGACCATTCCCGCTCCGCAGCAACTTTCCAATGCGTTTTCCCAGATTTCCAAGCAGCTTGAGCCGAGCGTGGTGAACATCAATACCGAATCGACCATTAAGAATCCGCACGCCCGCCGCCGCGGTAATCCGCGCGCCGAGCCCGATCCCGATCAGGACAACGGCGGGGATGACTCGCCCTTCCAGGATTTCTTTGACAAATTTTTCGGCGGCCAGAATGGTCCGGAGGCGGGCACTATCCGCCAGCGCTCGCTTGGTTCGGGCGTAATAGTCGACTCCAAGGGTTACATCGTCACCAACCGCCACGTAGTCGAGAAGGCGGATCGCATTCGCGTTAAGTTGCAGGATGAAAATCCCGCGTCCCCCGGTCACGATGCCAGGCTCATCGGCATGGATCAGGAAACCGATCTAGCTGTGATCAAGATCGACATCGATCATCCTCTGCCGGCCGCGAAACTCGGTAACTCTGACGGCATGGAAGTCGGCGATTGGGTTCTCGCCATTGGCAGTCCCTTTGGCTTGCAGGAAACTGTGACCGCAGGCATCGTATCGGCTAAGGGCCGCAACATTGTTCCCGCCCGCCAGTTCCAATCCTTCATCCAAACCGATGCGGCAATCAATCCCGGCAACTCCGGCGGTCCGCTTGTCAATATGGCCGGCGAAGTGATCGGCATCAACACTGCCATCCTCACCGAAACCAGCTCTTACGCGGGCGTCGGATTTGCCATGCCGTCAAATACTGTGACCCAGGTCTATAACCAGTTAATCGGACCGGAGCACCGCGTGGCGCGTGGCTCGATCGGCATTGAATTTTCAGCGCAGCCGAATCCGGCCATCGCGCACATTTATGGTTCGGGCGTCACCGTGTCGAACGTAGTCTCTGGCACCCCCGCCGATGAAGCTGGGCTGAAAATCGGCGACACCATCACCTCCGTCGATGGCAAGGAGGTCAAAACCGGCGACGAACTGGTCGCTGATATCGCTTCCCGCAAACCCGGTACAAAGGCTAAGCTCGCCTTTGTTCGCAATGGCAAGAAGCAAGAGGCGACGGTTACCATCGCCGATCGTTCCAAGCTGTTCGCTTCGCGGCTCGGTGAAGAAGACGATAACCAGAATGAGGAAGCGCCCCAAGCCAGTAAGTTCGGGATAACGGTGCGCAGCATCACTCCTGACCTGGCGGATCGCCTCAGCATCGCTGCGGGCAAAGGCGTCGTGGTGCAAGACGTGAAGCAGGGCTCGTTCGCCGAAGATCTTGGTCTGAATCGCGGCGACGTGATCCTCGAAGTGAACAAGCAGCCCGTTAACAATCCTGAGGACTTCCTCAAGATCGAGGGATCGCTCAAGAGCGGGCAGGATGTTGTTTTCCTGGTGCGTCCGCGCGGCGCGAGAACTCAGGATGGAACGATCTTCCTGGCAGGTACACTTCCGTAACCGAAAACAAGTCCGGCGAGACTGGCGCTTCGCTCCCGTTTAAGGGACGATAAGGTGCGCCGATCTCGCCGGTTCTTTTTTGGGAATAGACGGCGTCCGTTGGCTGAGTTGTGGCAGCCGGCCGACGGGTTTTCGAACGACCAACGACTATCGACCAGCGACCATCTGACGTTCGAGACAAGAATGGTCGATAGTCCCCTTAAGAATGCGCATGACGAGTCCAATCCGGCGCTGGCAACAAGTGGCCCTTGGCGCCGCACTTTGCCTGACTCTGCCCGCGCTTGGTGTGGCAGGAACGGATACGCCACCTCCGCCATCGAAGCCGGCGCCAGCGTCAACAACTCCAGCGCCGAAAACCAAACAACCCAATAGCGGACGCGTTGCGGCTAAAAGCAGCACAGCTCATGGCTCGACGCGCGGCTCGACTCACGCGTCGTCTCATACATCAGCTCAAAAGGGTAAGACGTCCCGCGGTAAAAAGGTTGCGGGGAAGCGCGGCCAGCAGGCAATCGATCCGTCTCGCGCCCGCGAAATTCAGACCGCATTGATCCGCGAGCACTACCTGCAGGGTGAACCAACCGGCACTTGGGATAGCACCTCGCAAGCCGCTATGCAGCGCTATCAGGCCGATCATGGATGGCAATCGAAGACCACTCCCGACGCGCGCGCGCTGATCAAACTCGGATTGGGCCCCAGTCAGGATCATCTGCTCAATCCTGAAAGCGCGATGACCGCCACCAATGCGTCGGGGGATAAGCAATCCCGTGCGGCGCATGCCACAACTCGCGATCCAAGCCGTGATCCCGCTCCCGATCCCGCTCCAGCTCCCAAGACCGCCGCTAAACCAGCTCCAGCCGACAGCACTATTCCTAAGCTCTAACCGCCGCCCGCTCGAGGCGGATTCAGGCACTTCAATTCGTCTGAAGATTGGTCCACGGGTGAACTTCCCCTCCTGTTTTTGTCGCCTTACTAAGTGAGCGACGAAAGGAGGCTGGCCATGAAAAGCCAGGTAATGAGTTATGGAGAGGCGACATCGGCAGCGCGGCGACGGTATTATCGCCGAGATCGAAAACCTCACCTACAACGTGCTGCGCAACTACGGAATCCATGGCCCAGCCGACGAACTGGGCCCGAATCGCCTGTCGGAGAAAGCGGCGTAATCCAGGTGTAATTTAACAGGATGTAGTCTGCTCGAGATTCTGGACGGCAGGTTAGGCTTGGCCGGGCGCAGGGATGGTCGCATGAGCTTCCGCTTCCACCGTAACGTCCACCTCAGCGCCCTTCTTCAGACGAACCTTGCGGCCGTTCTCGTCCTTCAAAGTGTTTTCAATACGAATCTCGCGATAGAGATCGTCGGCCCCTTCCACCGCGATCTGCGCTTTTTCCGGTTCGTTCGGATCGGCAGGTTTAATGACCTTCTCCACCGTTCCGAGCAGAGTCACACTGTGTTTTTCCGCCATACATTGTTCCTTTCCAACAAGGATTTATCAATTTCCAAGGTGATTCTTCTGAAACCGACTCTTTGATGCCGTCCATACGACTCTGGCCAAGAAAATCTCAATCGTCCCGCACGCCAGAACTACTCACCGCTTCTCTTTAAAGCTGCGACATAATCCGCCGACACTTCGCGGATCCGCTTCAGCAGTTCACGCTGTTCGCGCGACTCCTTTTGGCTAAGCCCCACAAAAGCCTGTTTCTTTAGCATGTCAACCTGCTTCAGCATTAGCCGCTCAAGCTCCGCGCGGATTTCCTCCAGCCCCCGCTCTCATAGCAATATCGCCATACTGCGGAACCCTTTCTGGGCCCGCACAAAATCCATTATCTTAGTGGCGACGTTGTAGATCTCATGGTGTCAACGAACCTCCGCCCAACTCCGCTGGTCCGTCTACTACCCAAATGAGAATGTACGGGAAGACTACAGGTTTCGCGCCGATCACGCAGTAGGGTGGTTACTGTAGGCGCTACTCTCGTGTGCTGTAACGGCGGCAGCAGAAAAACGCTCGATAACGGTCGGGAGACTCTTCTAGTCTAGTCGAGCACGGGCCGCGGGCAATAGGGAATCGGCTGACCAGCCACGATCGAGCCGGGGTTGCCGTCGACCAATGCGTTGGCGTACTCGCCGCCCACGATCTTCTCCGCCACCGCGCGCCCCGCAGAAAGATTCGGGATGCGGCGCTTGGTCTCATGCGCATCCGAAGCCAGCACATGTACAGCTGACCGTTCGAGCAGCCAGCGCGCGATAATCTCCGGCCGCTCTCCCCAGAACCCGGTCAGTGCCGACGCCGTGATCTGCATCAGGCAACCCTGCTCCGCCCATTCCAATATCTTCTGCGGCGTCTGCTGCAGGATCGGGTTCCGTTCGGGATGGGTGAGGATGGGCGTGAGCCCGCGATCTCCCAGCCGGGTGATGCACTCCGAAAGATTATTCGGAACGCTGTAGTTACTTAGTTCAATCAGCAGATAGTGGGTTTCGCCAATCGTGTAGGTATGCGGATTTTCCAACACCCGTTCCAGGTTCTCGAACGAGAGATGGAAATCGCATCCCAGGCTGAATTGCAGTGGCGTCGGACCAATTCTTTCGCGCAACTCGCTAAGCAGGCCGGAAAGATACGCGCGATCGTAGACATAGCGATCATTCGCGTGCGGCGTCGCCACCGTATGGGTAATCCCGTCGGCCACCGCCATGCGGCACATTTCAACGGCTACATCCCACGACTTAGGCCCGTCGTCAACCTCCGGCAAAATGTGGCAATGGATGTCGATCACGCAGTAATCTTTATCTGGAACGCCGAATTTGGAACGTGGATGTACAACTCGATTAGAACACATCCGAATCAATCAGGTTATAGGACCATCAGGTGTTCGGGAGGCCGAGAAGCGGCGGGTTTCCGATCGCACGATGACCGGATCGCACGATCAGCCGATAAATTTGCGTTATGATAACCAGCACGACCTTTTTCGTTTCATCCTGAATACTGAGGAGTTGGTTCGCCACATGAGCTTTTTGCGGGCGGCGCACGCCGCACTGGTAGGTAAAAATCATCTTCGCCGGATCTTCGTCGACGCGGCCCCGGTTGTCATCCTTACTCTGATCGCGCTTTCGTGCGCGACCAATCCTGGGCGTTCTGCGTCCAACCATGTCGCCTATGTGACCCTGCCACAGTATGGCAGCGTCCTCTCGCTGAATATCAATGGCGCCCACGGCTACATCACCCTGGGCGCTCAGACGCCGATCGTCGATGGCACCACACCCACCGGATTGGCCTTGCTGCCCTCGAAAAAGTTTCTCTATACCGCCAATTCCTTCGGCGACAACATCTCCCTCTATAACGTCAATGGCGACGGAACGTTAACTCTCAATCAGAATCCGACTCCCGCCGGATCTGGCCCGCACGCCGCCGTCATCGACCCCAGCGGCAACTACCTGTTAGTTACAAATTCTCTTTCCGACAATATTTCTGTTTTTCAAATCGATAGCTCGTCCGGCGCTTTAACGGAGGTCAAGGGATCTCCCTTTTACGCCAATGCCAGTCCCACCGAGTTGGTGTTTGCCGGCCAGTTTGTTTACGTGGCCAACCCGGGGCTGGGGACTGTCACCGGCTTTTCTTTTGCCAATGGCGTGCTCACTCAGGTGCCCAATTCTCCATTCTTTTCGGGAGCGGGAGCGTCCGCGCTGGTGGAATCGGGGGATACTTATCTTTATGTTGTGAATCCTTCGGCAACCAATCCCACCTTGCCCAACACCACAGGTAACATCTCGGGCTTCAATATCGGCTCCAATGGTTCGCTGACATCCATCGTCGGATCGCCCTTTGCGTCGGTTGAAGGCAGTGGCCCGAGTGCCATCACGGTCGATCCCTTCAACCGGTTTGTCTACGCGGTCACTCCGCAAGCGAGCGCTTCGATCTGGTGTTTCAGCATCGGTCCGCTCAACGGCCAACTGACGGAGGTGGCGGGCTCGCCCTTCAACCTCGCCGGGGGCGGCCTGTTTGCTCTCTTCGATCCAGCCGGCAATTTCTTGTTTATCGGAAATCAATCGGCGCACGCGATTGAGGCCTACACCTACAACATCGACAGCGGCACGCTCACTCTGGTTACAGGCTCGCCCTTCAGCACGACGGTTCCGCCAGGAAAGATGGCCCTGTCAGAATAAGAGTTGTGATTCTGGGGCCCCGGGACGTGTCCGGTGGGCGTCCGACCTGCCGGCGCGCCGCTGAGAATAACGTCGGCCATCTACAAGGATGGTGGTGTGGTCCCCCAAAATCCAGGACGCTACAGCCTTTTTTGCCTTCCCTGAATTGAGGGTTATTGCCGCTGTAATGTTTATTTTAGCAACTGGCACTTCGGTGGAGGAACTTTGGCACTCGCGTGCTATTTGCAGACTTACCGCTCCGTTCTAGATTAGCAATCGAGCAGTTCTGGGGGAGGGCTGCCCGGGCGTCCTGCGATTCGAAAGAATCCAGAACGCCCGTTTAATTTCCCGCAGTTTTGTTTGGAGCGGACACTCCCTGCGACTTCGCTCAGGGCAGGCTCTGTCCGCTTGCTGTTGTTCTTGCCTCTTGCTCTTCAATTTGTGGAAATAGTGAAGTTGACCGTGATGCGAGCCTGCGTCTCCACCGGCTGCCCGTTCTGCAGATAAGGTTTGAAGTGCCACTGCTTCACCGCTTCGCGAGCCGCCGCCGCCAAAATCGCCGGCCCACTCAAAATCTGCAACTCCTGAATTGAGCCCTCGCGCGAGATCAGAGCCTGCAAGCTGACCGCGCCCTGCACCTTCATTTGCCGCGCCAGCAATGGATAATCCGGAGGCACTGAGACGCTAACACTCTGCGCCGTTTGCGGCGAGAGCTGAACTCGTTCACCGGCCTTGCCGGTCGCTCCTGGTGCAGCGGGCGCCATTCCTGTGTTGGAGGTTTCGCTGCCAGTCGCTCCGTTCGAAGCGGATGTATCAGCACCGGACGCCGTGGACGTCGCACCCGAATCTACATCCAGATGGATGGCATTGCTCTTCGCAGGCACTTTGATGTGGCGGTTTCCGGCGACCACTTCCACCTGCAGAGGCGGCAGCACCGCGCGCTGTGTCGTAGCCGAGAACGGGACGCTTGAGACTGCGGGCGTGGCTGGCTTGCTCGTCTTATGTTCTCGCGCAGGAGCTGCGGGCGCGCTCGACGGCATCGCAGGAGTAGTCCTGACCTTGCCTCGTACTGCCGCTTCCTGAACTTCAGCACTGGGCGGAAACCAGAAATCCCAATCCTTCAGCACCACGGCCACCAGCGCCGCCAGCAGTATTCCGAGCGCGATCAGCATTCGCTTCCGCTGCACCTCAGGATGCGGCGGCGCGCCTGGCAACGGCAGCGGTGCCGACCGCTCCAGATGGCTTTCAGTATGAGTTTCGTCCTGAAACATAGGCATCGGAATCGTTCCCCGGGCAATGGCAACTTTTCTAGGGGAGGGTTGAGTAAGTATGCCCTTAAACCCGCTCTGTGCCAAGCCAATCCCGCGCGGGTCGCCGCGCCAAGTCCAGGGTCTTGACTACGGAGTCAAAAAACCACGCACAAATTAAGAGGCTACCACTGTGCGGTCGCCCTTTCTCGCAGAGAGAAGCAGCGCTAGCTCGAAACATTGGCAACTTTATAATCCAGCTTGTCGAGAATGCCCGTCGCCGCGTCAAGAATCTCCTGATCCACCTTCCGGTTCGTGGCAATTGCCTCTGCCAGCGGCACCGAAACAATTTTATTGCCGCGCAGCGCCGCCATCTGCCCAAACTCGCCGCGATGCACCATATCAATCGCGCCCAATCCGTAGCGCGTCGCCAGCACACGATCGAAGGCAGTAGGCGATCCGCCGCGCTGAATGTGCCCTAGCACGACCGATCGCGTTTCAAAACCGGTGCGCTTTTCGATCTCGCTCGCCAACGATGAGCCAATTCCGCCGAGCCGTACGTGCCCGAATTCGTCCCGCCCATCGGGCGACCCGCCACCATGCTTCTCGTTGCCATCGCAAAACTGCGCGCCCTCGGCAGCGACCACGATGCTGAAGTATCTGCCCCGCGCATGCCGCTGCTTAATCAGTTCGGCCACCTGATCGATATCGAAAGGAACCTCCGGTATCAATATGACGTCTGCCCCGCCGGCAATGCCGCTATAGGTAGCGATCCAGCCCGCCGAACGCCCCATCACCTCGACCACGATCACGCGATTATGCGCCTCGGCCGTCGTATGCACGCGGTCGATGGCCTCGGTAGCGATATTGACGGCCGTGTCAAAGCCAAAAGTGAAATCCGTGCCTGACAAATCATTGTCGATTGTCTTCGGAACCCCAATCACCTTCACTCCGATGGCAAAAAGCTTCTGCGCTACCGACAAAGTGTCATCGCCGCCGATCGCGATCAGCGCCTCGCAACCATGTTTCTTTAAGTTGTCGACACAGCGTTGCAGGCCGCCTTCATGCTTGGCCGGATTGGTGCGAGAGGTCCGAAGAATCGTTCCGCCACGCGGCAATATGCCTCCCACCGACTCGAGGTCGAGTTCCATCGTCTTGTCTTCCAGCAAACCGCGCCAGCCTTCCATGAAGCCGAGAAAATCATCCTCATAGTGAAAGCTGCCCTTTCGCACCACTGCCCGTATAACCGCATTCAGTCCCGGACAATCGCCGCCGCCTGTCAGCATTCCAATTTTCATCGCTTACCCCTCAAATTTCCCCGACACTTTCTTGTCCAACCATGAATGGACCTGCGGCGGATGTACTTCGCCCGCCAGCAAATTAAAGTTGCAGTGAGGCCCAATACGACCCTGAATCTAATTAGGTTATCACGCTGCGTTAGGCAGCCGAGAGCATCTACCGCCATCCGAGCGACAGGGAGCAAACGAGCCTCAGAGAGGCTGATGAGGTCACCAAAACCGGTAGCTGACAACTGAGGACTTACAGCTGATAGCTCAGAGCGCTCCTGCTACACTTCCCCCATGCGCGTCCTCGGCATCGACTGCGGCACGGAATACACCGGTTACGGCGTGGTCGATCTGCTCTCCGACGATCGCCACAACGATCAGCTAGTCTGCGTCATCTGCGGAGCCATCAAAGTTTCACCGCGTGACCCCATGCCCACGCGCCTGTCGCATATTTCCATAGGCCTCAAAGAGCTCATCGTCCGCCATCGCCCCGACCGCGTCGCCATCGAAGATGTTTTCTACGCCGCCAACGTAAAGTCTGCGCTTAAACTCGGGCAGGTCCGCGGAGTCGCCATGCTCGCTGCCGCTTCCGCCGGAATCGAAGTAGCCGAATATTCGCCGCTCTCCATCAAGTCCGCTGTCGTCGGCTACGGCCGCGCCGAAAAACATCAGGTCCAGCAAATGGTTACGCGCCTGCTCAACCTCGATCAAATTCCCGAACCCGCTGACGCCGCCGACGCCCTGGCCATCGCCATCTGTCATCTGCACACCGCCGCCACTCGCGAGCGCCAGCATCAGGAGCGCCCGCGTCCCTCCGTCAAGTTACCGCTGGGCTAGCCCCTCTACCGCCCCGTCATGTGTCACTCGTTAGTGCATCAGCCGCTGACTTCAACCCAATCTCGCGCTATCCTAAATTCACAAATTCACACAAAGAATCCTGGCGCTGCCTTCCCCCATGAATCACACAGATCGCAGCCGACAAAAATCGAGGACCTGATGCTCCAATCTCGCTCCCTTTCGGCCATCATCATCACCCTGCTCGCGTATTCGTCGGCGCTCCATGCCGCCCAGACCGCCTCTTGCTCCTTCTCCACCTTCGCGGCGCCCACTGGATATACATTTAGCGAAATCAACGGAGTCAGCGACGACGGCACCGTAGTCGGCCAACTGGTCGACAACAAAACGCTGCAATTCGTCGCCTTTAGCCGCGCCGCCGGCGGAGCCTTCACCATCTACAGCGCTCCGAAATCCTCCGCCACATGGCTCTATGGCAGCAGCGCCAGCGGAGTCAACGCCGGCTCCTACGAAGACAGCGCATACCCCGGCCACATGCACGGCTTCACTCTGCAAGGCAGCGAGTTTAGCGAGGTCAATTATCCGAAAGCCGGCAACACCTGGCTGTTCGACGTCAGCCAGATCGGCAACGCCTCCGGCAGTTACAGCGCCAGCGCCACCGTCACCAAGGGGTTTATCCTGGTGAACGGAACATACACCTCCATCGCTTATCCAAATGCGCTGATAACCAATGCCTGGGCTGTTAACGACAACGGCGAGGTCGTAGGTTCCTACGTTAGTGGCCCCGTGAGCAACGGCTTCGCTTGGCAGAATGGAAAATTCACCACCATCAACGATCCCGGCAAAAAGTACGGAACCGCCCTCTCCGGAGTCAACAATTCCGGGGTCATCGTAGGCTACCGTATCTCCGCCGATAACGCGTTCGGTTTCATCTACGAGAATGGCGTCTTTGAAAACATCGTGTATTCCGGCGCGAAGTACACCGTAGCCGGCGGCATCAATAATAACGGCTTGATCTCCGGCCAAATCTACTTTACCGCCAGCAACAGCGTTGGCTACACCGCCGTGTGTAAGTAAGTGTGCAGGTAATCGCGTAGAGGAAAATTCACGGCGAAGAGAATCGCGTAGGGACAGACGCCCTCGTCTGTCCAGCCGAGCGAAGCTCGGCCCTCCGCGAAAATCATAGATCTCCCATGCGAAGCGAGCCACGAATAGCATCCTCCCCTTGACACTCTCCGCCGAATCCCCAATCATTACCTCGCCCCATGCCTCGTTCATTACCGATCATCTTCCTGCTATTAGTTCTCTCGTCCGCCGCGCATACCCAACCCCCAACTCCAACCGAACCTCCAGCCGTCGTCACCTTCACCCTGGATTTCCCCGCCTCTCAGCCCGAGCATTACACGATTCGCGTGCAATCCGACGGCGCCTCGCATTATCAGTCCCGCGGCCGTCTCTCCGCCGACTCCGCCGACACCGACAGCTTTGATTTGGATTTCACCTTGCTTCCCGAAACCCGCCAGACAATTTTCGCGCTGGCGGCGAAGGCCGGCTACTTTCAAAAAGACGTCGACTCGCATCACAAAAATCTGGCCTTCACGGGGGAAAAAACCTTAGCTTACAAAGACGCGCAACGCAGCGGCGAATCGACCTACAACTACACCAATAATTCCGCAGTGCAGGAACTGACTGCACTAATGCAGAGTCTCTCCACCACGCTCGAATTCGGACACCGACTGCAGTACGATCTCCATTATCAAAAGCTGGCGCTCGACGAAGAGCTCAAGCACATGGACGATATGGCCCGCTCCCACGACTTGATTGAAATCTCCGCCATTCGCCCCATCCTCGATCAGCTCATTGCCGACCCCGGCGTCATCAATGTAACCAGAGTCCGCGCCCAACGCCTGCTGGAGCGAACTGCTCATTAATCAGCGTTTTCCGCTTGACTTAAAGACCATATGCTCGCAATGTTAGGGGAAACGTCGCCAGAGGGCAGGGAGAAATGTATGTGGATTCGAAGAATCGCCGAAACAAGAACACTGGCAATGTCGACCACGCTTGTCGTGCTGGTGCTTGTAATGCCCGCCTCGGCCGGATCGAAGGCGCGCATCGTCCGCTTAAGTGATGTGCAAGGCACAGTGCAGATCGAACGCGCTCCCGGCGACGGCTTCGACAGGGCCTTTATGAATCTGCCCGTGATCGAAGGCACGAAGATAAAGACCGGCAAGGATGGACGCGCCGAAATTGAATTCGAAGATGGCAGCGCTCTCCGCCTCGCGCCCGGCAGCGAAATAAGTTTCGCCAATCTATCACTCGGCGATGAAGGCCAGAAGCTCAACGCCGTCGATCTCGTCTCCGGAACTGTGTACGCCAATCTTCACCTGAAGAACGCGTACGACAAGAAGACCGGCGACCAGTTTCAGCTGAATTTTGCCCGCGAGTCGCTAACCGTCGAACAGTCCGCCCATTTCCGCGCCGAGCTCAACGGCTCGAGCCGCGCGACCATCGCTGTATTCAAAGGTAAAGTCAGCGCCACGGGACCCTCGGGACAATTCGATCTAGCCGACAAGCACAGCGCCACCTTAAGTTTTACCGCGGGCGATCCCGCCGCGAAAGACACATTCAAAATCGCAAAGAATTACGAAGCTGAACCCACCGATGCCTGGGACCACCAGCAGTCTGACTATCACGATCAATACGCCACGACCACCAGCTCGGCCAGCCTAGCCTCGCCCTACGCCTACGGAATGAGCGACCTGAACTATTACGGCAACTTCATGCAGGTCCCCGGTTATGGCAACGTGTGGCAGCCCTACTTCATCGGCGCTGGCTGGAGCCCGTTCATGGACGGCGCATGGTCCTCCTATCCCGGGATGGGCTACATGTGGGTCTCCGGCTATCCCTGGGGATGGATGCCCTACAACTACGGCAACTGGGCTTTCGCTCCCGGTTTCGGATGGGTCTGGCAGCCCGGCAACTGGAATTCCTGGAATGCGTATCCGACGGTAGTCAACGCTCCAGCGAAAACCCTAATCCCCACGGCGCCCATAACTGGCCATCAGACAGTAATGGTAGGCCGCGGCCCGGCTTTCGAACCGGCAAACGGAGCGCCGGAGCGGCTGACCATCAATCCCGGCTCGGCTGGTTTTGGAGTGCCGCGAGGCTCCGTCAATCACCTCGATCGTTTCGCAAAAAAGATGAATCAGACCGCCCATCCCGTAACGGTTTCAACGATTCAGCCCGCACGCACTCTCGGCCCCGCAACCAGCGGCTTCAGCGGTTCAAGTCCAATGGGCGAGAGGAGCGCCGCTCCAGCAATGTCGGCGCACCCAGTCCCGGCGGCGGCCGGCGCCCGCCCCCACTAAGGGCGTCTCGTATTTATAAGGCTTGTCATCGTTCGCGGAGCGAAGCACCTACGCATCGGCGCCTATTAAACATCCTCCGTTCCGCCTGATGATTAGAAGTGAAGTAGCTCCTCTGTGGAACGTAACACTTTTCACAGCGCTACAATCCCCTCACAGCACAATAATCCCCGCGTACCCCACCACTGCCTCAAAATCGCCAGAAACCTCGCCCGAAGTTGCGTACTTCACCAGCGTAGCCGACGTCGCGCCCAAAAGTTTCGCTGCGGTGAGCATCGTAACTGTCGGCCCAAAACCGCACATGGAGATGTCCTCGTTCATCACCACCTCCCACAACCCGCGCGCATCCATAGCTAAGATTTTTTCGATGGCCTTGTGATCCTTGACCCGCGTAATCGCGTCCGACTCGTAGTGGTTCATGTCGCTAGAGGCGACCATGAGCACTTTCCCCGAGCCAGCCTCTTGCAAATCGCCAATAACCTCCGCCAGCGCTTCACCGAGGCCTCGCAGCACATCAAAGTCGCGCGTACCGATAGCAATCGGGACGATCTTCAACCGCGGCTGTCGCACCTGCAAAAAAGGAAGCTGAACTTCGATGGCATGCTCGCTGCGGTGCGCCGCGCTGTCCTCGCGCAGGGCAGGGAAGCGGCGCAACAACTCAGTCGCCACGCCCGCGTCCGCCGCAACTTCGCCCAGCGGAGTCTGCCACGTAGTAGTAGCCATCACCGCCAGCGCCTGTCCTTTGCCCGTGTGATTCGGACACAGAATTATGCAATGTTCAGGAATTTCCAGCCCCGAATAAACAGCGCCCGCAACCCCGCCAGAATAGATATAACCGGCGTGTGGAGCAACGCACCCAATAGCGCTAGTGACCGAGCCCGCGTGTGGGGAAATATATCCACGGACGTCTCGCATCAACTCCTCGGGACGTGCCGGATAAAACCTGCCAGCAACCGCCGGAGCTCGCAAAGCGGAAGTCATAATCGTGTCTCTTAGTGTGGAGCGGGCGCCCTCGCCCGCGAAAGTCGGCGATTGAAAAGAGCGCCCCAAGAAGACGACAATGCGGTCCCCTACACCTCGCCATCCTCAAGCGCGCGAAACAACGCCGCCGTACGCTCCAGTGGCAGCGCCTCCGCTCGGATCGCCGGCTTCACGCCGCTCTTCGCCAGCGCCGCCCGCAGCTTATCCTCATCGTAACCCGTCTTAAGATTGTTCCAGAGTGTCTTGCGCTTCTGCCCAAAGCATAATTTCAAAAACGCAATGAATTCGCCTTCCGAAACCCGCAACGCTTCCAGCCGCGGCTTGATCGTGATCCGAACCACGCTCGAATGCACTTTCGGCGCCGGAGCAAACGCTCCCGGCGGAAGCGTAAAAAGTTGCTCGACTCGCCCGTAAAGCTGCGCCGTAGCCGAAAGCAAGCCATAGTCGCGGCCTCCCGCCGAAGCCGCCAGCCGGTCGGCTACTTCCTTCTGCACCATAATCACAATCGTCGAAAAATAACGGTGATACTCGAGCAGGCGCAAAAGAATATCAGAGGTGATGTAATACGGCAGGTTGCCAACCACACGCGCCGGCTCCGGCGCAAAATTCAGCCCGGTGCGCAAACTGCCGGGCTTCGCCCCAAACACCGTGTCCAGTTCAATCGTCAGGATGTCGCCTTCGATGATCTCAACATTCGGCTCCATGGAAAATTTCATCCGCAGCTGCGCCGAGAGCACGCGATCCACTTCCACCGCAATCAATCGCCGTGCCCTCCGCGCCAGCAAATCCGTGATCGCGCCACGACCAGGACCGATCTCCAGCACCGTCGCTTCCGAGACATCTCCGAGCGCCTCCACAATGCGCAGAGCCGCGCCCTCACTCGAAAGAAAATGCTGTCCTAATTTAGGCTTCCGCGGACTGGCTGGAACGGCAGCGCCCTTCGGCACATTGACCCTCTTTCTTCCCGGCATTTAAACTGGAGTGGATTGGTAATAGTCGACTTGTAATTTGTAATTGAAGAACCGCTATCGGGTAAATTCTCAATTACAAATCACAAATTACAAATCGTCCACGTCTCTACCATCATCATCATAACGTGACCGAGGCATATCCAGTCCTGGCCGAGGAGGCGTCTTCATCATGCATATCGCTTTTACCGCATCCGAGTGCGTACCATTTTCTAAAACTGGCGGACTAGCCGACGTAGTCGGCGCCCTGCCGCGTGCTCTCGCCGCTCTCGGGCACCAGGTCAGCGTGTACATCCCTCGTTATCGTCAAACCAAACTGACCGACCCTCAGACTGTGGTGCGCAGCATCACCGTCCCCTTCGACGACAAGTATCGCTTCTGCTCGGTCGTCACCGCCGGCCCGAGCGCCGGCGTCAAATTTTATTTCGTCGATTACCCACCCTACTTCGATCGCGACGCGCTCTATGGAACCACAGCCGGCGACTATCCCGATAACGCCGAACGCTTTGCCCTCTTCTCTCGCGCCGTCCTCGAAGCCTCCAAAGTTCTCGGCGTGCCCCACGTCTTCCATTGCCACGACTGGCAGTCTGCCCTCGTGCCCGTCATGCTGCGCACGCTCTACGCCGAAGATCCCGCCTTCCGCGAAGTCGCCACCGTTTTCACCATCCACAACATGGGATACCAGGGTCTTTTCCCGCCCGACACTTTGCCGCTGCTCATGCTTCCCTGGGATTTGCTCACCATCTCCAAGATGGAATTTTTCGGCCAGGTGAATTTCCTGAAGGGCGCTCTCGTCTACTCCGATTACGTCACCACCGTCAGCAAGAAATATAGTCAGGAGATCCAGACCACCGAATATGGCTTCGGCCTAGAAGGCGTGCTGCGCACTCGCGCTGCCACAGTAGCCGGTATTCTCAACGGCGTCGACTACGACGAGTGGAATCCGCAGACCGACAAATTTATCGCGGCAAAATATTCGCCCCAGGATCTGTCCGGCAAGCTGAAGTGCAAACAAGACCTGCTGCAAGCCTTCGGAATCACCAATGTCGACACGAAAGTGCCGGTGATCGGCATCGTCTCAAGATTCGCCGCGCAGAAGGGCTTCGATCTCATCGCCCAGATCATGGACCGCCTCGCCCACGAAGAGATGATCATGGTCGTCCTCGGCTCGGGCGACAAGCTCTACGAAGAAATGTTCCAGCGTCTCAATAAACAATTCCCCAACAAAATCGCCGCCAAAGTAGCATTCGACAACGCCATCGCCCACAAAATTGAAGCCGGAGCGGATATGTTCCTCATGCCCTCGCGCTACGAGCCCTGCGGCCTGAATCAGATCTACAGCCTGAAATACGGCACCGTCCCCATCGTGCGCGCGACCGGAGGCCTCGACGATACCATCGAACCTTGGGATGCCCGCACCGGCAAAGGCACCGGTTTCAAATTCTCCGACTACAACGGCGAAGCGCTACTCACGACTATCAAACACGCCCTGCTCGCCTACCAGGACCCCTCGTCATGGCAGACCCTAATGCGCAACGGGATGAGCCGAGATTTTTCCTGGGGAGCGTCGGCCCGCGAATACGGCAAGGTCTATGAGCGTGCGCGACAGGTACGAGCAAGCGCCGACGCAGTTGCCGCAGCCGACTTGAAAAAAGAACCGGTGCTAGGCTAGCGTCCGCAGCGCGACGATGAGGGTGCCCCATCCTTGTCGCGCCTTTTGCGACAGGGTGGGCCGCCGTTACGTCGGCACCACAAAGGCTATCGGATGCGGCCCGATCTCCGCGGTTTTTCTTGGGAAGCGGATTTCCTCCGCTCTTTCTGAGCCTTTGCAACTGAGTTTCTGAGAACTTTGAACCGGGCCTTCATTCCCCGTTCAAGGTTCTCGGTCGCTTGTGGTCCTTCGATATTCCTAGCGTTTAATCATGGGTCACATTTTCCTGCCAATATCTTGTTGGGGATTTGCTCTCTCTCGCTGACAACGGCCAGCGATATACAGCCAACTGGAATGACGAGCGGTGGTTTTGTGCTGCGACGCATGTCGCATGGGATATGGGCGCCCTCTTTGAGGTAACAAATCAAGAAACCTGTTAAAGCAAGGCGGCGGGTGATGAGAGCGGGGACGTATACAACGATGCCATCCTTTGTGACAGGCACCGCTTTGTTGCTGGATGACATCACTTCTGAAGACAAATTGACCGTCTGGTTGGTTGATATCTCGTGCTGTTTTAGCTTTATGGATAACTGTCGTGTTTCGTGGGGAGCAAGGTGATAGACGTGCAAAAGAAAGAAATGCCTACTAGTCGATTCCGGCACAAATCCTATCTCGCCGAAGATATCTGGCACCCCGTAGTCCACCCCGTCCAATTGCTGCGCTAACGGCTTCAATGAATCTTGAGCCACCTGAATATCAAAGTCATCGGTGGAGTATGCCGATGAATCGAGATAGAACACGAATGAGTTCATGTAGGTATCGTGGTCGCTCTTGTTCTCAACCCGAAAACTATAGAGTTCCCCCACATGATTGAATGTCACATCTGGGGGAGAAACTATCAGCGTCGGACAAGTCACAAAATAAAGCCAAAGAAAGACGACTGCGGATGCTGACCACGTGATTGCGGTGTAAGCGATTCTCGGTATCTTAGATAGAACCGAAAAACCAAACACTGCGGCGATGGCTGTAAAAAGCCATGCACCGAACAGACATAGGGCCGCATACACGTGATTCCCCGTTATGGTCAATTCCGCGAGAACCGCAGCGACCGCCAACGCAATAAATGTATAAAATGGCGTTTCCCTAATCTTCTCTCCCGATTTCGTGGGATGCAGGAGTTGGCGCACAATTGCTGGCAACCATCCGAGGATAGCGAGAGAATTGACGTTGAAGGACATCTCGCCGAGGATAATAAATGCGAGACACATAACCACGAAAGAAACGATGCTGAGGTGGAGAGAGTCAGGCATGATTCACCAGCGGCCCACCATTCTGCCAGACCTTAGTTTGCCTCACGTCGCCTTCCTTTTTGCTGCCCTGTCGAGGCCCATTGTGCAGGATTCTGCATATGTGCGTCAGCTGTGTTACGCACTATTTTTTCATCACAATCGCCGGCGCGCACCGTCACAGACATGCCCACTGATCCGTGCGACACTAGCCACCTGATTGGGGCAGTGTACGAGCTTATCGTCTCGCAAGACAGTCCGCGAGGCCGCCCCAGCCCCACTAGTCGGCGCTCTTTGAAAACACGAAGTTGAGGCAGTCAGCTGTCAAGCCCCTCTGCCGAAATCCTGCGAGTGAGCCCAACAAGCTAACTCCTTATTCCGGAATGTTTTACGTATAACTCCTTTAAACTCAAAGATTTGAAAGGAATTTCCCGCCAAATATATGATTCTAAAGGGAGGGATATTAAAAAAAATCTTGTGACGCCGGATAGTGCCTTCGGAGTAAACAAGCCGCCCAAAGGGTAATTATCCCTCCACAACA
>PKXQ01000106.1 GCA_003132405.1 Acidobacteriaceae bacterium | reverse complement strand
AAGTACCGCATCGTACTCTCCATGTCGGAGTGACCCAGCCACTGCTGAACGGTGCGAAGGTCAACTCCGGCCCAAAGGCATTTCGTTGCGAACGTCGCTCTGAACTTGTGAAGCCAGAAGCCATCCGCGTCGAGCTTCGCACGTTCTGCTACCGCCTTGAGACAGTCCAAGAAATCCAGCTTCGGTCGGCATCCGGTGGTTGGGAACAGCAGATTGCAATCCCGGCTCGCCTTCGCCTTCCATGCCTTGAGACTCTTTGCGAGCTTCGAGGGAATCGGAATCTCCCGTTCCTTGTATGCCTTCGGCGTCCAACCTCGGTCGGGCTTGTGGCTCACCCGAACAGTGGATGCAGCGAGGTTGATGTCCGACCAGTACGCGTACATAACTTCCTGCTCGCGCATCCCCGTCATCAGGAAAAATTCATACCAGAGCCGCTCCTCTGCGTCGCACTTCGCAAATAGCTTGTCCAGTTCTTCCTGTTCGTAGATCTCGGGCTCTTCTTCCGTGAACCGCGGCCAGTCATTTTTCTTTGCCAGACCGCGAACCCCATTCGCTTTCAGGAAGGACATGACGTTTGCGAACTTGTTCCAGCAGCTACGCGGTGCCTGCTGCTTCTCGTCCCTGAGGAAGGCGTGGAACTTTAAGAGGTCCTTTCGGTCGATCTCTTCGAGATTCAGTTTGTGGCAAGATTCTACAAAATACGCGAGAGCGGTCGAGTACGCGGCCAGGGTCTTGGGCTTCTTGGTGAGCTTGGTCTCGTCCAGGAAATCGGCGATGGCTGCGGCTACCGACCGGTGCCCATTCTGGCCATCCGGCACAACAGAGACGCCGTTGTTTACCGCGTTTAACTCCGCTTCCTTGCGCTGGCGTCGGGCGCTGGCGGCGGCGGGGTCCTTGCCCACCGACAGGCGCACGCGCTTAGCTCCCTCGCGCCATTCAAGGTAGTAAGCGCCTTCCTTATGGGTTTCTGGCTTGCCGTTGACGAGAACGAGGTCTGGCTTGACGCGGCCATTCGCGGAGAGCACCACCTGGCAATACCGCATCCCTTGCGGGGTTTGGACCCTTTTGGTGAGATTGACTTCCCGGTTGGCCATCGGCGATCCTCCCTGATTCTGGTATCAGTGTAGGTATCACCGGCTTGCAAGTACTAGATAACTAAAGTTATGGCGGAGAGAGTGGGATTCGAAACCATCGTTCAACGTAGTTTTATGTAGTTAGCTTGCGGCAGATGGCTTCTAACGCGGCTAGTTCCATGCAATGCAGCGCTAACGGCACGGAAACGGCACGGGCAGTGGAAGGTTCTCTTGGTTGTGACGACCGATTATTTGTTGGTGACATCGTGATTTGATCGGCATTGGGGCGGCGGTTGCCCGCCGACCCCTGCCATACCACCGTGGGTACGGGTCCGTACACGGCGGTTCGAGTCAGTTACGCTAACACCCAGGAAGTTTCCGTCATGACCTCCTAACCAGCATTCTCCCGGAACCACGCAGGATTTCTTGTCAAGCTCCTCGCCGCATTGTTTTCCGTGAGGACTGATTAAGAGTTCTGTGTCCCCATGTGGCTGCGCCATAGACAACTGCAGCCTTGACAATCACTTAACAATCAAAACGCTTCCCACACATCTGCGTCGAAGTGCCTGCCGATGAAGCAGATGAGACTGTTGTTGTCTGCTTGATTCGGCGCGTCTGTACCAACGCTCGGACATCCGCGAAGCGATTTGCTCAAGGAAGTTCCAGGTTACGAGTCCACTTGGCGGTGTCTGATATTCCCGGCAGGAATAACAGAGTGACCAGAAGTTGTTGGACACGGCGGGGGGAATGGATCAAATTAGCTGACATCGCCGGTTCTGTGCGGACTCGAACAGCCAAACGGACCGTAGGGTGGAATGAGGATTCTATGATCCAGCCTAATCGGATCAGTCCACGCGCTCACATTGGGTTCGAGAGGCCCCTGTGAGTCAACGATACGCTGCTCGCTATACATACCATCCCATGGAAAAGCGCGCCAAATCTCATGCAAGGAGATTTGGCGTCCCGGACGGGATTTGAACCGGTGTTACCGCCGTGCAAGCGCTGATTTGTTGGATTCACGTTGTAATTACAAGGCAGCGGTCGCACTGCAATGCCCTGTAAGGAACAACTGAGAGCAAGATGGAACAGGCTTTGGTTGTACCGTCCTTGTACCGCGAGTTTTGAACCGGATGGCGCACGATTACTCAAACTCCCAATCTCTATGTTCCTTCCGTTAGCTCGTCAAAGGCCATTTTCACCTGTTGCCAAGTTGAACTCTTGCGCCAAGACGTGACCGGGCACTTCTTCCCGTCGACAAGTTCCGCTACCGCAGCGCGCGCGGCAGGCTCCCAGTTGGGATTGTTTAGCAAACGAATGACAATCGGATGCGCTAATAGACGCTGCTTAATGCCCTCTTTGGCCATGGCGACAGTATACACTAAATGGCACTTACGTCACTATAATGGCATAGGCAATCATAGGCATTGACAGTGTGTGTGAAAGAGACTACTCTTTTCTTGGGAGGGAACCAAGATGAACCTCATCACCACATCCAGTCGAGGCAGCAAAAGACAGATGGTGCTCGTGCCGGAAATCAACCCGCGATCATTCCTCTTTTTCTTTGAGAAAGGCGCGACCGGCTTCTCTTATTCTTTGCGGGACTATTCGATTCCAAATCACGTGACGGAGAGGCGCGCGCGCGATTTTGGCTGGAGCGCTGATGAGGTTCGGCGAAAAGCGACTCACATCCTGGATGCTCCTTACATGGACGTAAACCTACTGGGAGAGTGGCACTCCTATACCAGCGCGCTGAATGCATCTCTAGGTATTGGATCGACAGGCACAGCAATCCTCGCACCGTCTGGGCTTGTGCTCCAGGAAAGCAGCCGTGCCACATTCCCGAGGACATTTCCCTTGTTAAATCCAGATGGCTTCGCCGCACTGCCAAAATCGGCGAAGAGAGGCGATGTTCGACGGATGCTGGAATCGCCCCAGAGCGAAGACTGGGTTACAGGGTGACCCGTATCCGATTCTCCGACAGGCAATGAATCACCTCGGTGACAAGGTCGTCGCCGCTACCCCGAATCGTGACCTGCGAGCCTCTGCACGTGATCGCCTCGACTCGGGGGATCGCTCGAAAACGCTCTGCCGCGCTTCCGTCGTCTGTGGCGAGGACGACAGTTCGCTCAGGGCAGTGCCGCTTAACCAGGCTCTCCGGGCTGTCGATGTCGATGATGCGTCCGTGTTCGATGATTGCCACCCGGTCGCACAACCGCTCGGCTGCCTCCATGAGATGTGTAGTCAGAAAAACCGTCTTGCCGCGCTCGCGGATTCCGCGCACCAAGTCCCAGATGGCGCGCCGCGCCTGGGGATCCAGGCCGGTGGTCAACTCGTCGAGAAACACCAGTTCCGGATCGTTGATCAGCGCAAGGGCAATGAACAATCGTTGCTTCTGGCCGCCCGAGAGGGTCATGAACCAGGCACTCCGCTTGTCAATAAGGCCAAGCTGTTCGAGCAACCGTTCGCCGTCAATCGTAGTCCTCTGGTAAAGAGAGGCCCAGAGGTCTACCGCTTCCCACACTTTGATCCGCTTTTGCAGTTGTGCCTGCTGCAGCTGAACTCCAATCCGCTCTTGCAGCTTGTAAACGTCGTTGAAGGGATCAAGACCCAGCACCAAGATGGCGCCCCGGTCGGGCGTGCGCAGACCCTCAATGCACTCCATCGTCGTGGTCTTTCCCGCGCCGTTGGGCCCGATTAATCCAAAGATCTCACCGTCGTTGACCTCAAACGATACATCGTCGACCGCCACCGTAGAGCCGTAGGTCTTGCGGATTGCCGAAACCTGAATGACTGGACGCATGATCGATTGCAAAAATCCTAAGATTTGCTGAACTGAAATGATGATCAATATCTCGGGACGTAGTCTAGGTCTGAGAACTTGGATAAACAAGTGTCCCGGGTTGCTCAGAAACGCCGTCGAGGAAAGCAGAATACGATGCTCTGGCCGGTTGGTCGGCCAACCAGAAATTGGCCACAAACGGGCTTTTAGGAGATCAGTGGTGATCTCCCCCAAGCGGACTTCGGGACAAGTTCACGTCTCGCTGGCCGAAAACCACCGTGCGATCCAGTGTCCGCCTTCCGATAAGTCCAGGTTTGCCCGTTATCCGTCGGGACCCGATGCGAAGCCCGGAGACCATTTCCTGCAGCCCGACTGTCGGCACCGATTGAAACTCTTCTCAACAAAATCGGAGCCCGATGCATCAGGTCGCAACCCAAAGCAACCGCAACAGCAAAAAACGTATGAATGAAGAACAAAGAACAACCCTTGACTCTTATGACCTCCTCATAGAAAACGCACTTGAGATCAATAAAACGCAGTGATCACAACTGGATTATTCTATGACCACGGGCCGTATCGATCGCTCGTGCCCGAAAGAAGTGCGAACGATGGCGCCACATTTCTACGGATCGGTCACGAATGATTGGCGCAGAACTGATGCGGTTTCGCGCAAAAGAAGCAAAAGAGCAACTCCATCCCGATGAAGAAGATCACTTTGAACGTGAATGGTCAGCAGCACGTCGTGGCTGTCGATCCGGAAACGCCTCTGCTGTTTGTCCTGAGCGACGAGCTTGGGTTGCGCGGACCCCGATTCGGATGTGGCATGGCTCAGTGCGGAGCCTGCACCGTTATCATGCGCGGCCAGGTCGTGCGGTCTTGTGTCATGCCTGTAAGCGCTGTCGGTCAAGATGAAGTGACGACGCTGGAGGGTCTCGGCACTCCTGAAAAACCTCACCCAATTCAGCAAGCGTTTATTGAGGAAGGAGCCGCCCAGTGCGGCTTTTGCCTCAGCGGCGTGATCCTGACGGCGAAGGCGGTACTCGACACAAAACCGGATGCCTCTGATCAGGAGATTCGGGATGCTCTCGGCGGCATCTTATGTCGTTGCTTCACGCACACTCGCATGTTGCGGGCAATTCGAAAATATGCCGAGGCAATACGAGCATGACTCAATCCCGCCGTGAGTTTCTGAAGAGTTGTGGCGCCCTGATTGTCAGTTTCAGTGCTGGGTCGTTGAGGGTGCTGTCCGCACAGAGCCAAGGACAGTTCGGCACGCACCCTTCCCACATTGATCCGGAAAAGCTCGATTCGTGGCTAGCCGTCGGTGCCGATGGAATCATCACGGCGTATACAGGGAAATGCGATTTCGGTCAGGGAATTTTTACGGCTCAATCCCAGCTGGTCGCGGAGGAACTGTGCGTTCCAATTGATCGCGTCAAGCTTATCCAGTGCGATACGTCTGTTTGCCCGGATCAGGGAACCACGTCTGGAAGTCAATCGACTCCGACGAACTTTAACTCGGAGAGTCTGGCACTAGCCGCAGCCACCGCTCGCGAAGCCCTGCTCGGTCTCGCTGCTGTGAAATTGGGCGAGCGGGTCGAGCAGCTTACCGTGGCGGATGGCATCATCACAAGCAACATGGGGCGTTACGTCCGGTACGAGGAGCTTATTGGAAACAAGCATTTCAATGTTCTGCTAAGCGCAACGGCGAAGCGGCGATCTTCTCGAGATTGGACGGTGCTGGGTAAACCAATTCCTTCACTGGACAGAACCGCACTGATGACTGGTCAGTTCGAGTTCGTTCACCACGTGCGGATCCCTGGGATGCTCCATGGGCGAGTCGTGCGTCCCCCGGAGATGGGAGCAACGGTTGTCCATGTAGACGAACAATCGGTGCGGAGTGTTCCAGGTCTCGTGAAGGTCGTGGTCCGTAAGAATTTTATTGGTGTCGTGGCCGAAACTCAGTACCAGGCGGCATTGGCGGCCAGGAAGTTGGCGGTGCAGTGGAATCCTGGGCCGGAACTTCCATCGCACAATAGTTTCTTCGACCATCTCCGGAAGCAGCCTTCGCACGACGTTCTCAGCGTTGACTCGCGGGACATTGAGGCTCAACTCGCTGCCGCGAGCCATGTGATCCGGGCCATATACACCTATCCGTACCAAATGCACGGATCCGTTGGCGCATCGTGCGCAGTGGCCGAGGTTAAGCCGGAGAGTGCAACCGTATGGTCGGCAACACAGTCGGTTTATCCAACGAGGAGCATCGTTGCAAAGCTTTTGAATATGCCGGTGGATACAGTGCGCGTGATCTATGTGCGCGGCTCGGGCTGCTACGGATTGAATGGTGCCGACGCCGTCTCCTTTGACGCGGCCATCCTCTCTCAGGCCGTGGGAAGACCGGTCCGCCTACAGTTCTCACGTCAGGATGAAATGATGTGGGAGAACTTCGGTTCCGCATGTGTAGTGGAACATCGCGCCGGGATGGCGCGCGATGGAAGCATCGTCGTGTGGGATCGGGAGGACTGGGTAGCCTCGCTGGGCAATCGACCAGGCTACGATATACCCGGGAACGTTATCACCGGCATGTTGCTTGGGTATGAAGCGGAGTTGCCCGAGCCGCGGTCTGCCAAGGCGCCTGGTGGCAAGTTTCGAAACCAGAGCAACACAGTGCCGTCCTACTTCGCTGGATGCGTTGCTGGCGGCTGTGGTGGCGGCGGAACCATCCGCAGTGAACGAGCACTGACGCATACCGTGCGTTCGCCGTTCTTCACCGGACCACTCCGATCTCCGCTGCGAATTCAGAACACATTTGCCAACGAATGCTTCATCGACGAACTCTGCGCGCACGCAAAGGCCGACCCTGTGGCTTTCCGGCTGCAGCATTTGCAGAACTCACGAGTCATCGGCGTCCTCAAGGCTGCCGCCGATGCCGCGAGTTGGCAGGCCCGCCCCTCGCCGATGGCCAACTTCTCTCGCGCGCAGACAGTAAGCGGACGTGGTATCGCCTGCGTCGCGTATGAAGGAGACAATGGCTATGCCGCGCTGGTTGCCGAAGTCGACGTAGATCTACAAACAGGGACGGTCCGGCCGAAGCGCTTCATAATTGCGTTGGATTGCGGTCCGGTGTCGAACCCTGATGGTCTGCGAAATCAGACCGAAGGTGGCATCCTGCAAGGCATGAGCCGCGCCTTGGTCGAAGAAGTTACGTGGGACAACCGCCGTGTGACCTCTGTCGATTGGGAGACCTATAAGAGCTTGCATCTTGATTCCGAGATGCCCACCGTCGAGACAGTCTTTGTGACGCCAGCGGATCGGCCCGCAACCGGAGCGGGAGAGACCGCCATCACAGTTACTCCCGCCGCGATCGGGAACGCTATCTTCGATGCCACGAGTGCACGACTCCGGGACCTGCCGTTCACTCCTGAGCGAGTGAAAGCTGCGCTGCTTGCGGACAGAGGGGCGAGAGCGTGAGTATGAAGAATCGAAAATCCATTGCGTCCCCCTTTGCTGTCGCCGCAACATATTGCTTCCTATTCTCGCTAGTCTTATGGGTAGCCGTGCAAGGAGTGGAATATGCCCGAGCACAACTCGTTCACCAACCCGTGCCCCGCGATGATGCCACCGCCGCTGCTGCTTTCGAAGCAATTGTCCCGGTGCTCCGCCATCCTCGCTGTATGAATTGTCACTCCTCAGGAGATTTTCCTCGACAGGGAGACGATAGTCATCGACACACAATGCAAGTCCGCCGTGGACCAGACGGGGAGGGCGTTAACGGCGTGAGATGCAGCACATGTCATCAGGACCATAATCTCGCGGGCTTGCACATGCCTCCTGGAGCTCCCGATTGGCATCTGCCATTTCCTGCGATGCCGATGATCTGGGAGGGGCTGAGCGACCATCAACTTTGTGAGCTGTTCAAAGATGCCCGGAGGAACGGTGGTCGCATCCCTCAGCAGATTGTGGAGCATATGAACATCCCACTTGTACTCTGGGGCTGGGACCCCGGCGACGGCCGCACTCCAGTCCCCATACCCCGGCGTGAGTTCTTAGCGAAAATCCAAGAATGGGCTGAAAAGGGAGCGGCATGTCCCGTGGACGCAAGCGCCGCAACATCCCAGACTTTGGGTTTCTAGTCATTCTGATCACTTCCCAGAAGCGGACTTCTGGCCCGGAATAATTGTCGCGGTAGGGACGACCAT
>PKXQ01000154.1 GCA_003132405.1 Acidobacteriaceae bacterium | reverse complement strand
TCAGCTCGTCATCCGATGCTGCTCTGGAGACCGCATCCGACCTCGCTCAGCACTTTCATGCCGAGCTCTACCTCCTGAACGTCATTCCCATGCTTCCAACGGGCACAAAACCCGTCTCCTTTCCTGAAACGGAGTACCTCCACAAGGCCGAGGATAATGCGGAGCGACAGTTGGCCACGTGCGACGCCGCCCTGGTTTCCAAAGGGATCAAGGCTAGTTCCAGTATCGAAATTGGCAACGACGTGGTTGGAAACATCATGCTGGTGATCGAACGTGAGCATATCGACATGATTGTTATTTCGACGCACGGCATCTCTGGCTGGCGCCCGCTGATCTTCGGCTCGATCGCGGAGAAGGTCGTTAAACAGGTGCAATGCCCGTTGCTGCTACTTCGCTCCGTCGAACCAGCCGCAACTTGCGCAGCTTCCACTCCGCAATCTTGAAGAATCGTGATAGCAGATACAGCGTTCCACATAAAGAATTATGGCTGCACATGTCGAAGTCGCACCATCGAACCCGCCCGCAAAGCCGGTCCAGAAGATGGCCTCGTCCGGACTCACCAGCGCTGAAGCACATAGTCGTGTTCAAAAAGACGGGCCCAATGCAATGCCCGATGTGTCCGCTCATCCACTTCGAAATGCATTGGCCAAGTTCTGGGCACCCGTCCCATGGTTGCTCGAAGCGTCGATTGTGCTTGAGGTCGTGCTGCACAAGTACTTTGAGGCCTCGATTATTGCGGGTCTGCTGGTCTTCAACGCAGCGCTAGCCTACTTCCAGGAAGGTCGCGCCCAAGCTACCTTAAAGGCCTTGAACTCGCGTCTCGCCTTGAATGCCTCCGTCGAGCGCGATGGGATCTGGAAGACGGTACCAGCCGCGGAGTTGGTGCGAGGCGATCTCGTGAAATTATCACTCGGCGGCGTGGTTGCGGCCGATGTGCACTTGATCGGGGGATCTGTCCTGCTCGATCAATCCATGCTTACCGGCGAATCTCTGCCGATTGAAGCTGGTCCAGGCGTTGATACCTATGCGGGAGCACTGGTTCGACGTGGTGAAGCTACCGCAGAAGTGACAGCCACTGGCGTTCATACCAAGTTTGGCCGTACAGCAGAACTCGTACGCACCGCGCACGCTGCAAGTTCGCAGCAGAAAGCTGTGCTGCGCATCGTGCGGAATCTGGCCATTTTCAACGGCGTCGTCATCCTTATTATTGGAGCGTATGCCTATTTTCACGCGATGCCGTGGAGCGAGATTATTCCTCTCCTGCTCACGTCGGTTCTTGCGGCAATACCCGTGGCATTGCCGGCAACATTCACGCTGGCGGCAGCCCTGGGAGCGCGATCTCTTGCGAAGCTGGGCGTCTTGCCCACGCGGCTCTCCGCTGTAGATGAAGCTGCCACGATCGACGTCCTGTGCTCGGACAAGACCGGAACGCTAACCCGCAATGAACTTTCCGTTACCAGCGTTAAGCCGATGCCCGGGTTTGACGAAGCCCACATTCTCGGCATGGCAGCCCTCGCAAGTTCGGAGGGTGGCGATGACGCAGTGGATGCAGCGATTCGCTCTGCCTCCACCCACACGCCAGCTTCGGAGCTCCCAAAGTTAATCAAGTTTGTACCATTCGACCCGGCGAAGAAAACGTCAGAAGCAACCGCAACCGATGCAAAGGGTGGGGTAGAGCGCATCATCAAAGGAGCCTTCACGGTAGTCGCCGGCCTCACGGCTCCGTCATCCACCGCGTCCGGTTTAGCCGACGAACTTGAAAAGCAAGGCTTCAGGGTTTTGGCAGTAGCTGCGGGGCCCCCAACATCTCTGAAGCTTATGGGCCTTATTGCACTCAGCGACCCGCCCCGTAAGGACTCGATCTCTCTGATCTCAGAGCTCAAGACCCTGGGCGTGCGCACGGTCATGGTGACAGGCGACGCTCCGGCTACGGCGGTAATCGTTGCCCACGCGGTGGGATTGGATGGGGCTGTTTGCCCGCCCGGGGCGATACCCGAAGGCGTGAAACCGGAGGATTTCGCGGTATTCGCAAGCATTCTTCCCGAAGGCAAATTTAACCTGGTCAAAGCCTTCCAGAAGAACGGACGTACAGTCGGAATGTGCGGTGATGGCGCCAACGATGCACCGGCACTCCGTCAGGCACAGATGGGCATTGCGGTATCGACCGCAACCGATGTCGCCAAGTCGGCGGCTGGCATTGTGCTGACGGAGGCTGGGCTTGGCGGCATCGTCGCCGCAGTCAAAGAGGGCAGGACTACGTTTCAGCGCATTCTTACCTACACGCTGAACTCCGTCCTCAAGAAGATCGTGCAAGTGCTCTTGCTAGCAATTGGCCTGGTCATAACCGGACACGCGGTTTTGACGCCTATGCTGATGGTCATTGTGATGATCACAGGCGACTTTCTTGCCATGTCGTTGACTACGGACAGAGTGCGGCCATCGCCCATGCCAAATTCCTGGCAAGTCGGCAGGATTACAACCGCAGGAGCCATTCTGGGAGGCTGCTTTTTGGCGTTTTGTATAGCGGTCCTGGCGGTCGGCAAGTTCGAAATGCGATTCGGAATCGAAGCACTGAGAACGCTTTCCGTCGTTGCCATCGTATATGGCAGCCAAGCCACAATCTACGCCCTGCGGACACGACGCCATCTTTGGGGACTGCGACCGACGGTATGGCTCGTAGCGTCCTCCGTTGCAGATGTTCTTATTATTTCAACCTTGGCTATTCGCGGGATTGCCATGGCACCACTGCCCATCTCAGTCCTGGCCGTTGAATTTGCAGCGGCGATCGCTTTCTGGATTGATTCTGGACGGAGTGAAGATCCCCGTTTTCGCTCGGCTTGGCATTTCGTAATTTGACCTCCTGCGAAAACTGGCCGGTGGTCGACGTCTGAGTTACAAAAGAAACTTATCCACATCCACCGAGGATGACAATTGTGTGATAGTCGAATGCTGCAAAATGGCTATTAGACATCAAGAACTAGCATCAGGAGGTCGGGCGTGAAGGCTTCAATAGAGGCGTCTTGGTCAATGCAAGGAAACTTCCGACTCCAATCGGCACAATTCGGCGACCATCAGGAAATGGCTGCCGCCAGAAACGGACGCGCCGGATGACCACCTCTCGTTCTGACACTCTGGTGCTCTTCGGCGTTACGGGCGATCTCGCTCACAAGATGATCTTCCCGGCGCTCTATGCCATGGTGAAAAGTAATGTCCTCGAGGTCCCCGTAATCGGCGTGGCCTTCCCTAAGTGGAGTCTCGAGCGTCTGCACAGACGCGTGACCGACAGCATCAAGCGATCGGGCGGGTTCGATGACAAGCGCGCTCTCCACCGTCTTCTATCGTTGTTTAGGTACGTGAGCGGGGATTACAAAGACCGGCGCACGTTCTCGGCGATAAAAAAGGAGTTGGGTAAAGCTCGGCGGCCAGCGCACTACCTCGCAATCCCGCCCTCGCTCTTCGAAACCGTGATCAAAGGGCTGGGCGCCGCGAATCTCGCCGAGCATGCGCGCGTCATTGTCGAAAAACCGTTCGGACGTGACCTAGCCTCCGCGCAGGAACTCAACCGCGTAGCGCGCTCGGTGTTCCCGGAAGATTCAATTTTCCGCATCGATCACTTCCTCGGNNAAGGAGGCGATCATGAATATCCTGTACTTCCGCTTCGCCAACTCTTTCCTGGAGCCCATCTGGAATCGCAACTACGTAGCCAGCGTCCAGGTAACCCTATCCGAGGACTTCGGCGTTGGGCAGCGCGGCGCATTTTACGAAACTGCCGGCTGTCTGCGCGACGTGATCGAGAACCATCTCTTCCAAATCGTTGCCCTGCTTGCCATGGAACCTCCGGCCGACAGGGATTTTGGAGCCGTGCACAACGAGAAAGCTAAGGTCTTCGAAGCCATGCGCCCTCTGAAGTCCGCCGACTTGGTGCGCGGCCAGTACGCCGGCTACCGGAAGGAGCCCGACGTGGCGAAGAACTCCGACGTCGAGACTTTCTGTGCGCTGCGACTTTTCATCGACTCATGGCGCTGGGAGGGGGTGCCGTGGTATTTGCGTTCCGGCAAATACCTGGCAGATACCGCGACCGAGGTACTGGTGGAATTGAAGGCGCCGCCGCAGAGGCTTTTCGCCGACTCAGCGCCGGCCACTGGCCCGGCCAACTACCTGCGCTTCCGGCTCTCCCCCGACTCGGCCATCGCCCTCGCCGCTCGCGTCAAGCGCTCGGGCAAGCAGTTCGTCGGCGACCAGCGAGAGCTGTACCTGTTCGAACAACAGCAGGGAGCGGAAACGCCTTACGAGCGACTCTTGGGCGACGCCATGATCGGCGATGGAGCGCTCTTCACCCGTGAGGACGCGGTGGAGGCTGCCTGGGCGGTGGTCGATCCAGTCCTTAAGAACCACCCCCGGGCTCGCCCATACAAGCGCGGCGGCTGGGGACCGAAGGAGGCCAACAGATTAATCGCTTCAGACGGCTCTTGGCACAACCCCAAACCCAAGGAAGCATCCGAATGATGGAGCCTCCTGTGGCCGTTGACCGCACCGATCACGGCATTGACACGGATGCCTTGGCCGCTCAACTTCTGGACGAAGGAGCCGCATCGGTCGTCAAATCCTGGAACGACCTGATGGAGTGCATCTCATCCAAGAGCGCGGCGCTCAAAGCTGCCTGAGTCCGGAAAGGATACAACGAAGGAGGTGTTACACCTTTGCGTCCGGTGCGTGAGCGACACCTCCCGGCGGCAAGACATCCGGCACGTCAAGGCGTGCCACGCCAATCCGGTAGTCGGCCATCCCATAGTAAACGTCGAAGCGTTCCGGCGATCCGAGATCGTCGCGACGGTCAATTCCGGTCGGAAACACGACATTCGCGACGGTCCCGCGGCGTTCCTGCGGCAGCTCTGGGGTCAACACCGGCTCCGAAGAACGATAACGAATCACTTGCGGATGCTCCTTTGAAAGCACCATCACTCCCGCCGAGTAGCACAGGGGATGCACCTCTTTGCTGGGTCCTTCCATTTCGCTGACGCCGTGATAGACGATCAGCCAACCGTGCCGCGTCAGGACGGGCGGAGTGCCGCAGCCGATTTTGAGCCGCTCCCAGGGAGACACTGGAGTCGCCAACCGGTGACGAGAAAACTGGCTGAGGTTACTTGGTCCACGGGGCTCCAAGGAAAGCGGGCGGTAGGAAATCCAGATGCTTTCGCGATCAAGGTCCACCTCACGGGACGCGGCGTTGCAGGCGGTTTCCTCAGGACGAGTTCCGGGAAACAGCGGCCGGTGGAGGAGCGCGAGTTCCGGTTGCCCGGATGAGTTCGGAATGGCAAGAGGGAATACACAGGCGTCTTTGTCATCCACCTCGCTGGAATCGATGCCATGATACGGAGGAAAGGTCGACAGCCCCAGGCGCTGCCAGTGGAAGAGGTCTTGCGAAATTGCCCGGGCGATCCGCGGGCCTCGCGGCGAAAATGCTGTGTAAGTCATCACGTAGCGCTGCAATGGTTCCACGAACGTGATACGAGGATCTTCGCAACCTCCGCTGCCATCGGGGCGCCGCTCATAATCGGTCTCAGGCTCTAACGCGATGCCGAGCCGTTCGACGCCTACGGGATCGCCGGCATCATTGAAGCGTACTCGGGCAATGCCAATGCGTGAGTAATTTCCTTGCGCGACTAGCCGCGGGAAGAGGTAGAGTTCACCGTCAGGGCCACGAGCAGCAGCGGGATTCAGTACGCCTTCGATCTCATGGGGGTTACCCGGCTCCGGCTCCATCAACATTCCCAGGCGCTGTAAGTCAAAACCGCTCATCAATTCCTCTTATCGGTGCTTTCTAGACCTCACGCTGCCTGATTGGTGACTCCTAAACAGGCAATGATTGTTTGAACAACCCGCTTCGTATCGCCGGGATCGCTAACCGAAATGCAATCGACTCCCACGGTTTCAGCCGCGTGGTCATTGCCCCCCACATATAAGGCATCGCCGATGTAAATCATCTCGTTTATCGAAATACCGAGGATGTCTCGCAGTTTTCGGATGCCATAAGCTTTATCGATGCCGGGCTTGGTTATGTCGATAGATGTCGAGCCGCCGGTTCGCACTGAGAACTCCGGAATAAACTTCTCCAGGATCGATTTGATCTCTCTCCGCTTGCTGACATCGGGGTCCCACTTATCTTTTTCTTCCAAAGGGGCCTGCTGACCTAAAGCAGAAAATGTTACCTGGCTTCCCCGGTCTTCAATTTGTTCTCCCCAGACCTTTTCGATCTTGAAGCCTGCAACTCCGATCGCCTTCTTGAGAGAACTAAGGATTTTCTCTCTTTCCTCCGGAGTGAAATCTTCTGAGTAGATCTTTTTCCAACCCGCTGAGTCGTAGCGATAGAATTTTGTCCCGGATGTGGGAAGGAGGAATAGATTCAGCAGGCGCTCGTCATGTGGAAGGTTGGAGACGAATTGTTTTTCAAACTGCGGCCAATCGCCTCCGGAAATCACAGCCACTTTGACGATCGCGAGAAGGTCGTGGAGCAGTCCCGACATTTCGGAGTCGAGGGATGATTTACTTTCCGCGAGAGTTCCGTCCAGATCAAACACGATTAACTTTTTCACTATGCTTCCACTCTCTGAATTCAGTTGATTTTAATCCGGCAGCGCAATCTCCAACACGTTCACTGCGCCGCGGGGCTGGAAAACACACGTTCCGATCGCCGCAGGAAAGACGAATACGTCGCCTTTTCCGACGGCGTAAGTGGCGCCTCGGTGCTCGACTTGCCCCGCACCCTCGATGCACACCAGTATGCGTGGTACGCCCACGGCGCCGACGGTAAACGGCGATTGTCCGCGCAGGCGCCACAGAACGAAATGTTCACAGTCAAATAGTCTTTCGCGTTCCACTGGGGTCGTCGTCTCCACCAGGGGCGTCACCCGACCGACCGGGCCTTCCGCGAAATCAATGCATGCCATCGCCTCATCGACTTGTAGTGCCCGCGGCTTTCCCGTCTTCGCATCAATATGGTCCCAGTCATACAGGCGAAACGTAACGTCGCTATTTTGCTGAATCTCGAACACCACAAGGTCGCCGCCCAGAGAGTGAACCGTGCCCGCACGGAGAAAAACGGCGTCGCCGGGCTTCGGAGTCAAACATGCGAGGTGGTCCACCAGCGTCCCGTTCGTGAGCGCTCGCCGCAGATCGGCTTCCGTAGTATCTGGCTTCAGGCCCGCATAGATACGGCTTTGTGTCCCGGCTTCCAGCACGACCCAAGCTTCGGTCTTCGGAGTCTCGCCTGCTGGCAGTAGGTTCGTGTTGGCTTTTGTGGGATGCACCTGGACCGAAAGCATTTCATGTACGTCGAGGAACTTCAGCAATGGGATTAAAGTAAGGAGGTGAAAGAAACTTGGCGGTGGTTTGGGCCGCAGGATCCAGTTTCGCTCGATCATGTCAAACAGGCCGGAGCCAGCGGAGTCGTCTCCGCATTGCAACATCTCTACCGCGGCGAGGCCTGGCCGCTGGAAGAAGTGCTTAAGCGCAAGGCGGAGATTGAAGCGGCCGGATTGATCTGGTCGGTTGTCGAGAGCATCCCCGTTCACAACTCTATCAAGCTGCGGACTGGATCCTTTCGGCAGTTCACCGAGGCGTGGAAAGACTCGCTGGCGGCCACTGCGAAGGCGGGTATAAAGATCGTGTGCTACAACTTTATGCCTGGGGTGGACTGGACTCGGACGGATTTACGCTGGCGGCTGCCCAGCACCGGATTTGCGTTGCGCTTCGACGGAACCGATTTTGCGGCGTATGACTTGTTTCTTCTTCAGCGCCCGAGCGCCGAGCAGGACTATCCGGCGGAGCGCATTGCGGCCGCGCGCGCGCGCTACGAAGCAATGCCCGAGACCGGCCGCGATGACTTGGAGCGCACGATCATTGCGGGGCTTCCGGGCGCCGAAGCATCCTACACACGAACAGCGCTCCTGAGTTTGCTCTCTGAGTACAAAAGCATCACCGGGGGCGAACTGCGAGCCCATCTCATCGCGTTCTTGCGGGAGGTCGTGCCCGTCGCAGAGGAGCTGGGCGTCCGTCTCGCAATCCACCCGGATGATCCGCCGTGGTCCTTGTTCGGTTTGCCTCGTGTCGTTTCCACGGCCGAAGATGTACGTGCGATACTCGCCGGTGTCGATTCACCGGCGAATGGACTGACGTTTTGTGTTGGCTCCTACGGAGCGCGCGCCGACAATGATTTACTAGCGATGGTGAAGGAATTCGCACCACGTATTCATTTCGCGCATCTCCGGCAGGTAACGCGCGAGGGCGACAGATCTTTCCATGAAGCGGAACACCTTCGCGGCAGTTCGGACATGGCTGGTGTTATCTGTGCGCTGCTCAGAGAAGAAGTCCGCCGGAAGAGTGAGAATCGTCCGGACTACGAGATCCCAATGCGCCCTGACCATGGCCACCTATTGGCGGACGATATTCTGCGGCAGGTGAATCCGGGTTACTCGCTGGTCGGCCGGCTCAAGGGCCTTGCAGAATTGCGGGGCGTAATGCTGGGCTTAAGATATGCGATTCCGGAACTAGCAGACTGAAGTAGCACTGACCGGCAACGAAAGCGAGCTCTGCGAAAACAGCAAGTGAGGAGCGTGCGCAGATGAAGGAATTTGAGAACCGGGTTGCGATTGTGACTGGAACAACCGGGATCGGTCGAGCCATCGCGAAGCGGCTCGCGTCCGGTGGTTGTAGCGTCGTCTCTTGTGGCATCGAAGCGCCCGCCAACCATGAACTGCACCTGGAGGCACAGGCAAACGGGTTGACCTTGCTGGCGGTGGAGTGCGACGTCAGCGAACCGGACCAGGTTCGGTCGGTCGTGGCCAAGACGGTGGCCACGCATGGCCGGCTGGATATCATCGTGAATGCGGCCGCGATTCATCCCTTTGGGACGGCGGTCGAGACCGACCCTGAAACCTGGAACCGCTGCATGGCAGTAAACCTCGGGAGCATTTTTCTGCTCGCGCACTTTGGAATTCCGGAGATGAAGAAACACGATGGGGGATCGATCCTGAACCTTTCCTCCGTGCAGGGACACGCCTGCCAGCGAGGAGTTGCGGCTTATGCCACATCAAAAGGCGCGATCCATAGCCTGACGCGGGCGCTTGCGCTTGACCATGCCGCGGATCATATTCGTGTCAATTCCATCAGTCCGGGTTCGATTCGAACGCCGATGCTGGCGCGTTCCGCAGCGCACTTCGGCCCAGGTCAACCCGTCGACGCTATCTTCGAACGATTCGGCGCGGCCCATCCGCTGGGACGAATCGGTACGCCCGAAGAAGTGGCGGAGTTGGCAGCCTTTCTCGCGTCCGACAAAGCCGGCTTCTGCACGGGTGGCGACTATCTTGTGGACGGCGGATTGCTGGCCGGAATAGGAGTCCAGTGATTCGATGAGCGTCGAAACCATGATCGGCCAACCGGAGTGTGTAGCGCCAACCGGCGATGTATGCGGCGAAGGTGCGGTCTGGCATGCTTCGCACCAAGCTGTCTATTGGAACGATATAAACCGCTTTTTGATCCATCGCTTCACGCCCGCCGATCAGTGCGTCCGAACGTGGTGCTTTGACGAGCCGGTGACCTCCCTCGCCTTGACTGATCAGCCAGACGTTCTGGTCGTCGTTATCGGCTCAGGCGTGATCTTGTGGGAACCGAGTACGGATGTCCGGCACAATCCACTCTTTCGTCTCGATGGATGGCCCAAGGTTCGCCTGAATGATGCGCGGCCGGACCCGCGGGGTTCGCTCTGGATGGGATCCATGAGCAACAATGTCAATCCCGACGGATCGTCCGGCGAGCTAGGGGGAAAAAATGGCGCGTTATTTCGACTCGACCCGGATGGCAAAGTGACCATATGGCGACGCGATCTTGGAATCGCCAACACATTCGCATGGAGTCCCGACCAAACACGTTTTTATTTCGGGGACACGCTCGCCAACGTCGTCAGGGTATATGACTATGACGCGGCTACGGGCGCAATCGCGAATGAGCGTCCTTTTCTTGAGGGTTTCTCGCGCGGTTTGCCCGATGGCTCGACCGTCGATGCCGAAGGCTACCTCTGGAATTGCCGGTTCTTCGGCGGGTGCATCGTACGGGTTGCGCCGGACGGAACGATTGATTGCGTCGTGGAGATGCCGGTGCAAAACATCACGACCTGCACCTTTGGTGGGTCGGACCGTAAGACTCTCTACGTCACAACGGCAAGGAGTGAGGCGCCCGCAGGAAACCGATTGGCGGGCGGGTTGTACGCCATTCCGATGAGAATCGCAGGTCAGCCCGAGAACCAGTTCCGCATTCAGCCAGCGCCTTGACCAGCCAGCTGTCTTCAGGAACTCGGGCTCTAACTAGGCGGGACTTATGTGTCGCTATTCCCAAACGGGATTGGAGGAGAGCATCGGGTTCGTGGGCATCGTGACGTTCTCCTTCGGGAAATGGTACGACGAAAAAGGGGCGCATCAAAGCGGTGTCCACGGTGTCACTTCTCCGGCCCTAAGTTATGGTGATCGCCGCCCACCCCATCCTGAATTCGCAACACTGTCCTTCGATGTTGGGCTTCGTCGTGCTCCAGACGGGTTGCGATCTGCAGTTGGCTGTCCGCTTCTTCCTTGCGTCCTACGCGAACAAACGTCAGCCCGAGATAGTAATGAGCTTCCCGCAGTGAATCGTCACAGGCTATCGCGCGTTGCAGCAGATCGATCGCGTCAGAGTAACGCTTCTGTTCGAAGGCTACCCTGCCCAGGGCAGATAGAGCTCCGGTATGTTTCGAATCACGGGTTAGTACCTGGCGGAAATTCGTAGCCGCTTCATCCAGAACTTTCTCATTCAGATCAACGAGTCCGATGCGGAAGTACGATTCCGTTTGCTCCGGAGCCAACTCGATCGATCGCTCAAATTGTTGTCGCGCCTCGGGCACACGCTCCAGAGCCGCGAGAGTCATGCCAAGCGCACAATGACCGGAGGCATCATCCGGATGCGCTTCGGCATAACGAGCAAACTGCTGGCGCGCTTCCTCGAATCTGGATAATCCCATGAAGGCGCGGCCCAAGTTGTAAAGCGCGAGAGGATCATTGGCGCGGAGTTTCAGAACTCTTTGAAAGGCCCCGACCGCGTCATCCCACAACGACATTTGCAGCTCAACCGTTCCCAACTCGAATTGAATGTCGGGATTGTCCGGCGCATATTTCTCAGCCTCGGTCAGCAAGGGCAGAACCTTTTGGTAGTCTCTACTCTCCACCGCGGTGCGGGCATGGTCTTGCAGAATGCGCACTAGAGCGTCAGAGGCGTCGCGACGGGAGGGGTCCATGCGTACGGCTTCGCGCAACTGGGGAATGGCTTCCTCCGTGCGACCGTTCTGCACATAGAGCAAGCCGAGGTGAGCGCGCGCTGGCGCGAAATCGGGTTTTTTCTGGATGGCGCGGCAGAAAAGCTCTTCGGCCTCGGACTCGCGTTGCTGGAGTACGCGGACGACCCCCAGCAGATCGACGGCACGATAATCTTCGGGCGCGGTACGAAGAACAGACTGCAGATCTTTTTCTGCGAGACTTAGTTTCCCGGCCGTCATTGCCCGAGCCGCGTCCTGCAACAGGGAAGCATTCGCACCCGGCCTGGGAACCTGAGCTACCGGCGTCAGGCTCGAGAGGAGTAACGCGCCGCCGCATAAAAGTTTGTTTCGCACTCTATTTGTTTCGCACCTAAGAGACAGCCTTCGGCTTATTTTAACGGCTCGGTGATCGTGACAATCTGATCCGGCTTCTGATCGTGCAGGACTTGGCGAATCCCGCTCGGCCAACGGATGTCGATTTCGCGGATGGATTCTGCGGTCCCCAAGCCAAAGTGTAAGCGCTTGTCGCTTGAGGATTGATAGCTGCTGCTGGTAGTCACAGTGGCGAATTGATCGCCGGCCGCAGTAGAGACTTTCACCTGTGCTCCAATGGCGTCGCGATTGCTTTTCACGCCTACCAGGTTGAGGGTGATCCAGTGGTTTGCAGTTTCTGTCTCATTCAGCAGGACCCATGCCGGCCCGTCGTTCGAGGTGACGACGGCGTCAATCTTGCCGTCATTATTAATGTCTCCAATCGCCAACCCGCGTGCAGCCCATTCCTGCCGGAACACATCGCCGGAAAGCGCTGATACATCCACAAATTTCTTCCCCTGCTGGTTGTGTAAGAGCAAGGGTGGTTCGCGGTAACGCACATTCGGATCATACATCTCGATCGTATCGATCACGTGCGACTGGACGATGAACAAGTCCTTCCACCCGTCGTTGTCATAGTCGATAAAACGCACGCCCCAGCCCGAATGCAGCATCGAAATTGCTCTGAGGCCTGTTTCAGATGTGGAATAGTCGAAGGTCCCGTCCTTGAGATTATCGTAAAGTGCATATCGCTGATGGGCGAGAGTAGTGATGACGATATCGGGCCAGCCGTCATTGTTATAGTCCGCAAAATCCACACCCATGCCGGCGAAGGTGTTGCCGTTGCTATCGAGTCCAGCGCCGGAAGGCAGCCCAACTTCCTCGAACGTTCCGTTGCCACGATTGTGAAACAAGTATTCCGGCATTGAATCATTGGCCAGCAGAATGTCCATAAAGCCATCGCGGTCGTAGTCCGCAATGGCTAACCCTAGCCCCTTGCCGGGTTTGTCGATTCCCGCCTGATGGGAGACCTCGGTGAACTTTCCATTGCCGTCATTGTGAAATAGCAAAACCGATTCCGGTTTGAATAAATCGGGATGGCAATAGGAGCGGAAGCCGTCTTTGCCCGGGCGCCCACACAAGATATCGTCAAAATCCCACTGCATATAACGCGCAACGACCAGGTCAAGCCGTCCGTCGTTGTCGAAGTCCACCCATGCGGCACTCGTCATCCAGCCCGACCCAGCAACGCCTGCCGCAGCGGTCACATCTGTGAATGTACCGTCACCATTGTTGTGGTAAAGCGTACTGCGTCCGTATCCGGCTACATAGAGGTCTTCGAATCCGTCGTTGTCGTAGTCGCCAACCGCAACGCCTGTGGAATAGCCGAATCCGGTAAGGCCCGCGTGCTCCGTGACATCTTCGAAGGTTCCATCGGGTTTCTGGTGATAGAGCCGGTTCCAGTACTTCGGGCTGTCTTTCCTGGGAATCGAGCCCTTCGGTGTAGGATCATCGAGCCGCGCGCCATTGGCGAAAAAGATATCTAACCGACCATCGTTATCGTAGTCGAACAAGGCCACGCCTGAGCCCATCGTCTCCAGAAGGTATTTTTTGCTGGTTGGAGAAGCTTGCTGGCGGAAGTGAATACCAAGCTTTTCCGTGACATCGACGAAATGCCCAGGCAACGGCGAGCTCTGAGTGTCCGAAACTCCGTGTCCTTCTAAAACGAGTGCAAGACCAATCCCGACGAGCACGGCAATTCTGGACAGCATCGCGCCAGACACCTTTGTCAATGCTCGCTGAGAGAAGAACTGGGTTTGCACAGTTTGGTCCTGCTTGGCAGTTGAGGCAGGACGAACTGACGCTCAACCCCGAGAGGCTCCCCGCGGTGAGAATCGCAGCGGCAGCGCATAAAAGCAAATAAATTAATAAATTAAATGACAAGCGATGGCCGTTTTAGGCTGAAATGGGCACCGCTTGGTTCCTAAAGGAACAAACCTGGGATTGTTTTGGCAGAAAGAGAAAGAAAAATATTGACTATTGCTTAAGAGTGGCATTAGCATTCCGATGGTTCACACTCTTTAATCTGTACGTAAACTTTCACGGATCCGGGAGAACTCGCCATGACGCGAAATGTGCAGTTTTTCAACATCGGTTGGGCCACAGTCGCCTTGAATTTGATCGTCTTGCTGGTACTTCTTGGCTTCGGCGCGCTGCCGCTGGCTGCACAATTCGACACTGGCACAATTACTGGGAGCGTGACTGACGTGTCCGGCGCGGCGGTTTCACACGCTACGGTCACGGTGACGAATGTCGGTACCGGACTTCAGAAGAGTGTGGTCACCGGCCAAAACGGCAATTTTGTGGCTTCGGACGTACCTTATGGAACCTATGTGGTAACGGTGAATATGAGCGGCTTCGCGACAACAAAAAGCACCCCCATCAAGCTAAGCGTGGGCGCCATGGTCCAAGTCAATTTGGCGCTTGCCGTAGCGGCATCGCAAGAGACCGTGACAGTCAACGGTACGTCCACAACCGTTGACACCTCATCGAGTACAGACGGCACCACTTTGGACACGAACCAGGTGGCGAACTTGCCGATCAATGGGCGAGACGTAAGCGAGTTCCTGGAAATCGCCCCTGGCTCCGTGGGATCGACCGGATTCTTCCAGGGCAGCGTCAATGGACTGGACAACATTTTCACTGGACTGAATATCACCTTGGACGGCCAGAGCGCGATGCGTGGCGATATCAACGGCTTCTTGGATACGGAGGGCCAGGAAGGAGCCCGGATCACGCGAGCCAGCGTTGATAGCATTCAGGAGATTGACTACTCGAACAGCGGCTACACCGCTGAAAATGGGCATTCGCTCGGTCCGCAGATGAACATCATCACGAAATCCGGGACGAACGCCTTTCACGGTGAGTTGTTCGAATTCTTTCGCAATGATGCTCTGGACGCGAAAGACTACTTTGCGACCGGGCCTGAGCCTTTGAGGCTCAATCAGTTTGGCGGCAATTTGGGCGGAGCAATCGTCAAAAACAAGCTCTTCTTTTTCGTGAACTATGAAGGCGACCGCACCCACGTTACTCTCATCAACGCGTTGAACCATACCCTGAGCGCGTTCGCTCGATCGCAGTTCGTGCCCTCCATGCAGCCCGTTTTAGCTCAGTTCGCGCCGATACCGGCCGGCTGTAACGCCATTCCGGCGCCAGGCAGTTGCGTATACCCCGGTTTTCTGGACGGCAATGATCCCGCTCAGGGGTCCGACATGATTTACGATCCCGCCGCTCTGCCTAACATTGTGCGCGAAGATACTGGCTCCGTCAGGATGGATTACAACGTTTCCGATAAAGATCGGATTTTCTTCCGCTACAACATCAACGATTCGTTAACCAACGATACCTACGGCCTCAACCAGGGGCAGGTATCACCACAAAAGCTGCGAACACAACTTGCAAAGTTCGACGAGACGCATACGTTTAATTCGACACTGCTGAATGAGTTCAGCGTGGCCATCAACCGGTTTTATTCCGACACCAATTCGAACACTCCTGCGCCGCTCGTGGGTTTTGCAGGTTTCTTTACCGACATGGGCTCCCTGCCCGGACCGAATACCTTCAATCAGGTGACCCCGTTTGCTGACGTCGAGATTTTTGACAACGTGAGCAAGACGATTGGGAGACACACGCTACATTTTGGCCCGCAGATTCGAATTAACCGGAACAACGAGTGGCTGCGCCCACAGCAAACGTATGACTACGCCCTCGACGCCGCCCACGCTCCGCACCAGCTCTATGACTTGGAAAATAATAGTGTTTTCGTTCTGCAAAAAATCGGATACCCGGGATTTGTTGGCAACCGGAATTCCAACTGGGATTTCTACTTGCAGGATGATTGGAAGGTCAGCCGGACTCTCACTTTAAATCTTGGGCTGCGATACGACTACAACACGCCGTGGAGCGCGGGCCCGAACCAGGGACAGAACTTCGATGTGGCCACCCAGTCGCTTCTTGCACCGAACCAGCAGGTTTACAGCGCTCCGAAAGGCGACATCGCACCTCGTGTCGGTTTCGCTTGGGACCCATTCGGCAAGGGGAAAACGGTAATTCACGGGTACGCCGGCTTGTTCTACAATCCGATGCATTTCAACTTCGCCACCACCACGAACGTACCCGCGCTTGCGAGTTACAACGTCAATGTTTTCCAGGCGATTTTTGCTAACCCTCCATTTTCGATCGATTATCCCTCCCCGAATCCTCCGTTGATCGCTGGAACGCAAAACGTGAACGCCTTCCCGACAAATCCAAAAGACCCGGTTTCCACGAACTGGCTATTCGGCATTCAGCAGGAAGTGGCGCGGAACACGATTCTGACGATTAATTATGTCGCCAACAATTCCCACCATATGCAGGCTGGGGTTGACTTCTATCCTCTGAGCGCCAATCCCGCGAACGTCTTTACTGACGCACGGCAATATTCAGGTTTTGCCAATGAAGATATAGATGCCGATAAACTTGGTTCTAATTACAACTCGCTGCAGGTGAAGCTGCGACGAAGCGTAGGCGGTCTTATCTTCGAAACCAACTATACGTGGTCGCACGAGTTCGACGATATGGTCAACGTCTTTAGCCCCGGCTTTCAAGACCCGCTCAATCCTAACTTCGATCACGGCAGCGGAGACTGGGACGTGCGCCACAATCTCACGGGCAGTGTAGTCTACAGCCTGCCCGATCTAAAAGGCTCCAATACATTGCTTCAGGAGTTGCTGGGCGGATGGCAGACATCGGGGATTTTGCAAACCCGGTCGGGTCTGCCTGAAAACATCACGCTGGTCAGTGGATTCTTTGGCAATCCTGAGCGACCAGACTACACCGGCATTCCGTTATGGGTGCCCAATCACAGCTGGCCGAATTCGAGCTATAACATCAATGCATTTCAGATCGATCCCAATTACAACGGAACGCCGGGAGTTGGTCTCGGAGACGTCGGACGCAACGCCCTGCGAGCCCCGGCCTATTTCCAGTTTGATATGTCTGGTATGAAGAACTTCCCGATCGGTGAAAAGTTGAAAATTCAGTTTCGAGCTGATGTTTTCAACATTCTGAACCATCCTAATTTTGCTAATCCCGACGGAGGTATCTGTACCGGAGTTGCGGCACCGACACTTACATCTCCAGCGACGTGCACTACTCCCAATGGCAATTTCGGGCGCGTTGGTGAAACCATCGCCAGCGAGGATGGAACTCAGATCGGCGGTGGCACCAATCGCCAGATTCAACTCTCCCTGAAGTTCCTTTTCTGATACGCGAGCACGGTCAACCATGGCGGCAACAAAAAATCGTTGCCGCCATATTTTCAGGGACGGACCCAAGTTCGAGGATAAATGTCAAAGCCATACATCTCGAACTACGATAAATATCCCGTAGTACCAGTCTCCGACTCGCGCGACGGCTGTGATGTAGGATGGCTGGCCATTGCGCGACGGCTAAAGGCTTGTGTGCGGCCGGGTCGTTTCGTAGTTTGTGTCGAGTGTTATCCAGGCTGTTTTGAAAAAGAAATTGAAAAGCAGTTAGTCCGCGCGCTCGAACCGCAATGCGTAATACGAGCGAATGAGTGTTACCTGGACGAACGCGCCATTCAATCCCTCTACGCGCGGGATCTGGGCGACGATCCGGTCTTTGCCTTTATGGGCAAGTACGAGCTCCACGAGTTCCTCGACGAGCGTGAACTCGCAAAACAAAGAAATCGTTTAAGCCACGCATCGGGCCTTACGCTCGTAATTGGCACAGGCGCAACCCTTGTCGCCGAACCGTGGGACCTGCTGATTTACTGCGATATGGCGAGGTGGGAGATCCAGCAGCGCCAGCGGGCTGGCGAAGTTCCGAACCTCGGTTTGCAGAATTGTACGGAACGCCCGCAGGCGAAGTATAAGCGCGCATATTTTGTCGACTGGCGCGTCGCCGATCGTTTGAAAAAAACGCTGTTTTCAAGAATCGATCTCTTGCTGGACACGAATCAGCGCGATCTCCCCAAGATGATCACGGGCGCGCAGTATCTGCAAGGTTTGAAGAATGCTGCGCATAGGCCTTTTCGCGTAGTACCTTTCTTCGATCCCGGACCGTGGGGCGGTCAATGGATGAAAGAAGTTTGCGACCTTCCGCGCGACGCGGAGAACTACGCGTGGTGCTTCGATTGTGTGCCGGAAGAGAACAGCCTGCTGCTTGGCTTTGGCGAGGTAAAGGTAGAGATTCCATCGATAAATCTGGTTTTCCAGCATCCACGTGAACTCCTCGGCGAGGCGGTGCATGCGCGTTTTGGAACAGAGTTTCCCATTCGCTTCGATTTTCTCGACACGATGGATGGGGGCAATCTTTCTTTTCAGGTGCACCCGCTGACGGAATACATTCAGCAACAGTTTGGAATGAACTATACGCAGGATGAGAGCTACTACATGCTGGATGCGGGCGACGGAGGCTGCGTGTTTCTCGGACTGAAAGAGAACATTGACGCCAACCAGATGATGGCCGACCTGCTCCAGGCGCAGGACGGCGCAATTCAATTTGACGCCGACAAGTACGTCAATCGATTCCCGGCAAAAAAGCATGATCACTTCCTGATTCCGGCCGGAACTCCGCACTGCTCGGGCAAGAACAGTATGGTGCTTGAAATCAGCGCGACTCCCTACATCTTTACCTTCAAAATGTGGGACTGGGGACGGCTCGGACTGGACGGCACGCCCCGTCCCATCCACCTCCAGCACGGGTTTCGAAATATTCAGTGGGATCGGACAACGCCTTGGGTCGAAAATAATCTCATCAACGCAATCGAATCGGTCGCCCAAGGCCCCGGATGGCAGGAAGAGCGCACGGGACTTCACGAACGTGAGTTTATCGAGACGCGGCGGCATTGGTTCACGGGACCCGTGCAGCATTCTACAAATCGGGGCGTGAATGTCCTTAACCTGTGTGAAGGGCGGCAGGCGGTGGTTGAGAGCCCGACTGGGAAGTTCCCGCCGTTCATTGTCCACTACGCGGAAACTTTTATTATTCCTGCTGCGGTGGGCGATTATGTGATTCGGCCGCACGGTCCGTCCGAAGGGCAGCGGTGCGCGACGATCAAGGCTTTTGTGCGTACAAATCCGTAACGATAGGTACACACCTATCTGCTTTCAAGGAGTTCAATGAAATCGACTCATCGTTTCTTTTGCATTCTTCTCCTTTGTGCAGTGGGTTCCCTCCAGGCTGTTTCTCAGGTCAACACGACGCTGTCTCCGACGGCCCGCTGGGCCTCCATAGCCGCTGAGCAATATTGGATTCATCCCGATATCACATATGGTGTGGCGAACAATTACACGCTGAAGCTCGATGTGTGGCAGCGAAACGACGCTAAAACACCGGCGCCGACTTTGATCTATTACCACGGAGGTGGCTGGGTTTTCGGCGATCGGACCGGCGCAACCCTCCTTTTAATGCCGTATCTCGAGATGGGCTGGAACGTGATTAACGTTGAATACCGCATGGCCAGTGTTTCGCTCGCTCCCGCTGCCGTGGAGGACTGCCGCTGCGCTCTTCGCTGGGCCATAAAGAACGCAAAAGAGTACAACATCGACACGGATCGAATCGTTCTGACGGGCCATTCTGCAGGCGGACACTTATCCTTGATCACAGGGATGCTGCCCGAAGGAACTGACCTGGATAACAATTGTCACGGCAACGAAAAATTAAAAGTGGCCGCGATCGTCAACTGGTACGGCATCAGCGACGTAGCCGACCTGATTCAAGGTCCCAACCTTAGGGACTATGCGGCCATGTGGATGGGCAGTCAAGCAGATCGGCTCGCGATAGCAAAGCGGGTCTCGCCGCTTACCTACGTTCGCGCCGGGGTACCACCGATCATCAGTATTCACGGAGATGCGGACGCCGTTGTGCCCTACGAGGATTCGGTGCGACTGCACCATGGGCTCACTGTGGCGGGTGTCCCCAATGAACTCGTGACTATTAAAGGTGGCGGGCACGGTGGATTTAAAGAAGCAGAACTTGAAGATGCATATGAGAAGATCCGCGCATTCTTGCGTGCTCGGGGCCTACAGTAGCTGGGACTAACGGCGTCGATTCCGACGATCGAGTCTGATTTCCTCGTTGCCGTCACCTCGGCTGTCACCTCGCACGACGAGACTGTCGTCGAATCGCCGGACATCTTTGATTTGAGTCCACTGCGGCGGCGCCGGATGGAGGAATAAGTCGTATTGCGCTTCCATGCGGGAACGTCCGGGGATGGAGGTCAGGACGGGCGTATCAAACAAACTGCGTATATTGCGCGCGTGATCGAGCCCCAACGGCATAGGGCTGGTGCCGAACTCCACCCCGCGAACTCTGGTTCTTCCATTCCACGGAGCAGACTCGCGCGCGCGGTTTTCCTCCCACAGCACAATCCAGGGAAAAAGCATGGGATTAAAACAATATCCTGCCACCAGTTGGTGTCGCCGGTTGTGGACAGCGACAAAAGCGTTCTCACGATCCGAGTCGAGGAGCAAGCCTGCGACAAAGCCAGTCCCATCACGCACGAATGGTTGCGAGAGATTGACCGACCCACCATCGATGGATTGCACATAGGGCCACCGGAATTCGACGTCCCCGGCAAGAAGTTCGCGCCCCTCATATCCCGCGGGCCAGGTCACTCCACGCTTACCGGATGCAAACAGAGTAGCTTCGCCGTTTGCGAAGAACGGCTCACCGAACGCTGAGTGCTGCACCCATTGAAACTCGACTGGGTCGCCGCTAAGGTTGGTAACAATTTCTGTGATGCAAGCGGTGAAGGCATCGCGCGGCAGGAAAATTTCACGCCGAAAGTGCAGCCGGTAAACATGAAGCGTAACTTCCATCACCAGCGTCGCTGATTCGTCATCTGCAACCGCGGAGACAATTTTCCACTCCGAGTTGGCCGCTTCGCCGTGCAGGCCCATTCCTCGCTCGGCTTCTTCCGATGACGGCATGCCGAAGTAACCGAGCGCCAGTGCGTGTCCGGTATAACCGCACAGAAAGCGCCCTGCGGGGCCATCTCCGTAGAGTGCCGCGTGCTCGCGCGAAGAAAATGTCTGAGGCTCGATCGTAGGCCAAGGTGACTCCCAAAGAACATTGATCGGAGAACCGCAGAGACGAAAATCCACGAGGTGTCCGCCCCCGAGCAGCGCCGTAAGTGCGACCCTGGCGTTCGATAAACGGTACGCCTGGCGATCATTCCAAGTAATGGCATCCACGGCGCAGCGCGACATTCAGATACTGAGACCCCCATCAATAGCGAATGCCACGCCGGTCACAAATTCCGCGGAGGGTGAGACCAGGTAAAGTGCGGCCTGAGCGATCTCCTCCGCAGTTCCAAATCGTCTCATCGGCTGGCGGGCGATGAAGTTTTTTCGGGCTTCCTCCGGATCGGGAAACGCGGCAAGGCGTTGAATAAGCGACGGCGTTTCGACCGTGCCGGGGCACAGGCAGTTCACCCGTATATTGTCGAGGACGTAATCGAGAGCCATCGATTTAGTAAGTCCGATTACTGCGGCTTTCGTGGCTGTGTAACAAGCACGATCCGTTACCGCGCGCAAAGCGGTTGCTGAAGCGGTATTGAGGATGACTCCCCCGCCCGCCACCTTCATGAGCGGAATGACAGCGTGGCAGAAGAGATACATACTCTTCACATTGATCGCCATCGCGCGGTCCCATTGCTCTTCGCTGGTCGCTTCAAGTTTGCCCGTTGGAACAATACCCGCATTGTTAAACAGAATGTCAACGCGCCTGAATTTCTGCATCGTGGAGCGGAGGACGTTTTCCACCTGGTCCCGTTGACTCACATCCGCAACCACTGCAAGACATTCGCCGCCCACTTGTCCGATCTGAGCGGATATCTGGTCCAGGAGTTCGCGGTCGATGTCGACCGCTACGACTTTTGCTCCCTCCCTCGCGAACAATGCGGCGGACGCAGCACCGATTCCTGCGGCCGCCCCGGTGATGATCGCCGTCTTATTATGGAGATTCATTTGTGGGTCGCCGCCCCCGTGCCGCCTTCCTGGAAGCCCATTCCACCCGCAGGTACAAGCATGCCGCCATCCACGACTAACGCCGCGCCGGTGATGAAGGATGCCATTGGAGACGCGAGATAAGCGATGGCATCAGCAACCTCTTCCGGCTTTCCAATACGACCCAGTGGATGCATGCGATTACAGGTTTGTATCACTTTTTCGGGATCGTCTGATAATCCAGCGGCCCAGCGGAGCATCGGAGTGTCGATTGCGCCGGGGCACACGCAATTCACTCGAACGCCCCTATGTGCATAATCGAGCGACATAGCCCGAGTTAGTCCAAGCAAGCCATGCTTTGAGGCAACATAGGCGATCGAGTTACTAATTGCCGTCATGCTCTGCACTGAGCCAACGATCACGATGGCGCCGCCGCGCTCGATCATGTGTGGAACGGCATACTTCGAGACCAGAAAACATCCCTTGAGGTTGATTCCCATCAACCTGTCCCATTCTTCTTCGCTGGTGGTTACCGCGTCCCCATAAAGTTGGATGCCGGCGTTGCTAACCAGTATGTCGATTGCTCCATACTTACTAACTACTGCGTCAATGGCTTGCGAAACCTCTGCGCCGACACTTATGTTGCACGGAAAGAACTCGCAGATACCTCCATTCTTCGCGATCGCGGCAGCACTTTTCGGCCCGGCATCTCGGTCAATGTCGAGGATAGCAACCGACGCTGCGAGTCCGGCAAGCTTTCGCGCCGTGGCTTCCCCAATCCCCATGGCGCCGCCAGTCACGATAGCGACTTTGCCTGTGAAATCAAGGTTCATTGGGCGCTACCTTGCCTGATGCGCGGTGTGGTGTGAAGTCTAAGAGTGAGCACCTGAAACGGTTTGATCGGAACGCTGAGATCTTCGCCGTGAATTTTGATTTCGGCCTGGTTGTCTTCAAGCAAATTGCACAGCCAGGCCCGCTCGAACGTGAGAAACGGGCTGTGGATCCTGATGTTTGATGCCTCACCCGCTGTGTCCTGTAGCCGCAGAATTGTTCCATCGCCATCTTCCGCGCGTTTCCACGTGAGCAACGTGACTGCGGGATTCCCGACCTCCAGTAAGCTGGCTTCGTGATTTGGCAACACAGAGGAGTCCTGCGTACCCGGCACATCATCCCGTTCGAGAGGCGTTAGTGCTTCCAATCCGAAGCGTGTCATCGACGGAGCGTTGAACTGCGCATTGCTCGTGATGGCGTAGCGAAAGGTGAAATCGCCGCCTTGCCATGCAGGAAAGTTAGTACCCCAATAGTTGTTCATGAGCCAGGAAAACATCGCGCTGCTCTTTGGCTTGAACTCAGCGGGCCATTCGCCGCGAACAATGTCTCCAAAGGCAACCAGAGGAGCGTCGAGCGGAACGACGGTCGCAGCCACTTGCGGATTGTATACAGAAGCCCAGGTTGTGGGCACGTACCATTCGCGGCTTCCTCCAGCAAGCTCATCTTTCGCTGGATTGACCCACGCCGCCTGAGAACCGTATGTGAACGCCGGCGTGGTCACGGCGAAAGGAAACGCCACATAGGCGGACTCTCTTGTGAGCACGCGGTCCTTGTGCAAGTGATAAGTAATCAAAATATCTTTTGTAGAGTCCGGTAGCAGGATTTCCGTCTCAATCGATGGGGTATTTGGCGCGGATGAAGCAAGAGTTGCGACGATCCCAATCGGGGTTTTCGTCGCAGATATCATCCTTCCCGAACTCGCCGCATGAACGGTCAACGCCGGAGGCTTCAGTCCGGCTCCAAACCGATAGAGCGAGTTTTCTGGATAGTTGTCCCCTCCGGTGACGTAGAGATACTGGCCAAATTTGTATGGGCTTGACGAATCGACGAGTTCGTGTCCCAACTGTTTGTCAAACACGCTCGCGATAGCTCCGGAGGACGGATCCAGCGTGAGTCGATAGAACTCGTTCTCGAGAATGTTCCCTCGAATGCCCACCGAGGCGGCTCGCTCTTTCGCAATCGGCTTAATGGTGTACAGTTTGTATCCCACCGCAGGCATGGCGGCAGCCAGGAAGCGCACGCGAACGCTGCCTGGGCCGAATCCTGGCAGTGAGATTCCTTTGCCTTTGCGACGTATCTCCACGGGAACCTCAGCGCCGGTTGAGGAGTCGACGAGCGTGGCGCCGTCTGGCAAGTCGGTCTCCACGATACCGGAGCGTACCCAGTTCAACGAGTTGAAAACAGCAATGGAATTGTCCTTGGCTTTTACCAGCGCTTCAAGCTGGGCCCACCCGCGCTGAATCGATTCGTTGATATCATCGCGCGCCCGCGTTACGCGAGATCGTTTGAGCGCGATTTGGTCTTCGCTCTGGTGGTGCTCCGGCTGAGCGGTCGCGCTAACGTACGTCCACGTGTGCTCGTCATAGAGAAGCTCGTTACGCCAGGCATCGTCGAGCATCGCCTTGTCGGGACGCACTCGCGTGTCGATCGAGGAAACCGCAGCACCCATGATCTCGGCCGTTGCGATGCGATGTTGGTTTTCTCGGTGAATGGCGGTGTGCGCGGCATCGGAGCCATATCCATCCTCCCAATAAGGGCCGAAATCGCCTCGGACCACGGGAAAATCGCCCTCCCACTCGCGCTCGATCCGTTGCATCGCGGAGTGCACGGTAGAAAATTCAAACTTGGGCCAGGCATATTCATGGCTGAAACTTGCGACGATCTCACTCTGCTCCCTGGCGAGCGGCGTGTTCTCAAGCTGTGTGCCGAAGATGATCGCTGTACTCGCCGTATAGTCCGGACGCGTATATGCCTGCAGAAAAACCGGCAACGAATCGCGGATCGATTCCATTCGCCATGGACCGCCAAACAGTGTGTGGGCTTGCAGATAAGCACGCGAGTACCACATGAGCACGCGGCCGCCATCGGGTCCTTCCCAATAGAAGGGAGACTTTTCGTTCCATCGCCCAAGCAGCATCACCGGAGCTCGCCAACTGTTGCTGGCCGCTACGAAATATTTGATCCCCGCGTCATGCAGAGCCGAAGCATAGCCCCAGGTGTAAGCCGGGACATCCACAATCTGCGCCGCATCGGCCATGGGCAATTTGTATTCGCGCGCAAGATTGTGCTGGCCATAGAGAGAGCGAGCCAGAGCTTCCCACGATGCGTTCCCGGTATGTTGATTGGCAAACTCCGGCGGAATGACGATACTGCCGTCGCGAACATGTTCGAAAAACTGTTCCCGCGCCTCCGGGCTGCGTCCGTTCAGATATTGATCGGCGACCCAGCTCCCATCAAGCGTCCAACGAAAATCCGGCGTTTTCTTGATCAAGCCCATTGCCTGGTCGATAGATTGGGAGTGGAGCTCAGCGACTTTCGCGGGGTAATCTGTGAAACCAACATCGAGATGCTCGTGCGGTATGAGTGCAACGGTCCACTTTTTCGCCGGCTCGACCGTCGCGGATGCGGAGAGTTTCCCGATGCGCACCATGGCTTCGGCGGCGCCGGTCCACTCCGGCACTTCAAACACCAGCCGCGCCTCTCCGAATTCGTTGGTCGTCGAGAATGGTCTGCTGAGGGAATGGCCGGCGACCCGAAGTTCCACATTGTCGTTCTTGGGAAGCGTGGCGGCGCTTATGAAAACATCCACCACCTCCACCATCTCCGCTTTAGTATCGCGATAAAAGATGGTTGGCTCAATTTGAGCGGTGAAGGCATTTACATTGTATTGCTCCACATCATCCTGAACCAACTCGAGCGCGTCGTAGATCAGACCGGTGTGCCCTGGCGCAATTGCGCCGAGGGAATTTTGTGCCGTGGCCGGATCGTCCATGGCCGTGAGAATGAACGCGTTCTCTCCTTTCCGAAGCCAGGCGGCGGGAATCGAAATTGTTTTTTCGTCGGTGGAGGTCTGGGGAACAAATGTCCCTTCCCAGTCGCCGGCACGAAAATCGAGCCTGGGATGGAAGTAGAAAAAGCCGGAGTGCCCGTTAACTTCGAGCTTTAAGAACGAGAGACGTGGCGTCTCATACAGGATGGCGAGTTTCAGTCGATAAACGCCGAGCGGAACATCGTTCAGTACAAATTTTACGGTGAATGGGTGCTGACGCCCACCGGCTATCCCGTTAGCTGGTCCAGGCTGAAAGCGATACCAATCTTTATCGCTGCTCTGGCCAGCCACAAACACGGGGTCGTTCTTGGGATCGGCATAGTTGATGTCTTGACTCTTAAATTCGCCCGAGGACCCGTCAAAAGTCCCGATCTTCCAAAGCATTCTTTCTGTGGCGTGAGCGGCTGCAGTCAGTGTAACCACCATGAAGAGAGCGGCCATGGTGGCCTTGCGAATTTTCTTCGTGCTCACCATTTCGGCTGCGTGATTACTGTGCCCCGCCGGCGCGGATCGTCCGTCCAGGCTCCCATCTCATGTTGCTTGGAAAGTTCGTGGTAGCGGGCCAGTTTGTCGCGGTCGAGTTCCACGCCGAGGCCCGGACCAGTTGGCACCGCCATCGCGCCATTTTTATATTGCATCTTGCCACCAACAATGATGTCGTCCGTCAGGTGGTGATAATGCGAGTCGGGTGCGAGCGTCAGATTCGGAAGGCAGGCGGCGAGATGAAGCATGGCAGCTTGCGAAATGCCGAACTCTGCACCACTGTGCATACCAGCGTCTACACCCATCGCTTCGCAAATCTGGCCCGCTAGCTTAGCGCGATGAATGCCTCCATACCAGTGCGGGTCGAGCAGGACCACATCGAGCACATCCGCCATGATCGCGGGCGCAAGGTCCTCGAACGCGAACACCGACATATTCGAAGCCAAAGTGACCCACGGCGCCTTTGCGTTTACCCGCTTCATGGCGCGCATCCCCCAAACGGGATCTTCAAGGTACTCCATATTGAAGTCGTGCAAACGTCGGGCAACATCGATGGCCGTGGTCACCGTCCAGACCGCATTCGGGTCGAGCCGGATGCGATGCTTCGGGAATGCCTGACGAAGCGCGATGAACGTATCGACTTCTTCATCCGGAGGAAGAACGCCGTTTTTGTACTTCAATGTCTTAAAGCCATACTCGCTGACGACTTTTTTTGTAAAATCGATCATTTGTTCGACGTTCGATATTTCGCCAATGCCATCGTCATTCGCATAGCGATAAAAAAGGTAGGCGGCGAACGGAATCTCGTTCCGAGTGCGACCTCCCAGCAGGTCGCATACCGACCGCTTCAGCGCCTTTCCTTGAATATCCAGGATTGCAAATTCAAGTCCGGCAAACCCGAGGACGAAACCAAAAAGCTTTTCTGAACTCGGCGCGGCCACCTTCCAGCGAATTCGCTCGAGGTTCATGGGATCTTCACCGATCATCAGCGGCTTCAAATCCGCGAGCTGACCGGCGCGGCTGGCGCCGCTGTAGCACTCGCCAAGGCCCGTGATGCCTTCGTCGGTTTCGACCTCGATGACGATGCGCGAAAATCCGGGATGGGATCCAACCGAGTAACGCAAGGGCGCTTCGATCGGGATGAAGGCAGGAGTCCAGCGAATGTCCGTAATCTTCATTGTGTCTCCGCAAATGCAAGTCCTTCGGGATGGTCGAGTCCTTCCGCAAACACTTCGAATTTTTGCAATGAAATTTGGGCCTGCATATTGAACCGTATCGAAGGAAATCTCGGTTATTCTACTTGTTGGTCTGACATTTTGAACATTATAGTGAGGCCGCACTGGATGGCTTGGCGGAATTCTGGGAGCAGCTTATGAGACGACTGTTGCATTGCGCTTCATCCCTCTTTGTCCTTTTTTCCGCGGGCGTCATGCTCGCCGAAAATACGCACTCTAATTGCGCCCCCTCGTTCCCTTTTCAACAGGAGTGGCAAGGAGCTGACGCTGCATATTCGATTCCGCTGCAGGATGGCCGCGTGGCTTGGATCTTCGGCGACACCCTCTATGGCGATAAACGCCTGGTCACCGGCGAAGAGCCTCGCATGGTGCATAACACGATCGGCGTTTCTACGTGTAAGGACGGGAAGTGGAAGATCGACTACACGATCAAAAAAGACGCCAAAGGCAACCCCGATAGCTTTTTCAAACCGCGGCAGAACAACGGTACCTACTATTGGGCACTCGATGGAGTCGAACATAACCACGAGCTCTGGATCACGTTGGTCTGCGTGCGCAACGTGCCGCACTCAAACGCTTTTGCGCTCGGCTTCGAGACCTGCGGAACCGATCTCGCACACATGACGGGGCTGGAAAGCGATCCCCAGAACTGGAAGGTTGCGTACTTCCCGCTCGTGGCGGAGGCCGTGCACGCGAATCCTTCGGCCTCTGCGTTGATCGAGGACGACTACCTTTACATCTACACGCTGTACGAAGTAGGAAGCCGGCCGCAGATCCTCACACGAATTCCACTGCAAGGTCTTGGCGACCCCAGAAAGAACCTGCAGTACCTCGGCAGCGACGACAAGTGGCACGACGGGATTGAACCAGCGAAGGCAAAAATTATCATGAAGACCGGGGCCTCAGAGATGTCGGTGCGCTATCACCCGGAGCTCAAGAAGTGGATCGCCGTGATGGTCGATCCTCAGATCTTTTCCGACAAAGTGATCCTTCGGACCTCGCCGAGCCTGATCGGCCCGTGGACCGATGGCGAAGTGATCTATCGCATCCCGATCCTGCAGAAGAGCGATCCGAAATACGATGCCGACACTTTCTGCTACGCGGGTAAGGAGCACCCCGAGTTCGAGCAACCGGGCGAATTGCTGTTCACATATGTGTGCAACACGATAAAGCCGAGAAAGCTGTTGGCCGAGACAAACATTTACTTCCCGCAGGTTGTGCGCATGCCAATGCCGGACGCCGCGAAGAAATAATCAGTCTGCGAGAACACGTTTGCAGAAGGCGAGAGTGCGCCGGACCTGTCGTGTCCAATACTGCCAGTCATGGCCGCCGGGAAACTCTTCATAGACATGAGGTACGCGCAATTCGGTGAGTGCCTTGTGCAGCGCACGGTTCGGATCAATGAGCGGATCTTCGGTCCCGCAATCGAAGCGGATTGGCGGAAGCGTGTCATGATTCACCTTCGCCCAGTGCAGCAAGTCGGTGTCGACATCGCCCGCATGCTGAAATACCTGTGCGGGGAACGGAATGAACTGCGACAACTGCTCGAGCTTTGTGATCGAGGAATGCGCAGAAATTCCCTGCACCTGCGACGCATATTTCATGCCTAAGCGCAAAGCTCCGTAGCCCCCCATGGAGAGCCCCGCGAGAAGGAATTTTTGCGGATGCAATTGCGGAAACAACTCACGCAGGCAGCGCGGGATGTCATCGACAATCCACCTTTCGTAGTCGGCATGCGCATGGGGAACATACCCGCTCCCGTCGCCCCAGAGTCCATCAGATGGCATGGCGATCATCAGTGGAACAGTCGTTCCGTCCCGCAGCATCTCCATCGCAATGGTGTTGAGGTCGCCGTTCAGCCACCAGTTCCACTGGCATCCGTAGACGCCGTGCAACAGCAGCAGCAGCGGCACGCGATGCAACGATTCCATTGCAGGAGGGCTGAACACTAAGACGTCGCCGCGAGATCCTAAGGCCTCACCGCGAAAATTCAAAAAGCGTAGATTCTCATTTCCCGGGATCGGACGCGAAAGCTGGGCATTGGGGAATTGTCTCGCCATGCTCGTCTACACGTTTCCGGTAAGCAGCGGGATCGCGCCAAACAGTCCAGCGTCGTTTCCGAGTTGTGCGGCGACTATCTCGACCTTTCCCCACGGCGTCCACGCGTGCTGGTTCACGTACGTTTGAATGTAAGGAAGGATAATCTCAGCGCTGCGCATCACGCCACCGCCCATGACAATTCGCTCCGGATCATAGGCGTGAATCAATCCCACCGCTCCCGTTGCCCAAACCATCAGACAGTAGTCAAGAATCTCGACCGCAACGCGGTCCCCCGCGTCAGCCAGTTCAAAGAGCATCTTGAAATCTATGTTGCCCTGACCCGCCAACTTGCTCGCCGAGAAACCCCGCCATTCGTGCGCCAGCAAAGGCAGCGACCAACCTGAGGCTTCGGCTTCAAGGCATCCAATCGCACCGCACGTGCAGGGACGACCACCGACCCTTGCCGGCAGGTGACCACCCAAACAGCCGGCTTGCGCGTGCTTTCCGCGAAGCAGTTTGCCCTCGATCATAGCCGCACCACCAATCCCCGTCCCGAGCGTGATCATTACCACATTGTCGCAACTTCGCGCGGCTCCCGCATGACGTTCGCCAAGCAATGCCATGCGGGCGTCATTCTCGATGGCAAAGCGCAGACCAAACTCCAGCCTGCACCAAGACTCGAAATCGATTGACGGTGCGTCTTCGTATTTCTTGTTGGTCGAGACAACTCGGCCAATCCGCGCATCGGCGAGCCCGCAGAATCCAAGCGCCAAGCCTTCACACTCGGTGGCGTCTATTTGAAGTTCTGCCAGCAGCTTGCGAATCGCCTCCGCGAAGAGATCGAGCGCTGGCCGAAGGGGCTGCGCCGAATCGAGGGAGACGCGGTGAGAGCCAAGAACCTGATCGTCCTTTACGAGCGCGATCGTGGCATGGCTGCCCCCCAAATCAATTCCGATGGCCGGTCGAGTCATATCAAAAATGAATCACTTCGAGCCCACTAAACAACGCAATACTATTCGCTTTGACCACATAATGATCAAAATTTTGTTCTTTTTATTTGCATTCGAGAAGCTATATCGTTAGCCTATTGCCATCATGAACCCCGCCCCTGCGTTCGTGAACTGGGCCGACGGCGCGTTGCAGGCCCCCGGACTCCAGCGATCGGAAAAGAAACTTGGTCAACTGACCGGAATTTTTCGCGACCATCAAGCCTGGCAGAAGCTTGATCCCGAAACAATAGTGTATCGAGTCTGGTGGTGGGAACCGGTCGCGTCAGGCACGGCGGGCGGCTTGTTCTGGGGGCTCACCGAAATCCAACCCGGCCGAGTCGGGAACGAGTATTTCATGACCCGCGGGCACTGGCACGTGATCCGCAATCGCGCCGAATTCTACGGCACCGTCGCGGGCAGCGGCAAACTTGTCCTCATGGATCGCACGGGTCATACCTGGGCTGAAGATATGGCGCCGGGAAGTCTGCATTACATCGCAGGCGAAGTTGCTCACCGCATCGTGAATACCGGAGACAAGCCGATTCGCGTGATTGCCTGCTGGCCCAGCGATGCGGGTCACGATTATGAAGTTGCCGAGGGACGTGGATTCGGGGCGCGTATCCTTGAAGAACGGGGCGCCCCAATCCTCGTGAATGCCCAGGACTGAATGCGTGAGTCGCGATCTTCAGAAGTCTTCCGCCAAGTTTGATCCAAAGTTCGATCCCAAGCTAGGTGTGCGCAGCCACGCCGGCGATCTCACATTCAGTTACGACGAAGGCGTGTTCGGACCGCAGCCGGAATTCCGGCGCCTCGATAATATTCGCCGCAGTTTAAGAGATCCCAGCTGCGATGGTCCCGACCCGGTGTACTCAATCGTGATGGATGTCGGCCGTCGTGAACACAGCGACGAACTCGCGCGGCGCATGCTTTTATTTGGCGTTGTCGTTTATGCGGCAGGTCAACTGGGAGAAGAACCAGTCCGCAGCCAGGGTCATATTCATGCCGTCGCACCTCATTGTGGCTGGTCCACTCCAGAATTATTCGAGATATGGGAAGGCCGCGCGATCATCTATGCGCAGGAGCGCGCCGACGATGATCCAGGACGCTGCTTCGCCGTAACGGCCGGGCCGGGTGACAAGGTGGTCGTACCGCCAGGCTGGGCGCATGCCGTCATCAACGCCGATCCTGAGACTCCCATGATGTTTGGGGCATGGTGCGATCGGCAGTACGGATTTGTCTATGACGCGATCCGCGCACACCATGGTCTGGCGTGGTTCCCGATCCTAGACGGTCAGCAGAAGATTCACTGGGAGCCAAATCCTTCTTATCGGTCCGCCGATCTCTCGATTCGAGGGCCGCGCGCCTACCCGGAACTGGGATTGGATCCGTCTACACCCATCTATGAGCAATTCGCCAACGATCCTGATAGCGTCCAATGGGTCTCGGAACCGGCGCGCGTCGCATCGGTGTGGGCGACTTTCGAAATGTAGACCTCGTTGGAATGCGTCCGCTCTGAATCAGTTAGCGACACCGAGCCGCTGCTCAAGCTGCTCCAGCGACACTCCTTTGGTTTCAGGATAGATGACCGCGACCAAAATAAAGTCAATCAGCATCATGGTCGCGAAGAAGAAGAACGGCGTTGCACTCGATTTCTTCGCCAGCACCGGAAATAAACCTGATATCAACGCATTCATGACCCACAGTGTCGATGTCCCAATCGCCTGCCCCTTGGCGCGAACCCGCGTCGGAAAAACTTCGCTCATGTAGACCCAGATCACGGCACCCTGAGAGATGGCGAAGAAACCCATGAACGCCATGACCATCCAGACCAGCCATGACTGGTGCGTGCCGGTGCGGAACATTTGTCCGATCGCGGCCAGGAAGATGCAGACTCCCGCGGTTCCGGTAAGCAAAAGTTTTTTACGGCCAAAATGGTCGATCACGGTCATCGCAAGCAGCGTGAAAATCAGGTTGGTGAATCCGATGGTCACCGACTGCATGCCGGCCGAATACTTGCTCGCCCCGGCTGCGGCAAAAATGTCATTGAGGTAGTACAGGCACGCGTTGATGCCGGTCAGCTGATTGAAGGCTCCCGCAGTCACGGCCAGCAGGATTGGCAGCGCATACTTCCGCTGCAGAATCGGCTCGCCCACGGAACTGCGCTCCAGGTGAATCGATGCCATGATCCCGTTCAGCTCCTGCTCGGAATTTTTGTTGCCAGTGAGCCGGAGAACCTCAAGCGCTTCCTGCGTCCTATTCTTCAGCGCCAACCACCGCGGGCTGCGCGGAATGAAAAACAACATCAAAAGAAAGAACAGCGCCGGCACAGCGGCAACTCCCAACATCCAACGCCACTCCATCAGCCCCAGATTCATTCGCACAATCAGGAAGTTGGACAAGTAGGCCAGCAAAATGCCCAGAACAATACTGACCTGGAAGCAGCCCACCAAACGTCCGCGCCACTGCGCAGGCGACAATTCAGCGATGTACATGGGAGCGAGCACCGAGGACCCACCAATCCCTAGCCCTCCGATGATGCGGAAGGTGATCAGCGATCCCCAATTCCATGCTAGCGCGCAGCCCAGCGCCGACAATAAATAGAAAACGGCCATAATTCGTAGGCTGTCGCGTCGGCCCCACCGCTCGCCCGGATATCCCGCCGTCATCGCGCCGACTACTGTGCCCCATAGAGCGCTGGAGACGGTCAAACCCAAAAGAGAAGGAGTGAGTCTGTAGACCTCGGACAATTGGTGTGTAGTTCCGGCGATGACGGCAGTGTCGAACCCGAACAACAGCCCGCCCAGAGCACTCACGAAGGTGCTCTTTATCAGGTATCCATTTATGCCCATGAGCGCTTCCCTGACATGGAATGAACGAATACTAGCGAAAAGAACAAAATTGGTCTACGAAATAGCGCATTTAGGCGGTATAAACTTACGATAGTTGGCCATTGGCAGGTCAGATTTTGACCGTTCGAGGAGTATCGATGCGCTTTAGCCGGGACTTGGATCGTCGCACCTTCCTGAAATTGGGGTTGACCGGAACGGCCGCCGCCATCAATCCTCCGATTGGTTTGGCTTCTGTACGCGCTCAGCGCACGCTCTCGTCTCCGACAACCTTGGTCGAAATGGCTTCGGATCGACTGACCTACCGGCTGCGCGATCTTTTCAACTGTCCCGTGGCGATGAACGAGTGGGGCTATGCCCAAGTCGCGAAATCAGTCTCCGCGATTACTGCTATTTCGTTTCCGCCTTACGCTTGTTGCGGCGTGCCGGAGACCGCCTGGAGTCCCGGCTTTCTCCTGACTTGTGAAATTTTTCTGAATGGTCGCTTCCTCGCGATCGCGGCTTCCCCCGACGGCAATGTCGAGTATCAGTGGTTTCCGCATTGTGTCGTTCGCACACAAACAGCCGAGAACCTGCAATTCTCCACGCGCATGTTTCTCCCGAGCAAGCACCGCGCCGTTGTGCAATCGATCACCATAAAAAATCTGAGCGCGGCGCAACGCCACTTCACGCTGGCGTTCGATATGCGGGGAGCCGTCGCGAAGAAAACGAAACCGTGGTTCGTAAATTCTCCCGGCGAGGTCGACAACCGCGCTACGTGGGACGCCCGGCGAGGCTGTCTTCTTTTTGAGGCGCAACATTCCGAGATCGCCACCGCGCAGGGTTTCCATCCCGCGCCGAGTCGCGTGGAGCAAACGCGGATGCTGCACTTCGACATGGAACTCAGCCCAAGGGAACAGAAGGAACTCAACTTCGTCCTCGCAATTGCAGAAAACGGCCGTGCCGCGATCGAACTCTACGATAGCCTGCAAGCGCGCTTCGCCGACCTCGAGATAGAAAACGAGGCAACCTTTACGAGCCTCGTTCGGTCTGCCTTCACCCCAAACAATTCGGCGTTCAGTGGCAACCTCCCGCGGCTGATCACAAATGATGAATCGCTTTGGAAGCTCTACCATAACGGTTTTGCCAATTTGCTGGCTGCGCGCCGATTTTCCCCCGATTCAGCGTACGGCCCGACTTATCTGACCCTGAGCGGGCATGTGCGCCCAACTCTCAGCTTCCCGTGGGATACCTCGCTCACCTCTCTGGCGCTGGCGCTGCTCGATCCGATTCCGCTGCGCAACCTCGTCGAGGTCTGGCTGAAAGACGGAATGCACGAACATCATTCCACCGATTATGTATCGGGAGAACCCGTGGGTCCGTGGTATGCCGCGAATGACGCCGCGATTGTTCGCTGCGCCTGGCGGTATCTCTGCGTCACCGAAGATTTTGACTGGCTGGACAAAAAGATTTCCGATCGAACAGTTCTCGATCACCTCGATGAGCATGCCGTCTATTGGAAAAAACTCGATCGCCTGGGACACGGTCTCGCCGACTATGGGACGATCGAGAATCTGCTCGAGGTCGTCAGCACTTACCTGCATGAGGTAGCCGGAATGAATGCCGGCAACGTGCGCAGCATGCGTGTGGTTGCCGATCTGCACGAGCGTCGCGGCAACGCGGCGCGCGCCAAACAACTGCGTGGCGAGGCAAACGATCTGGCGGAACGGATCAATCGCTTGCTTTACGTCAAAGGCAAGGGATATTGGCGTTGCGGCCAGCCTGACGGAACGTTCAACGAAGTTCGACACTGCTATGACTTTCTCGCGGTCGTCGACAACATGGCGGAGGATCTCACGCCCACGCAGAAACAGGAAATGAGTGCGTTTTTCTGGAGTGAACTGCATAGCGAAAAATGGATGCGAGCGCTCGCACAGGGCGACGCCGACTCGACCTGGAACATCCGCCCCGACCATAGCTGCTTAGGCGCCTATGCAGCGTGGCCGCCGATGACGGCCAGGGCTCTATACAAGATCGACTCCTCGGAGCGAATCTCGCGCTGGCTGCGGGAGGTGGCAAAGGCTGGCAATCAGGGCCCGATTGGCCAAGCGCATTTCGTGGAGGACGTATATCCGCCAGTCAACGGCGGCGCCTTCAAGTCATCGGAAGACGCGCCCTTCATCGAAGACTGGTGCTGCATCGCAGCCGGCGCTTTTACGGAACTCGTGATTGACTCGATCTTCGGCGCGGAACTTACTCTCTCGGATGGGATCAGGGTGAACTCCCACCTCGGCAGCTTCGATTCCAGCGCGCGATTAGAGGGAGTGCGCTACCAGGGAGGTTTGTACACAATCACGAAAGATGGAGCACAGCGCGAGAAAGCGTGATGTGCTAAGAACCCGATCCGCTCACACGCGCATGACTTTGATGCCCAGCTTCAGGTACGGCGCAACCGTCTCGTCGGTAGCCGCTGTGTCGGTTACCAGGACATGCAGTTCTTCAGGTTTGCAGATTCGCCAGTTCGCCACCAGGCCCAGTTTGCCGCTATCGACCACCGCGACGCGTCGCCGCGCAAGCTTCATCATCGTCGAATTGAGTTCCGCCTCATCCGCATTGAAACAACTTGCCCCCCAATTCGCATCCATGCCATCGGCGCCGATGAACATCGTGTTGATCAGCATGTTATCGAGCGATCGCAACGCGGCCGTCCCGACCAGCGAAAACCATTCGCCGTGAAGGTGCCCGCCGGTTACAAAAACGTATACATCTTTGCGCTGTGAAAGTTCCATCGCCACGTTGACCGTGTTCGTGACGACCGTGATGTTGGAGTTGATCGGCAGTCCACGAATCACTTCGGTTGTTGTGGTTCCGGGCGTTAATGCAATCGTTTCTCCAGCGGTGATGAGCGCGGCGGCAGCTCGTCCAATGCGGCGCTTTTCGTCAGCGGCACGTTTCACCTGCGCCAGGAATGATTGGTCGCGCCGGAATGGCTCGTAAAACAGTGGTTCGATCGATACCGCGCCACCATGCTTGCGCCGCAACAATCCCTTCTCGTCCAGAGCATCCAGGTCTCGGCGTACGGTCACGACTGAAACGCCCAGCTGCTCGCTGAGAGTTTCCACCGCAACCCGTCCGGTTTGCTGCAGACCGGTAAGAATCGCGGTCAGGCGCACTCGCTGTTTATCCTGGGACGCACCTTCGGACTCTGGTTGTCCATTCGGGCCGATTCCAGGCCGTGGAGGCCGGTCACGTTTCATAATAATATCGTTCCTTTACATCCCTCGGGGTCAATAAAACGAAACTCTTTATGACAGACATTTTGCGATTCAGCCCAAAACGAAAGTGTTGTTGAAGCATACTACTCTGAATTCTACGGATTACAAAAAAAGATCGGCTCGTCAAACAAACGCTTTCCAATCGCTTGGTGGATTTCGATTTCCCAAATTTCAATCATAACTTTGGTCGTTTTATGGGTAATAAAATAGTAAGATGATTGATTTTTAGGCCTTTAGTGGTCGTGAGTCGGAAATCGCCCACACAAACCTCATACCGCAATTTGCGTTTCGCGAGGAAAACGAATGACCTTAGACCGCCGACAATTCGTGACTGCGCTGATTGCGTCGGGCGCCGCCGCCGCCGTGCCAACGCCGGGAATCGACCAGAAGCTCCCTTACTTCTCGCCGCCAACATTCCTCACGAATACTCCCAACACGAAAGTAGATTTTCGCTACGCCCCACGCAACCAGCAATCTACCATCTGTTTCCCAGACGATCCCAGAAAGACCATCGTTGGCCAAGCTGGTGACTTGCGATACGGATTCGCAAAGTCGCTCTCCGCTGGCATGGAAAACTTCGGCACGGTCATCGAATTCTCGCTCGCGGGTTTTCAGGACGACAAGATTCTTCGGCAATGGATCGAATCCCCTGCCGTTCCCATCGTGCACACGCTGATCGACCGTCCCGCGGCGACGTTCGAGATGATCGCATTCGCAACCCGTCATGCTGGCGAAGGCCGGGTCGACAACGTCCTGCTCTCAATTAAGTCAAAGGGCGGCCGCGTCGCCGTGGTTCCGAAGATCCACATTCGGACCTGTGAGCCGCTCGAACTTGAGAGCTATACCCTCCCCACAGCTACGGTCCGCGCGCAGAGCAGCAAATCGTCCCTGCTCGTCGCCGCGCAGATCAACAACAATCTCGGGAGCTGCATGTTGTGGGAAGAGGAGGGATTCACTCTTTATCTGCCGCATGGCGAAGCTTCCGAAGAAGTGTCGGCACGCTATCTCTTCCGGCTCCCCCAGGAAAACCAATCAGCCGAAACCCTGACCGAACATTTGCACGATGCCGAAATGCTTTTGGCCGAAGCTCGCGAGTTCTGGAGGAATTGGAAGCCCTTTGGAACCACGAGCTGGAGCTTCCCGGGTCGGCACGGAGAATTTCTTACTGCGTGCGCGCGCAACATTCAACAAGCGCGCGAGGTCAAGAATGATCGACTTGTCTTTCAGGTTGGTCCCACTCAATATCGCGGTTTGTGGATCGTCGATGGCAACTTTCTTCTTGAGGCGGCACGGTATCTCGGCTATGACCAGGCCGCTGATGAGGGTTTGCGCTCCGAATGGTCCAAGCAGGCGCAGAGCGGGCAGATCATCGCGGAAAGCGGCGGCGAGCACTGGAAGGACACCGCGATCGCCATGTTCACACTCGTGCGCCAATGCGAGCTTAAGCAGGACTGGACATTTTTCCGCGATCTCGAACCGAATGTCGTGCACGCGCTGGATTTTCTGATCAGCCTGCGCGACCAGGCCCGTTCGGGACCCAGCATCAACGGACGCTACGGGCTGCTCGCTCCCGGTTTCGCCGACGGCGGCATTGGCGGTGTCCGCTCCGAATTTACCAATACCGTCTGGACGCTGGGCGGCTCTTCGCGCGGTTGCGAATGCCGCCGATCAACTGAAGATGTCATCGCTAGCGAGAGCCCGCGAATTCTTTCGCGAGCTCTATGAGGCATTTCAGCAAATGGCAAAGCGAGAAATGGTGCGGCATCCCGCGGGATTCGAGTATCTCCCGATGATTGCGCACGACGATTCATCGGTTGCCGGCCCTGATCCGTGGAACCGTCCTCGTCCGCAGACCGCTCAGTGGGCCCTCTCCCATTCCATTTTTCCAGGCGAAGTGTTCAAGAAGAATGATCCGATCGTGCGCGGACACATTGCCCTGCTGCAATCATGCACGCAGGAAGATGTTCCGACCGAAACGGGCTGGCTCTGGCACGACAGTTTGTGGACTTACAACGCTTCATTCACAGCGCACGTCTATTTGTGGGCGGGGCTGTGCGATTGGGCGCATCGCACCTTTACTGGCTTTCTCAACCATGCCTCACCTCTGTACTGCTGGCGCGAGGAGCAACCGCTGCAACATGCTTTGGCCGGCCAGGATTGGGGAGACATGCCACACAATTGGGCCAGTGCCGAATGCGTCCGATACCTGCGGCACATGTTGGCGCTCGAAGACGGTCAGTCGCTTCGACTTCTCAATGGGATCACTGCGGCAGAATTGATTCCCACCGCTCACTACAGTCTCCAGAATTCTCCAACCCGCTTTGGAAGGATCAATCTCGAACTCGAACCTGCCGGGGCGCAGGGCTGGCGGTTGCGGTTCGATCGAGCCAGCGGACTTTCTCCATCCTCCGTTTCATTGCCAGCAAACATCGGATCGCTGCAAGTGAAAGAAGTAATCGGCGCGGGTTCAAAAATAAACGGTCGGGTCGTCGAAGTTGATCCATTCGCGAAGACGTGGGATGCGTTTCTTAGGTAGAACCACAATTGAGGCTCACCTGGAACCTCGCCTGTCTTCTATCGTGCCACGGTGCGCAGGCGCAAAACTTCGGGGCCGCGTGCTACCGCCAGCGTCCTATAGCCCTTCGCGGCCGATTCGCTGACGCGTGCCTCCAATGTCTCGATCGCCGGGGGCTGGAGTCCGCAGGCTTCGGCGACAGTGCGAACGGCACCCTTCATCACGTGCAGCCGCTGTCCGTTCTGCTCAATGACAGCCTCGGTCCGTCGATTCTTCGCATCGAACGGTGCGAAAGAGACAGGTTTGGCCTTGGGGAGGTTGTCGAAGATGTGCCGTTCCTTGGCCGCAGTCAGGAACGCGAGGTCAATCGGATCCCGGTTAGCTGCCTGCGACGCGAGAGCGCCGGCGAACAGCACGTCGGGTTCTGTCGCGCCCTCCAGGGGGATCACGCCGGTGATGGCGAGTTGGTTCATCGTGATAGTGCCCGTCTTGTCCACGCAGAGCACGTCCATCGTCGCGGCATCCTCTGCGGCGCTAAGGCGGGTGACCAGCACGCCGCGCTTGGCCAGTTCTTTGGAACCCATTGCCATGCTGACTGTAAACATGACGGGGAGAGCGACCGGCACCGCGCTCATTAGCAGGACGAGCATCAGCGGGACCATTTCGACAAGCGGCGCGCCGCGGATCAGCGACAGCACGATTACCACGCAGAGCAGCGCTCCGACGATGACGAAGAGCCAGCGGACCACCTTGGCCACAACGGCTTCGATGTGAAGTTTCGGACGGGCCTCCTGCACCAGTTCCGTGGTGCGCCCAAAGTAGGTCTTCGCCCCAGTCAGCATCACCACGCCGTTGCCTTCGCCCCGCCGAACGATAGATCCCGACGAGAGCACACCGCCGGGCCTTTGTCTGCGTCTTTCGACTCGCCGGTGAGCGCCGACTCATCGATGCTTAGCGCTCCCGTCAGAAGTTTCACGTCCGCCGGGACGATGTCGCCGGGACGCACGCGGACAATGTCGCCCGGAACCAGCTCCCGCGCCGGAATGACCTGCCAGCTTGACTCGCGCCGGACGCGCGCACTAACCTGCAAGCGCTTTCGCAGTGCTTCAACGACGCCAGCGGCCCGATGCTCCTGCATAAAGCTCAACACGGCGTTGATAACCAGAAGCGCGCCCACCACAGCGAGATCGGAAAATTTCCGGAGCACCGCCGACAACACCATGATGAGTTCGAGCATCCACGCCGAGATCCCCCAGAATTTCTGGAGGAACTTAAAAACCGGGTGTTCCTTCTTCTGGGCCACTTCGTTGTAGCCGTGTTCCTTCCGTCCACCTCCGCTTGCGTGAGTCCGGTGTCGGGGTTGACGTGGAGCGTCGCGAGCGTGTCGGGAATCGACGCGGAGGCAATGTCAGGAGGCTTGGCGTTTGCGG
>PKXQ01000053.1 GCA_003132405.1 Acidobacteriaceae bacterium | reverse complement strand
TCATGGAAGGCGATTACACTCAGAACTGCGCCATGCGCTATCGGATTCCAAAGTGATAGCCTCTTCAAAGGATGCGAAACCTCCTGCGGCAACCCGGCCGCAAGCACTGGCCCACTTGCTGACCGACCTTTCAACTCGCATCAAGCAATGCGCCCGCGACGCCGGATTCGATCTTTGCGGCATCGCGCCCGTCCGCGACTTCGGCGAATTGCAAGTTTTTCCCGCCTGGATCGCCGACGGCAAGCACGGCGAGATGAAATATATGGAAGCGCGCGACGACGCCGGAGAACTCAAGCGCTCCGCCCTGCCCCGCGTAGCGCCCTGGGCGCGCAGCGTAATCGTCTGCGCCATCAACTACAACACCGCGCATCCTTATTCCACACAATACACGCAGCCCGAAGACGGTAGCCGCGGATGGATCTCGCGCTACGCCTGGTCTCGCGAGGATTACCACGACTCCATTCTTCGCCGCCTGAAGCAATTAGAAGATGAGCTGCGTGCACTGCTTGAGGCCACAGGGCACTGGGTACCGGGTACCGGGCACTTGCGTTCCTATGTCGACACCGGCCCGCTAGTAGAGCGCGTCTACGCCAAGTACGCCGGCATCGGATGGATTGGCAAGAATACCTGCATCATTAACCAGAAATTAGGATCGTGGTTATTTCTAGGAGTGATACTAACCTCGCTTGATTTTGCCAACGATAATCTCACTGCTGACCTGCCCGCGCCCGATCGTTGCGGGACCTGCACTCGCTGCATCGTCGCCTGCCCAACTCAGGCAATTATCGCGCCCGGCGAATTAGATGCGAGGTTGTGCATTTCGTATCTGACCATCGAAAAGCGCGGCGAGATTCCCCTCGATCTGCGCGCGGGCATAGGCCGCCACATCTTCGGTTGCGATATTTGCCAGGATGTCTGTCCCTGGAACCGCAAAGCACCTGTAACGTCGGCGCCCGAGTTCCAGCCGCGAGAAGGCCTGGTCAATCCCGCGCTAGATTGGCTAGCCGAAATGCAACCCGAAGAATTTCGTGAAGTCTTTCGCGGATCACCCATTCGCCGCGCCAAGCTATCAGGCCTGCGACGGAATGCTGTCATCGCCATGGGGAACAGCGGTAGAAAAAAATTTATTCCCACGCTCAAGAAGTTGAGCGAGGATTCGGACGCTGTAGTGGCAGAACATGCGCGCTGGGCGGCGGAGAGACTCGATTCCGATCACGAGTGAGGACAAAAGCCCTGCCGTATACCTCAACTGCGCGATCGATCCTCCATTACAATCGTCGTTTCAATCCACTGGGGGCTAAATGTTCCAGAAAAATCTGCTTCAAGCCAAGCGCGTTCTCATCACCGGCGGCGGCACCGGCTTAGGCAAAGCCGCCGCTCAGCGTTTTCTTGAACTGGGCGCCGAGGTTTATATTTGCGGCCGCCGCCAGGAAGTTTTAGCCGCTACCGTGCAAGAGTTGCACCAGAGCACCGGCGGCCAGATCCACTCCCATGCCTGTGATGTTCGCGACGCCGCAGCAGTCGAACAGATGATCGAGAAAATCTGGGCTGACGCTCCGCTCGATGTGCTGATGAACAATGCTGCCGGAAATTTTCTGGCGCGCACCGAAGAGCTTTCTCTCGGCGCATTTCAGTCTGTAATTGGTATCGTCCTCTTAGGCACGCTGCACACGACCATGGCATGCGGCCGCCGCTGGCTCGCGGCGGGCCGCAAAGGCGAGGGCGAAAAAGTTGTCCTCAACGTCACGACCACATACACCACGACCGGCTCTGCCTATGTAGTCCCCTCAGCCGTCGCAAAGGCTGGCGTACAGGCTCTCACCAGAAGCCTCGCCGTGGAGTGGGGAGATCGCGGCATTCGCATGAACGCTATCGCCCCCGGCCCGATTCCCACCGAAGGAGCATTCTCGCGCTTGCTGCCCCGCCCCGAACTCGCCGAAGACGCGAAGAAGCGCAATCCTCTGGGACGCTTTGGCACCACCGAAGAGTTTGCCAATCTCGCGGCATTTCTCATCAGCGATGGTTCTGGCTATATAAACGGAGAGGTTGTCACTATGGATGGCGGTGAATGGCTGCAAGGCGCAGGCGAGTTCACCGCGCTAGGCAGGCAGCTCACTAATAAAGAGTGGGAGATGATGAAACCAAAACCGAAAAAGACGAAGGAATAATGCTCGCGGGGACTCTGGGGTTGGCTAAAGCGATGGGTTCGCCACGGATGGCTAAGTTACAGGCAAAAACGAAAGCGTCCGGACTCGTTAGAGTCAGCGGACGCCCGTCGAACAGCCCTCCCCCGAAGTCTGCTCAGGAACCACTCTACGTTCTCCTCGCCTGGACGAGAATGGCACGAATGGGTGACTCCATAGGACGTTCTGGTAGGTAAGCAGTAACCGCCTGATTTTCTTAGGTTTCCGCCCCCTAAAACGCCCTTTAACGGACCGCCTGTGAATCCAAGTCCGGAGGATGACCGAACTCTCACTCCGTGCTCTCGCGATCGCCCGGCGAGCCACACACTCAGCGGCAACCAGCCCTACCCGCCTGAAGGGAAAACATCCCGATTCTCGTTCTAATGTGCAAGGCATAGCGAAAGTCTGCCAATGGTGGGATTCTCATGGTTCAACCTTCCGACAGTCGTATTCCTTACTCCGTAGAGCCGATAACCATACAATCTCCCGCCGGCGCAGCCACTCAAAGTTCCGAAGGCCCTGTACCGGCGCCGTCCGATACATCGACGCCGTCCCACAGCCAACCTGCGTCCAACTATCCCGAGCCTCCACTCTATGTTCGCGAGGCGCTCGACGATGCCGAGAGACTCCTGAAATATGCGGCTGAAACCGGCGTCGATGTCGATAGCGCTACGCGCGATCATATTTTGGAGGCGAGGGCCGCCAGCGGCAGCGGATGGACGGAAGAAATTGTCGCTAATCTACTGGCAGCGCTCACCGCGCTTGCAGCCCGGCTCCGCCCTATCAGCGCTGAAAGTCTGAAGGCCTATGCTGATGATACCGAGTCCACCGTTCGCACCTACTGGATCGTCGCCATCCTCCTCGCCATTGTCATCGTTCCGTTTTCGATCGCCAGTTTTGTCTCTTCCGCTATCTCTAGCGCCATTCGCACCGACATCACTACCGCCAACGACCTGGCCGTAAAGCTCAGAGCTGAACTCGGAACTGCGGACGCGCCGAAGGGCGGAACTCCAGACAAGGCGCTTCCCCCAAGCCTGAGCGAAGCCGACGTCATTGGTCAACTCCAGCTTTATGCCTCCACCGTACGCGGCATCGACGCTCGCACGCGCCAATTAAATGCGTTTGTATTGGGAGCGGCGCGAGATCCTTACATCGACTTGCGGTGGGATCCGAAGAAATCCGCGAAAGAGAACAACGACAACCAGTCAAAGCTCAAGGCTCTCTTTCAACTTCCAGTCGGCCTGAGTAACATGCCCAAGATTCTGGATGACTTAACCTCCACCTACCAGGATGACCGCCTGTTCGCGCAAGACACGCTCGACCTCGTCTCCGTTTACTACGGCGCGATTGCCACCTGCATTCTGCCCGTTCTCTACGCATTGTTAGGCACGTGTGCTTATCTGCTGCGAACCTTCGAACAGCAAATGGCCATTCGTACCTTTATGCCCACGGTAGCTAACTCCGCCCGCTTTCTCATCGCTGCGATAGGGGGTGCTGTAGTCGGTCTATTCAACAACTTCAACATCACCCAGGGAGCTACCATTCCGCCCCTGGCAATCGCCTTCCTCGTGGGTTATGCCGTAGATGTGTTCTTTACATTCTTAGAGAGCTTGATCGGGGCCTTCACCAAAAACAAAAGTGCCACCCCTTCCCCGCAACCCGCGCCCGCCGGCCAAAAGACGTAAGTAGAGTTCGCAGTAGCACAAGTCGACTGGCAGCAACTGGGAAAGAAGTTCGAGGAGATTCATGCCGCCTGGATTGGATAATCTTAAACATATCGTCGTGCTGATGATGGAGAACCGCTCCTTCGATCACATGCTCGGCTCTCTCACCGCCGTCGATCCCCGCATCGACGGTGTCACCGCCCAACTTAGTAACCCCGACACTACCGGGGCATTAGTCAATCCTCAGCCCCTGGCCCAGTTCCAAGGCCAGTTAGATCCGGATCCCGACCATCATTTTCCTGCTGTCGACTTACAAATCTTCGGGGGAAATACAAGCGCCGGACGCCAGGCCAACATGCAGGGCTTTATCAAGAGTTACTTCAACCAGCAGCAGGACGTGGCGCACTCCCAGAAAATCATGTATTACTTCGCGCAAAACCAGTTACCTGTCCTGACCACGCTGGCGCTGGAGTTTGCGGTCTTCAACCGCTGGTTCGCCTCCATCCCCGGTCCGACCATTTGCAATCGCGCCTTCGCCCACTATGGCACTTCTTTCGGCCGCGTCGACATGAACATTCTTTATGTGAACGAGCCTTTCAAAGATATCTACAGCCGCCTGATCAATGCCAATCCGAAACATACCGCCAAACTCTATTACTACGACACTGCCAGCTCTACGATGGAGGTGGCCAACTTACTTCAAAACGAACCTCAGTTATTCGGAACCTACGATCAATTCCTCGATGATTGCAGCAGCGGCAATCTCCCCGAGTACTGCTTTATCGAGCCGAATTACAGCGATCACGACACCGACACCGGCGAAGAAGTGGCGAGCGACCAGCATCCCGACCATAACGTCCAGGCAGGCGAGTTGTTCATTGCATCGGTCTACAACGCGATCAAGCAAAACGCCACCCTATGGCAGAGCACCGCGCTCCTCGTGGTCTACGACGAACACGGAGGCATCTACGATCACGTCGTGCCTCCCGCGTGCACGCCGGACCAATTCACCGCTTCCGCGAACGACACCGGAACCGGCCAGCCCTTTGCCTTCGATCGTCTGGGCGTTCGCGTACCCGCCATTCTTATTTCGCCGTGGATTCCAAAAGGCACAGTGGTTGACGGCCGCGTCTTCGACCATGCCTCGATTCCAGCAACCATCACCAAGTTTTTCTTGGGCGATTACTCGCCGCGCTCTCCGCGAGAGACGAGCGCCGACGTTTTCATCGAACCGAATGTCGCGCCGGTCGATCCCGCGCGCAATTTGCTCTCGCTCGCCGCAATGCGTACCGATTGCCCGGACTTCGATGTATGAAGAGGAGGTCGAGCGACCAACGAGCGACCAACCACCGACGACGAAGGACTGACCGATGACACTCATCCACGTACCCCGACCCGATTTAAAAAGCGCAATGGATCCCACTCGCCCCGTGAATGCGCTGCTCAAAGCGCAGATTCAGCATTTACACGATGCCGAAGACAATCTACCGCTCCGTCACCAAACTGACATTTACATCAACGCGATCAAGACCGAAGGCGAGGCCGCCGAGTATATCCGCCAGGTAACAACTGCGATCCACGAGGCACACGAAGCCGCGGCAGCAAGGCGTAGACGCGGAATCGCCATCGCTGCTGCCGCCGAAAAGCCGGCGGGCAGAGCGAAAAGTGCGAGCAGCGGAAAGAAGAAAAGCAACAAGAAGCAGGGTCGCAAGAAGTAATTCGCGCTCGCCTCTTGCAGGAGCAATTATGCGTTGGAGTTTGGTTTTAATACTGTGGCTCGCATCCGCGACGGCCTTGGCTCAAGAAGGACGACCGGAAGCCGATACTCGCCGCGAAAGTGAACGTGTCGCCGACGCCTGCAAGGAATTCAGCTTCAAAGCCATTCCGGGTTGCGCCTACGAGTTATTCACCGACCATCCTTTTCATATCGACGCCGGTAGCATGCCACCGCAAAACGGATTCGGCCTAGGCGGAGCCGCAGTCACCGACAAAAATACAACCAACTGGCGCATGACTTGGGACGTCGACGCCGTCGGCTCATCCAGCGCCTCGTGGCGCGCCGGCGGTTACATGAAGATGATCCACACGCCGCGCGAACAGATAAAGATAAGCATCCCCGCTCCTCCGCAGCCAGGAGAACTGTCCAAACCGACGCCTCCCAAAAAGCATCGCGTCGATCTGACCCATCCCTACACTGTCTTCAACCTCTACGCCCAATCTATTTCGCTAAACAAAATAAATTTCTACGGCCTCGGCAACGATTCCACGCAAGCGGGAGCCTCCGTCTTTGGCATGACCCACACGATCGTCGGAGGCAGCGTCATCAAGCCTGTCTTCGAATGGCCTGCCATCAGCAAACTGAATCTCGCGCTGCTCGGCGAAGCGAACGGCCGCTTCGTCAACCTCCGAGGCGAATACGGACAATCTTTTCCTTCGATTCAAACTCTCTACACCAACGCAACCGCGCCGGGCCTCGCCAGCCAGCCTGGCTTTATTCAATTAGGCGAAGGCCTTCGCATCGAGCCCAGCATCGGCGACCACTTGCAACTCGATTACCTGGCAAACTTTCAGCAGTTCTTCGCGCCCTCAAACTCACAGTATTCCTTCCGCCGATGGACTACCGACCTCAATCACACCTTCAACTTATACGGCCGCACAAAATCCTCCGCTATGAACACCGACAAAAACGGCCCCGACGAATGCGCGCCTCCGAAACAAAAATGCCCGCCCATCTCCTACTCGCGCAACCTGAACGGCGCGATCAGCGCGAGACTCCTGGTATCCGAATCGATCGCCTCCGGAACCAGCGTCGTCCCTTTCTACTTCCAGCAAACGTTGGGCGGCGCCGATGTCGACGGCGCCCCGTCGCTCAGCAACTATCAGGACTATCGTTTTCGCGCGCCCAACATCCTCCTGCTGCAGGAAGATTTCGAGCATTCCATCTGGGGACCATTCGGCTTCCTGTTCATGACCGATCAAGGCCGTGTCGCGCTGACGCGCGGAGACCTCGGATTCGATCATCTGAAACACAGCTTCGCCACCGGCCTAACTCTCCGCGCGGGAGGCTTCCCCATGGTCTACATCATGTTCGCGTGGGGCGGCCACGAAGGAAACCACACCATCTTCAACATGAACTCCGCCTTGCTAGGCGGCTCATCCCGTCCTTCTTTATATTGAAGTTCTTTGTGCCAGAGAGGGTTCCCCGCAGACAAACCGTGAAGAAGTAAAGCGTGGTAGGCCCGGCAGGAATCGAACCTGCAACCCTCGGATTAGAAATCCGATGCTCTATCCGCTTGAGCTACGGGCCCGTTGATGTTTATGGGAGCGCTGCTTTCAACGCCTTCGCTAGATAATATCGCAACTCGACAGGGAGATTGGCTGATAATAGCGCGGTCTCGGTGTGCATTGCCGGCCGCAAAGATTGAATGTGTGAACTGAATCCACTAGACGACGCTCCACGATGGAAAATTTCGACGCGAGGCAAATAGTCACTCACGTTTTCTGGCTCTGTGGCTAGACGTCGGTCGAACCAAGCAGTTTTATGCTTGCCGCCATGCCCTTATTAGGATAGCGGGAGCATAAAGAATAGCGAGATCAGGAACGGCAGGCATATACAGTGTTCGCTGTAGAAGCTATCCCAATCTTGCGAGGACAGGTTGCTCTCCCGCGTGTTCCGGTCAAACATCGCCAAGTTCCAACCTCATAGTTCTCGCCGTCGAATCGCAATTCAATCGCAGCACGATTTTTTGGATTGCAACTTTGGATTTTGGCCGTCGCCCCACGCTGACAAGGCCGTTCCCGATTTTCACCAACCCATACAGCTTTGCAGGCAACCAAGAGTCAGCACAGGTCAACGACCAGTTCGAAACAATTCATAAATATAGTCAGGAGAAAACATGCCGAACGAAGGACTGAAGCAACTTTACATTGATGAACTCAAAGACATATACAACGCCGAAACTCAACTGGTGAAGGCTCTACCCAAAATGGCAAAAGCCTCCAATTCCGATGAACTTCGAACGGGATTCGAAGAGCACCTCGAACAGACGAAGGGTCACGTGCAAAGACTCGAACAAATCTTCGAATCCCTCGGCGAGAGCCCCAAAGGCAAGAAGTGCGCCGCCATGGAGGGCCTCGTTAAAGAGGGTGGAGAAGTGATGGAGGAAGACTTCGAAGGCGCTCTGATGGACGCTGCCCTCATCGGTGCTGCGCAGCGCGTCGAACATTATGAAATCGCTGCTTATGGCACGGTGTGCAACTTCGCCAAGATCCTTGGCGAGTCCGAGCACGCTTCGCTGTTGCAAGAGACTCTCGACGAGGAGAAAGAAACTGACGAGAAGCTGACCCAACTCGCCGAGACAATCAATCCCCAGGCTAATGAGGCGACGGAACAAGATGACTCCAAAGCCGGACGAAAAACGCCCAAGCGTGCCGCCTAAACCCTCATCAATCGGCATCAGGCCTGATTGAAAACAAAACCCTAGCCGAGCGCGGCTCGCATTGAGAATCAAAATTTTCCCAATGCCGGCCGCGATCTTACTTCCCATGTGAATCTACGCTGATTCTTCGCTCTCCTTACAAGAAGCTGTGTATAGCCGTTCTTTCCCATCCTTCGTATAAATGAATTTAATTACTACGACGGAATAAGGAGAATCAGCTATGTCATTCGGAAAACGAAATACCGCAAAACAATGGGCCAGATTTGCTATGAAGTTTGGCCTTGTCCTCAGCGATCCAAAATTGTGGTCTTCTCTCAACGATCAATTGAGGGATCGCACCGACGAGGTTAGCGATGTGGTGAAAGATAAATATGATGCGATGCGTGAGAAATACGAAGACGCGAGCGATCGCTTCTCGAATGCAAGTTCCGCGCTGCGCGGTGACAGCCACTGGCTCGCGCCGACCTTGAGTTTTATCGGCGGAATCGGCGTCGGAGTCGGCCTGGGAATCCTTTTCGCGCCCTTATCTGGCGAGGAAATGCGCGGCGTTATCCGCGACAAGGCGGCCGATGTCACGAATAACGTCAAAAACAAAGTAAGCAACATGAAGAGCCGCTATGGCGCGTCGGACGCCGCATTCACCGGCACCGACGGAGACTGACAGCTAGGTGCAATTTCAAACGGCGGTGCGATGACGGTGACTCATCGCACTGGCCTGCTCGTTCCGCAAACAACTTCACAAAGTCCGCACGAAAGTTGGTGCAAAGTTCGCACTATCGGCCGAAAAATCGCAGCTTAGCAGCTGTGGCGAAGAGCCGAAAAAAACCCGCTCTCCGAACGGAGCGGGCTTCTAATAATTTAACTGTTCCTACTGGCTAAGGTTCAAACTGCCTCATTATCCTGAAGCGCCATCCTGAAGCGCCAGCCAGCGCCTAGTCTTTCAGCGGGACCATCGTCTGATCGCCACGGCAGAAGGTCGCAACTTTCAACAGCCGGCCCGGCGCCTGCGGCATTGTCATCACTGGCCCATAGCAATAGACTGCATGTCCGTTGGCGGCGAAATACCACCGCCCTCCCTTGGGCTTTGCCGGTTGTTGGCTGGGGGTAGGGGAGAGCTGAGCTGGGGGTGCTAACTTTGGAACAGGAAGAGACAAAACTAGGGCTAGGGCCAGGGCCTTCATGATTGGGTCTCGCTTCCATTCCGGCCTACCACTAGGCCGCGTCCACAGAACTTTTTCTCTTTAAACTATTTTTTCTTTAAACTATTTTTCGAGCTCGTTCTTCAAAGCCAAATCTCGCCGCACACTAGATCACGCGCGTTGATCGCCGCACATCCTCTAAATCCGCCTCCGGCTTGCCCGGAACCGTCTTCGACGATCGCGCTGCCTTACCCGGCCGCTTCACATCCTTGTCCGCGCCCTTAGCGTCCGATCCTTTCGCACCAGCCGCAGGATTCTCCGCGTTCTTGTTATCCGCCGGCGACGCCGCCTTGTCTGGCGTGCGCGAGCCGTCGGTCACTGCCATTTTCCCCTTCAGCGCCGCCAATTGCGTGCTGTCCTTCAGCATTTCGCGGATCAAACTGCGCTGCGATTCAATGGTCTGCCCCTGCTCGAAAACCAGCATGGTCAGAATCCCGTAGGACACAATGAAGAGGATCACCAACAAGGGCAGGATGCCCGTCGGTCGCGAAGTAGCTTTCTTGCATTCAGCGCTATAAATGATAGTCAAGTTCGCCCCCGCAAGCCCGCGAAGCTATAGGCTTCCCCCTGCGTTAGTGCACCCTTGAAACCATATGATTGGCGGCATGTATCTCGCTGTACGAACTGCACTTAGCGAGAGAACCAGAAATTGATCAAGAGGGGAGGGTGCAAGCCTCTGCACTTTTTGGTAAGGAACGCCGCCCGCCGCTGGCGAATGCGCTCCGCACCCATCGCCCGAAAATTTGCGTCTCGTCCACCTTTAGGACGACGTACGTCCGCCCCGCATAGAGGCTGTACGCCGTCAAAGCGCCGCGCCAGGTCCACGCGAATTTCGTTTGACCGCAACATTTGGATAGCCCACGCACCCGTAGCTGCCCTATGTTAGCCGCATGGCCACCAATGCGATACTTGCAGAAGAGACAGAGACAATGCCCCGAACTCAACAAGCGAACGCTGGGCGAGCCGAGGCGCCGAAACAGCCGCGAACTCTCGACCGGATCAATGGCGAGATCAGCGCCCAGATCGACTCCCGCCGCTGGCAGGCCGTTCTCGAACGCGACCGCTCCCTCGACGGCGCCTTCGTCTTCGCCGTCTCGAGCACCGGAGTCTTCTGCCGTCCCTCGTGTCCCGCAAAACGGCCGCACCGCAAAAACGTAAGATTCTTCGCTCATCCTCTCCAGGCCGAGCAGTCAGGCTATCGCGCCTGCCTGCGCTGCCGCCCTAAAGCTGTCGACGGAAACCCGCGCTCCGAGCTCATCCGCGCCATCTGCCGCTACATCGAACAGCATATAGCCGATCAGCAACTCGAGGACCGCCTGACCCTCCGCCACCTCGCCAAAGAATTCCGCCGCAGTTCCTTTCATCTCCAGCGCACCTTCAAATCCGTTCTCGGCGTCTCGCCCAAGGCCTACATCGACGCCGTGCGCCTTCGCAGCGTAAAACAAAATTTGCAGGCCGGCCACGATGTCACTACCGCGCTGTATGCCGCCGGATATGGCTCCAGCAGCCGCCTCTACGAGCGCACCGCTGCCCAGCTTGGTATGACTCCGGAAAAGTATCGCCGCGGCGCTGTCGCCGCTGTCGTGCGCTACACCATCGCCGACTCGCCGCTGGGACGCATGCTCATCGCCGCCACTGACAAGGGCATCTGCTCCATCCAATTCGCCCAAAGATCGCCCGATAATTCGCCCGATAATGATAATAATGATGCGGATACTAAGCGCAGTGACGAACAACTCCAGCAAGGCCTGATGCGCGAATTCCCCTTCGCCACTCGCCGCCGCGATGACGAAGCCCTTCAGCCCTGGAAAGAAACTCTAGCCCGCGTCATTCGCGGCGAGGAAACGAACTCGTCGCTACCCTTAGACATAAGAGCGACCGCATTTCAGCGTCGAGTTTGGGAAGCTCTGCAAGAAATCCCGCGTGGAGAAACTCGCTCTTACAGTGCCGTGGCCAAGAAAATAGGAATGCCCAAAGCCACCCGAGCCGTAGCCCGGGCCTGCGCCACCAACCCCGTAGCTGTCGTCATCCCCTGCCACCGGGTCGTCCGACAAGATGGCAACCGGGGAGGCTATCGCTGGGGTGTAGAGCGCAAAGAGCAGTTATTAGTCCTGGAGCGCAGACGGTGAAGAGGGACCTCCACGCGACAGGCAGTTCCACGTTCCCGCCGCTCAAATCACACTGCGGCACGGAAGATAGTTTTTCGCGAGCTGTTCAACCTCGCACTCGATCTGCGTGAACCGAATCTCAACCAGACTCGCACGGAGCAAGGCGCCGGATTCAAGTCCCGGAGTGGACCGACCCAGTTGGTAGTGCCTCAGTTTGAAATTTAGTTGACTACCTGGTCCAGAGCGCCTAGGCTCCGCTCTTGGGTGGCCTTTACGCGGTATGGGAGTTCAGGTTTGCCAGACGTGGTATGCCTAAGATTTCCCAGGTTCTGCAAAAGGCCGCCCCTCTCTAGTAATTACATTCTCTCGGATGCATTGTCTTCCCCTTTCTTGTAAGGACCGCGTTTGCTCGGTTTCGGCATGTAAGAGTCCGCCATCATCACGATTTCTTCCAGACTCCAAACGCGGTCACTCAGGCCAGCGGCCATGCTGGGCGTAATCCTCAGCGTCTTGGCCATGATTCCACGCTATGAAATTTCAAACTGAGGCACTACCACCCATTTCCGCGGTTTGACAAGAGCCTTCCAGAGGCCTAGGGTTATTGGTGAGGTGGCTTCCACCTCTTTCAGGTCCCCTGAAACTAAGTCAGTTCATCTGAAGTTCTCCCCTCTTAGCGTCAACAACCCGTGGAGGTTGATATGTTTGCACGCAATGTATCTTTTCGTCTGAAATCGAATACGTATTCTGACTATACCCGGACTCTTGAAAATGAAATCCTGCCCTTGCTCCGCAAGCAGGCCGGCTTCAAGGAAGAAATCAATCTGTCAAATCCTATGAGCCAGGAAGTGGTTTCGATCAGTCTGTGGGACAGCAAAGCCCATGCCGAGGCTTACAACACAAATCAATACCCGGAAGTGTTGCGAGTTTTTGCAAAAGTGATCGATGGAACGCCGAAGGTTCAGACGTTTGAAGCCGTCACCTCGACTCTCCACACCCTTGTCGCAGCCTAAGCGGTAATCAGGCACCTATTGGGGCGGCCGGCATCAAGGGCTGCCCCTTTTACATTGAGTGCATTCCGCGCGCAGTGATGTTCAATCGCCTGATGCCGCGACCGACTCGAAAGCCCGATCCCGATTAGCCTGACTGTGACGATGAGTAATGCGAGCCAGGCATTCCAGCTGCTTCGATCCCTCTCCGCGCGCCGTCCTTGACTGGACTCCCAGTTCAGCCTACGATTTTCCTGTGCGGGGAAGGAGCATTCTCCATGCGTACCCAACCGTTGTCCCAAATTCGCAGGTACTCTCGGTCATCCTCTCGAGACCGAGGACTGACAATAAAAACCGTCCTCACCACCACCATGAGTCTTCTGAGCATTCTTGTATTTGGCCTGGGAGCTATGCAGAGAGACGCAGTCTGGCTTTGGATAGGATTTATCTGTTGCCTGATTTCGGGAGTCTTTATTCAGTTGTTTATCAACCGCATCAAAAACGACGTCGCGTCAGGCCGCCGCTAGCCCCGCAGCAGTTACACTAGCCATAGGATTTTCAACTAAACGCGACCCAGAGATCGTATGAATATGAAGCTCAACTGCGCCTTAACCGTCGTTCTATGCTCGTTGCTGATCGCGACTATCGTCCAATCTCAGGAGCCACCAAAACAAGATACTAGCGCCAGTGTCACCATTGTGACCGCCGGCAATATCTCCATCACCAAAGAGAATGGCGGTAAGACCGCCGTGATCATCAACTTCGTTCCCGGCAAAGCGAAATCCAGCGACACGCGAATTACCATTTCCGGCCCGTATTCCCTGGACGTAAACGGAGGAGTACAGGAAGTACAAGGCCCTCAGGGTCTTGAACTCCATGTGCTCAGCCATGAAGAATTGCGCTTCGCCGCTCCCGAAATCAGCGCGTGGGAGCAAACCCACAGATACTCCGAATACACTGCGTGCAGCAAGATTCCGAAACTCCCCGGCTGCGGCAATCCCATCTGTGACCAATTCGGCCATCCCGGCGATCAGTGCCGCTACAACAGCAACACCGGATGCGCATGCACATCTCCAACTGGGGGCCCGTGCGCGGAGTCCGCTACGCCTCCGCAGGAAAAGAGATCAAACCAAAACTAAGTTCGCGAACGAGCCGTCGTCAGCCTCGACAAAAAGGCAAACGCCCTTCCGCCCACAATCGAGCGGAAGGGCATCCCATTGCCATCAGATCTCGCGCGAGATCCCTCTACTGTTTGTCATACACGGCCGTGGATTTGACCTTCTTGCCATCCGCATCGGTTGCGCTGACCGTGACCGTGCGGCTCTTGCCGTCCGGCGAAATCACAATTCGACCCGTCGCCGTAACCTTGCCACCCTTCTTATTCGTCAACTCGGCCGTGCGATCATCAATCTTCTTGTAGGATCGCGTGTCTGCGGCCGGATCGCCCATCAGCGGATAGTCTTTCCCGTCAAACTTTCCCGTCCACTCGTTGTGCGTCGGCTTGCCGCTGCCATCCACGCCGTCCACCGTAACCTTTACCTTGTCGCCCGCAGCTTCATAGACAACCGTGTTGTTCTTCGGCCCCATAGACGGAATCGTCGACTTCGCCTCGTTTAACTTCCACGTCCCCATATTCGGATTGCCGGCGAAGCTCACTGCCACTGCCACAAAGCACACAGCTACTGCCAATCCTATCGTTCGTTTCTTCATTTTTCTCCTGATTGAGAAGCAGATTTCAAGACAGAGTGAAGCGGAGCCATTCTAGTGATGCATCGCCCATTCCGCAATCGCAATCCGCTCACGAGCGGGTCCCTATGCAAGTGACGTGGAAATTGAAGGAAGAAAATTTGCTTTTTCCGAGAGCTGTTTCTTACGACCTAAGTCCTGCTTGTTTGGTTTTCCTTACACCAGTCGCCTATTACCTGTCCTGCCCTACTCCGCCTGCTTCGTAATATTCAGCAGCACGCCCACGCACATCAGAGTCACAAACAGCGACGATCCGCCATAGGAAACAAACGGCAGCGGAATCCCCTTGGTAGGCATCAACCCCAGCACCACGCTGATGTTGATGAAAGCCTGCAGCACGATCATGCTGGTAATCCCAACCGCCAGGAAGCGGCCAAAATTATCCTGCGTCCGCAGCGCGGCGCGCGTTCCGCGCCAGAGAAAAATTGCAAAGAGGATAACCACGGTGAGCGCGCCCACCAGCCCCAACTCTTCCGCCGTCACCGCGAAAATAAAATCTGTGTGCGGCTCCGGGAGATAAAACAGTTTCTGCTTCCCTTCCATCAGCCCCAGTCCGGTCACTCCGCCCGTAGCCACCGCAATCAGCGATTGAATGATATGGAAGCCAAAGCCCTTGGGATCGGCATAAGGATTCAGGAAAGCAAGAATGCGGTCTCTCCGATACGCAACGTGAAAGATCAGGAAATAAAGCGGCACAATCGCCGCCGCCAGAGCATATCCGAAATAGCGCAATCGAATTCCCGCCACAAACAACACGCAAGCCGTAATGCCAGCGCAAGCGATAGCCGTCCCAAGATCAGGCTGAAAAACGATGAGTCCCCAAAAAACCGCGGTAGGCACAACTGCCGGAATCAATGTGTTGCGCCAGTCGTCCATGGCGTTAGCCTTGTTTTCTAGAAACCACGCCAGAAACAAAATGAGGGCGGGCTTGGCCAACTCCGATGGCTGCAAAGAAACCGGCCCCAGGTGAAACCACCGGTGGGTGCCGTGCGCGCGATCCAGAAAAAAAACCGAGATGAGCAGTAGCGTGGTAAAACCGAGAACCGAGAAAACCAGCGCGGGATGTTGCAGATGTTTGTAATCGACCTTCATGGCCACGGTCATGACGACAAATCCCGCGACCGCCCACACCAGTTGCTTCAGCAAAAATTCGTAAGCCGACCCAAACCGCTCCTTGGCCATGACCGCCGAGGCGCTGAAAATCATGACCAACCCAATGAAAACCAGGATGGTGGTCACGGTGAACATCCAGCGATCGACGCTAACTCGCTTGGCCATGGAGAGTCCATTTCACCACGGACCCATACCATTGTGCAGCGCTTTCCGCTATGGATTTTAGGTGGGTGATGACTGAATTGGTTCCCGAGCCCAGGCTTTCTATCGTAGGCTTCTAATCTCGCCCTAGCTGGATCGCGCCACAGCGAGCGAATGCACAAGCTCCTTGAAAACTCGCCCGCGATGCTCATAACTCTGAAACTGATCAAAGCTCGCGCAGGCCGGAGCCAGCAAAATCACATCTCCCGCCACCGCCGCCGCGCTCGCCCGCCGCACAGCATTTTCCAGCGTCTCCGCATGATCGATCTCGGCTGCATCCTTTATCTGCGATTCAATCTTCTCCGCAGCAGCCCCAATCGTGTAGAGGCGCTTCACCCGCTCGCGCAACAAGTCGTGCAGCACGGTGTAGTCGCTGCCTTTGTCCTTCCCGCCAAGAATTAAGTGAATGTTCGCTGGAAAAGATTCCAGCGCCTTGATCGTTGCATCCACATTCGTCGCCTTCGAGTCGTTGTAATAATCGACTCCGGCGAATCTCGCCACAAACTCCAGCCGATGTTCGACGGCCTTGAAATTCCGCACTGCCTGCCGAATCTGCTCCGGCTTGCATCCTACGAGCATGCCAATAGAAATTCCCGCCAGGATATTTTCCAGATTGTGCGCGCCTTTCAGCCCCACTTCCGCTAGCGGCATAATCTCGTGGTCGCCATGCCCGTCGCGGAAATAAATATTCGCGCCGCGCACAAACGCCCCTCGTTCCACCTCTTTTTTTCGGCTGAACCAATACAACTGCGCTCGCGTGCGGTCTGCCAATCCCGCCGTGGTAGGCTCATCCGCGTTGAGCACCGAAAAATCCTCCGCCCGCTGGTTCTCAAAGATGCGCGCCTTCGCATTAACGTAGTTGTAAAACGTCTTATGCCGGTCGAGATGATCGGGCGTGATATTAAGGATGACCGCGATCCGCGGGCGAAACTCAACAATCGTCTCCAGCTGAAAACTGGATACTTCCAGCACCGTCCACGTCGTCGGTCCAGCCTGATCGACCAGACCGATCGCCGGAGTACCGATATTGCCACCGACGAGCGTAGAAAATTTCCCCGCCGCAATGATTTCACCGGCGAGCGAAGTCGTCGTCGTCTTGCCGTTCGCTCCGGTGATGGCGACGATCGGACCCGCCAAAAAGCGCGCCGCCAGTTCGATCTCGCCGATCAGTAGCTCTCCCAGGTTGCGGGCCTGCACGAGTTGCGGCGCATCGATAGGAACCCCAGGGCTCACCACAATCAAATCCTGCCCGCGAAACGTGCGCTCCCCGTGCCCGCCCGTCTCGACCGTAATTCCATGTTCGAGCAGCAGCAAAATCTCATCGCGCAGTTCGGCTTCCGGCTTCGAATCCGAAACCGTAACTCGAGCCCCGCGCGACTTAAGAAACAGCGCAGAAGCCACCCCCGACTTCCCGAGGCCAACCACCAGCACGCGTTTGTTGTTAAGCTCCATCAGGATTCATTTCACCATGAAGCACGTTCCTGCGACGAAACGAACCATCGCCTTCTTCTGCTCCTCCGGGCCTCCGTGGTGGATTCTTCTATCGCAGCTTTAAAGTCGTCAGCGCAAAAAGAGCAAACACCAGTGACGCGATCCAAAAGCGCACAATCACCTTCGACTCCGACCAGCCCAGCAACTCAAAATGATGATGAATCGGCGCCATTTTGAAAATGCGTTTCTTCCGCAGCTTGTACGACCCTACCTGCAGAATCACCGACAACGCCTCGATCACAAAAATCCCGCCGATGAACGGTAGCAACAGCTCCTGCTTGATCATCACCGCCACCGTGCCAATCGCGCCGCCCAACGCCAGCGAGCCCACGTCACCCATAAACACTTCCGCCGGATGCGCGTTGTACCACAAAAATCCAATCGACGACCCGACCATTGCTCCGCAAAAAATCGTCAGCTCGCCAATCTGAGGCATTTTCTGCAACTCGAGGTAAGTGGCAAACGTCGCGTGCCCGCTGAGATAAGTGAGAACCGCCAGCGCTCCCGCCGCGATCACCGTGCAGCCGATGGCGAGTCCATCCAGGCCATCGGTAAGATTCACGGCGTTGCTCGATCCGACAATCACCAGCACCACAAAAGCCACGAACGGCAGAAACGCCAGCGGCCACAGTTGCGGATGAACCGCCCACCGCTCAATCACCAGATCGGGATGAAATTGCTTAAGAAACGGCACCACCAGCCGCGTTGAATACATTCCACGATATTGCAACGCGATCAGCGCGACCGCAATCAGTATGCTGGCCAGTATCTGATAGCCAATCTTGGCGCGCGCCGTAAGTCCAAGGTTACGGCGATGAACAACTTTAATGTAGTCGTCGGCAAAACCGATTGCGGCAAAAGCCACCGTCGAGAAAACCGCGATCCATACGAACGGATTGCTCAAGTCCGCCCACAGCAACGTGGGGACAAGAATCGCGATCGCTATGAGCAGCCCGCCCATCGTCGGAGTGCCCGCTTTTTTCTGATGCGCCTGCGGTCCCTCTTCGCGAATGTATTGCCCAATCTGGAAATCGCGCAGTCGCCGGATCACAATCGGGCCGACAATCAGGCCCGTAAAAAGTGCGGTCAGGCTGGCGAAAGCAGTGCGGAAAGTAAGATAGCGAAAAATACGGAATGGCGGAAAATAATGGAAGAGCTTCAGGTAGAGCAGCCAGTAGAGCAATCCGCCTCCAAAAAAATCAGCTGTCAGCTCTCAGCCGTCAGCTCTCAATGATCAATTTCTCACGCTTACAGGGTTGGACCCGCAAGAGAAATACCACGCTTCTGTTTCCACGTCTCCAGTGCCTTCTCCAACTTCACGCCGCGTGACGCTTTCAGCAGCACAACATCGCCGTCGCGAGTCTCGCGCGCCAACCACTCGCCCGCTTCTTCCGGCGAAGCGACAAACTCCGCTTCCACGCCGTCTGCGCGAGCTGCCTCCACCATTGCCTTCGCCACGCCCCGCACCCCAAGCAGGAAGTCAACGTTACTTGTCGCAATATGTCGTCCACACTCGCGATGCAGTTCCTCGCCCGTAGCGCCCAACTCCAGCATCTCGCCCGCAACCACAATCCGCCGCATCGCCGGCATCGCCGCTAAAGTATCCACCGCCGCAATCAGCGCCTTCGGACTTGAATTGTAGCAATCGTAGAGCACCGCAACGTTACCCACTTGTACGACCTGCCCACGCTTGTCCTCAGCCTGTAAGCCAGGCAGCGCCGCCGCAATTTCCGACGGAGTAATGGAATGCTCCAGCGCAACCGCCGCCGCCGCCAACACATTGGATACGTTGTGCCGCCCCAGCAGCGGACTCTGCACCATCTGCCGCACTCCATCGCTCACCAGATCGAAGCGCGTTCCTTCCGGCCCCAGCATCTCGATATTTTCCGCTCGCACATCCGCGGGGACACATCCCTTCCCGCTCATCCCAAACATCACAACCTTCCCCCTAAAATCGCGTCCGAACTGGCAAACGTATTCGTCGTCCGCATTCAGCACCGCCGTGCCGCCGTGCGGCAACGCTTCGATCAACTCATACTTCGCCCGCGCAATCCCGGCGATCGAATCGAAATTTTCCAAATGCACCGGTGCAACATTCGTAATCACCGCCTCGTTGGGCTGGGCGATCCGCGCCAGGGCCGCGATCTCGCCCGCGTGCGACATCCCCATTTCCACAACCGCCAAATCGTATTCCGGCTCCAGCGTCAGCAGCCCCAGCGGCAGACCAAAATGATTATTGAAATTTCCCCTGGTGCGATGTACGCGATATTTGGTCGCCAGCAAATGCGCCATCGCTTCCTTGGTCGTAGTCTTGCCCATCGAGCCCGTGATCCCGATGGCGGTCTTCCCCCATATCTTTCGCACCGCCGTAGCCAGCGTCTGCAGCGCAATCAGCGTGTCATCGACGGCAAGCAGACCCGCGGATTTCGGATAGCGCGCCAACTCATCCTTCTGCACGACCGCCGCAATCGCGCCCCGTCCCAGTGCCTGCTCTACAAAGTCGTGCCCGTCCAGCCGTTCGCCCTTGACGGCAAAAAAAACTTCGCCCGCCTGCACCGTCCGCGAATCGATCGAATATCCCTGCGCCGTCGCCTGGCCATCGTACTGCCCGCTGGCCTGCAAGAATTCGCCGATGCGTGAGAGCGAAAGTCTCATGCCCCAATCCCTGCCTTCGCCACACTCTTGCAGTCGAACCCCATAGCCTTCAGGTTCCCACGCGCTACTTCGGCATCGTCAAACGGAATCGCTCCCTGTCTCGTCACCTGAACTTTTTCGTGTCCCTTGCCCGCCAGCAACACGATGTCGCCCGGCGTAGCCCGTTGCAGAGCGAACGCAATAGCGTTGCCCCGATCCGGCTCCAGCGAGTATTTCGCGCCCGACTTCTGCAGCCCCACTAACGCATCATTCATGATCGCGATCGGATCTTCCGAGCGCGGATTATCGGACGTCAGCACCACGAAATCGCTCCCCGACCCCGCTGCCTCGCCCATCAGCGGACGCTTGGCGCGATCCCGATCACCTCCGCAACCGAACACAGTAATGACCTTCCCCTTGAGTCCGGCGCGATCCACAAATTCGCGCGCCAGTGCCGTGAGATTGCGCAGCGCGTCGTCCGTGTGCGCATAATCGACGACCACGGTAAAAGGCTGGCCGCAATCCACGCGCTCAAAGCGTCCTGGAACGCTCGCGAGATCAAAGATTCCTTTTGCAACCGCCTCCGCTGAACAATCGCGCGCATATCCCGCAGCGGAAGCGGCAAGCGCGTTATAAATGTTCACCCTGCCAATCAGCGGAGACCACATCGCAATCGTCTCCGAGGGCGTCACCAGTTGAAATCGCGTCCCGCGCGGCGTGATCTCGACCGACTCGGCGTGAAAGTCGCCAGCCGCAAGACCATACGAAAGCACCACGGAGCTCTTTTTCTTGCAAATCTTTAAAAGCTGGCGGCCATACTCGTCATCAATGTTGAGCACGGCAGCGCGCGGCGCTTCCGTTCCGCAACCGTCAAAAATAATCTGTTTGGCGCGAAAGTAATTTTCCATCGTCGCGTGATAATCGAGATGGTCGCGTGTCAGATTCGTGAATACCGCCACGTCGAAAGGAATTCCAAATACTCGCTGTTGCTCGAGAGCGTGCGATGACACTTCCATCACCGCGTCGGTGACTCCCACGCCCAGCCCCTCCGCCAAGAGCCGGTTCAACTCCAGCGCCTCCGGAGTCGTATGCGGAGCGGGGAGAATTTTTCCCGCCACATGATATTCAATCGTCCCGACCAGCGCCGTCTTGCGGCCCGCCGCGCACAATATCGACTCGAGCAAAAATGCAGTCGTGCTCTTCCCGTTTGTGCCGGTAATTCCAACGCTCGCAATTCGCTCCGCCGGACGTTTGTAAAAATTCGCGCTCAGCCGAGCCAGCGCGCGCCGTCCATGCACCACCTGCGCCCAGGCGATACCGGGACGAGCTATTTCAGTTGCCGAGTCGGTAACGATCGCGACCGCTCCGGCGGCGATCGCTTGATCGATAAAACGATTCCCGTCGCTCGTCTCCCCTTTCATCGCGACAAAAACCGTTCCCGGCCGCACGCGCCGTGAATCGTATTCCACACCGGCAACGCCCGGATTCCCACTCTGCGAGAGGACCTCGGCACCTTGCAACAGTTGTTGGAATGTCATTGAATTAAATTATAGGGTACCGTGCGAACAGGGCCCCCGACATCGTTGCTTATTTGTAGTCGATATCGATTTGCTTGGCTGCAGGAAGCGGGAGCTCCCATGTGGGTACAACCTGGATCCCAATACGCGCTGCAAACTTCATCACGTCTTCGTCGTCGGAGTAGATGCGCGTGGCTCCACTTGTCTTGGAAATCGCCACAATCTGACGATCGAATCTAAGCTTTGCCCAAGGGCTCGCAGATCCCCCTCGCTTGCCTATTTTTTGGCGATCTTCAATCTCAAGCGCTGCAAGTTCAATCGCCGCGACCGCGTCAAAGTGTTTGATCAGGATATTCTTCATTCCCGAAAGTCTTTCAAGGTACGCCTGGCCGTCCGGCCCGACAAAAATAAGGAATTCGCTGAGCACCGGTGTCGGCAGTATTATTCGCTCGGAATCGCTGTCCAAATCCTCCAGCAACTTCTCACTTCGGTCGCCGACGCGATCAACAGGCCTCTTTGTGGAAGGGTCTTGCGGCGCTCTAGCCCTCGGGTTAAGCATCAAGGCTAAGAACGTATTGTCAATCGCAACCATTTATTGCAGCTTAATCCCGCGCCTGATCTGCTCCAGTTCGCCGAGGGGGTCTTCCAGTTCCTTCCACTCGCCAGGAACTTTACGGAGTTCGCCGATGTTCTTCCTGATGTCGGCGTCCTCAATAATCCTGAAGGAGCTAGCGTGAAAAGACAGCATCTCCCACTCCCCATCAGTGTGCCTGATCCATCGCCCCGTTCCCTCTACCCGAACCACGGAAGTAAACAAAATCTGAGCGATTTCCTTGGCCAGCGATCTGCGGGCTAGAACGATGTATTTTTCTTTGCCATCCTCAAGATGAACGGGTACAGGGTCGTTCTCGCCACCAACTTTGATGGGAATACCCTGAAATACGCCAGGTTGATTGATGGGGCCGAATTCCATCCTTGTAGCTGCCTCCCGCCCTGGGAACCGGAATAATTTGCTACCAACCGGGTCCATCAGAACACCTGTGGCATTGTCTTGGAGTAAACGACGATTGATATCTTTTGCGGCCTGCTGAGCTTCGTCGGGTGCTTCATGGCTCTTGATTGCCCTAAGACGATCGCGCACTTTGGGCTCGGCTTCCCACTCCACCATGACAACTGGGACAGTGCTTCCCTCAGCGATTTTCAAGAGATGAACGCTGTTGTTGTTGCCGAACATCTTCGCGAGGTCCGAAACGTACTCGGCCAAGCGAGACATCGGGATAGTTGCTGGACTAAAAGCGTCTATCTCGAATCGATATTCTCGATGCTTCCGACTCTTAGGCATGGAAAACCCCCCATCATACTCTGATGTAACAGTCGTGACCCATCGGCATAATGCGCGCCGAAAATAGTCCTACCGTCCAAACCTCACAACTACCCGCGATCCGGCCGCCGCGTGTGCGCCCGGCGCAGGCATTTGTTCGCGCGCCACGCCACTGCCGATAGCATCGAGGTCGAACCCCGCGTCCTCCGCGGCTTCCAAGGCGCTACGCAAGTTTTTCCCGAGGAACGACGGAACCTCGATCCCTCCCTCTTCCACATCGAGGACCACGGTCCCGCCGGCCGGCAATTTCTGCGGCATTTGCTCCGGCATTTTCTCAGAAGATAAATTCCCGGACGAAGACGCCAACGCAGGCGCCGAACTACCCTGCTCCAGAACTTTCGTAGTCAGCGCGGCCGCAACAATCCGCGAACTGATCAGGGCCGCCTTGGCCGCCGTCGGAGCAGCCGGCACTTCATTCGTCTCAGCAATATCGAGGTTCGCACCCAGATGATCGGGCGTACCCTCTTCGAGGCTCGCGTCCGGCAGATCGCGCCGCGCCAGCAAAACCTGCCGGTTCGCCGGAAGCTGCACATCGTGCGGCACGTGCAGATACTCGAGCACCTGCTGCGCGACGCGGTGGAAGACGGGAGCGGAAACCTGACCTCCCTGATGCAGACCGACGGCTGAATCGAGAACCACGACCACGGCGATCTGCGGGTCATTAATCGGCGCGAATCCGGCAAACGAAGCGTAGTACTTCGTGTGCGAATACTTGCCGACGGCTGGATCAAACTTCTGCGCCGTGCCGGTTTTGCCGGCCGAGGTATAGCCCTCGAGAAGCGCTTTGGGGCCCGTGCCATGCAAGACGACGCCTTGCAGCATCTGCTTCATCTCGGCGGCGGTGAGCGGTGATATTACGCGCGTGCCTTCAACCGGCTGAAACGAAATCGTTTGTGGCGAATTCTGCGGCTGAATCGTCCCCGCAACGATGCGCGGCGGAACGCGTACTCCGTCATTGGCGATCGTCGAGATGAGCGCCGCGAGTTGCACGGCTGAGACGCCCACCTCCTGCCCCATGGAAATGGATGCGAACGATATCTTCGACCAGCGATCGACCGGTTTGGCGAGTCCGCGAGTTTCACCGGGAAGCTCGATGCCGGTGGGCTGGCCAAATCCAAAAGCGCGAATGTATTTGTAGAAGCGCTCGTTTCCGAGACGCATGGCCACTTTGATCGCGCCCACGTCGCTCGATTCGGCGATGATGTCGGAGACGGAGAGCAACCCGTGCGGCTTGCTGTCATGAATACGCGTGCCGTTGATCACGATCGAACCCATCTGGCAATCAAACATCTCGTCGGGCCGCGTGACCTTCTCCTCCAATCCGGCGGAAACGGTGACCACTTTGAAGGTCGACCCTGGCTCATAGACATCGCTGATGGCGTGATTCTTCAGGGTCTCGGGACGGATTTCTTTGCGGTTATTGGGATTGAATGTCGGGCGATTGGTGAGCGCCAAGATTTCACCGGTATGGGGATTCTCGACGACCACGGTACCGGCGATGGCTTTGGTCTCTTCCATCGCGCGCTCCAGTTCGCGCTCGGCAACGTACTGAATGTTCTGATCAATCGTGAGCACCACGCTGCTGCCTGCTTCCGGCTCTTTCTCCACGCTCGCAAACCAACGCTTGCGCGCATCGACAGAAATCATCAGCTTCCCGGGCTTGCCCTGAAGCTGCGAATTAAATTGCCGCTCCAGCCCGCTCAAACCCTGATCGTCTGTGCCCACGTAACCAAGAATTTGCGCTGCCAGTTCGCGCTTGGGATAAAAGCGCTTCGCTTCTTTTTGAAAATGTATGCCTTGCAGATTGAGCGCGCGTATGCGCTCGATTACCTCTGCATCCGCCTTGCGCGCTACCCAACAGAAGGTCTTATGGGCGCGGCAATCGGCCAGCACCACTCGCGGATCATCCTGCGTGATGCGCGAAATCAGGCTCACAGTATTGGCGAGGTCAGGAGTCTCCGAAGGCACGATGAACGCCGAATCCACCTGGATCGACATCGCCAGCTCGCGCCCTGCACGATCGTAGATGACGCCGCGTTTCGCTGAGAGGTCAAAGCTGCGCTGCTGCTGATGTTGCGCGCGCCGCTCGAAATCGCCGTAGCAGAAAATTTGCAGATAAATCAGCCGCAGGCAGATCGCCAGCAGCCACAGGCACAGCAATCCAGACAATGCATAAATCCGGAATCGTGCGCCGTTCGAAGATGGACTCGCCGCCACTTCCAGTCCTCAGAAACTTTCGGCGGCCCCGAAGAGCCGCCGTTGAAAATGTTGCGCGAACACTACAGTCCGCACACCACTACCGTGATCGCGCTATCGCGCCGACACGACCGACACCGGCCTCACACTCGCCATCACCGGAGCCGCCATATCGCTCGCCGAATCCATACGCACCACTTGACCAGGACGGGGCGATTGCAGTCCGAGCTTCCTCGCCATCACATCGATTCGCTCCGGATCGCGCAACGACGCTTCTTCCAGATGCAGCGCCCGGTTCATCTCCGTGAGCCCATCGCGCTGCCCTCGCAGCGTCTCGATCTTGTACCCATATTCAATGGCGCGGAAATGCTGCAGCGCATACCCCATCACCAGCACGAACAGCAGACACAGCGCGATTCCAAACTGCCTCATTTCGCGTCCGCGGCGCGGGTCTTCGACCTTCACCAGTCGCGAGTTGTCGATCGTCTTGCGGAAGTAAATTTCCGGAGTCCCCAGCCAGCACGCCTTGTTCCGGCCGAGTGCCACAGTTTGCATCGCGACGGCGCTCATATTTATGCCACTCCCATAAATTTGGAATCGTAGTCTGCATTTTCCTGAGCCGATGCGAACCAGGGCTCGATAAGCGAAGCTTCAACCAGCGAAGGTTGGGCCAGAATCGATTCTCCGCGCGACGCGTCCGCGAATATCGGTTCGACGTGCGGAAGTTCGGCCACGGAAGCCGTCCGCCGCTCCGCGCGCTCCACCGTTACCATCAAGCCTTCAATCAGATTGCCGGTGAATGTCATTTTCAATCTTCCAGTTTTCTTCGCCGGACCCGGCCTTGTTTTATTCTTCTTGGCCGCTCCGGCGAAACTCCACCACAGAGTTGCGGTCGCCCCTGTCGAACAACCGCGCCTACCAAAAATCTTTACCCGGCACGCCTTACTATCACCGCACCGGGATGCCCGGCAGTTTCTCCGGAGCAAACTTAAATCGCTCAAACTCAAAATCTTGCCGGCGAGACGCCGGCGCTACATTCTTTCCGCCGCTCGCATCTTCGCGCTGCGCGACCGCGGATTCCTCTGAATCTCATCCTCAGATGCCGTCAGCGGTTTCTTCGTGAGCAATCGAAAGTTCATGTCCTTCGCCCCGGCCCGCATCGCATCTTTCACGATTCTGTCTTCCAGCGAATGAAAGCTGATCACAACCAACCTTCCGCCCGGTTTCAGCACCCGCGGAGCCGCCTCCATCAACGCTTTCAGATCATCCAATTCACGGTTTACGAATATTCGGAGAGCCTGAAAAGTTCTGGTCGCTGGATGAATTCGCTCATGTTTCCATTTCATTGACCGGGCCGCGGCCGCTACCACCTCGACAAGTTGCGTCGTCGTGCGTATCGGCCGCGACCGGACAATGGCTCTGGCGATTCTCCGCGACCTCCTTTCCTCACCGAATTCGTAAATCACATCGGCCAGCTCGCGCTCGTCGATGTGGTTTACCACTTGTTCGGCGGTGTCGCCCGACATCGGATTCATCCGCATGTCCAGCGGTCCTTCCGCCTGAAAACTAAATCCCCGCGCCGGATCCCCGAGCTGCAAACTGCTAACCCCCAGATCCGCCAGCAAACCGTCCAGAGACGCCGGAGCAACTCGCTCCCCCACCTCCGCAAACGAGCCATGCATCAACGTCACTGCCGGAAAGTCCGTTTGCTGGTCGCTGATCGTCGTTCGCGTACCAGTGCCTTCACTGACGGCTGAAGGCTGAAGGCTGACGGCTGCTCTTGCCAGCGCCGCCGCGTCCTTATCGAAGCCAATCAAATGTCCCGCGGCGCCGAGGCGTTTTGCGATTTCCAAACTGTGCCCGCCCAGCCCCACCGTGGCATCCAGATAAGTTCCACCTGGCTTTACGGCCAGAAAATCGATCGCTTCTTTTAAAAGAACCGGAACGTGTCCAACCGCCCCACGCCCACCCCGCTCGGGGATGTCTTGTCCAGAATCCGTTTCCACTGTTTAACCGATCACTGCTTAACCGATCACTGCTTAACCGATCACTGTTCGTCCGACTACTGCCTGCCCGATCGCTAGATGCCCAATTCGTCAAGCGTCTTCGTGTCGTCATCCGTGAAAGCCTGCTCGTCAATCTCCTTGCGGAACGCTTCCAGGTTCCTCACTTCCAGGTAAGTCAGATTGCCGAGCACTGCCACTTCCCCGCGAAGCTGCGCCGACTCGCGCAGAATCTGCGGAACCAGCAGGCGCCCCTGCCCGTCCATCTCCACGACCTGCCCGTAATAATTCGTGCGATTCAAAAACTTTTTCTTCGTCGGATTGAACGTTGACAGCGAAGCCAGCTTCTGCTCGATCCGCTCCCATTCCTCGAAGGGATACACTTGAGCAACAACTCCATCGAGGCTGGTGATATAGAATTTCTGCGCGTATTTCTCTTCCATCACGCGCTTGAATTCCGCTGGGACTTTTAACCGTCCCTTTTCGTCGACGCGCGCTGGATGATTTCCGCGAAACATAGGCTAGGCTCGCCGCTTTTGAAACTGACGGGCTCCGTTTATTCCTGGCTGCTACCACAGCCAACATCGCGAGGGAGGTAGAAGCGGCCACAAAAACAGTGGATTCGGGTTCGTTGGGCCTCGTTTTGTCGGTGTCAGCTTCAGAACTCACTGGCGCCTCGAAACTTAGGTCTGCTTCCCACGACCTCTAATGTTTATTCCACTTTAAACCACTTTTGTCCACATCCTACGCCTAAATCGTTTGTTGTCAATAAGAAAGTTTCAAATTGAGACATTCGTTAGAGACTCAAATTGCAAAACGCAAAATGTAGTGGTTAACCAGAAAGATGACTACTAGGTATAGCGTTAACGCAAAAGATGCCTTCGCTATCCATTCGCTAACATTTTTCTTGCATTTTCCGCGAATGCGGAGGCCACGGCCGAATTCAGCCACTTAGAGTTGCGGTCGGTGAGTGCTATTGATTCCATGACAATGTCG
>PKXQ01000064.1 GCA_003132405.1 Acidobacteriaceae bacterium | reverse complement strand
AGCAGCCCGACGAATCCAAGCCGGTGAAAAGTCAGGAGTCGGAAACTCTCGATGGAGCGGCTGTAAAGTGAGAATTGGCCGACCCCGGTCAATGAGTATAATCGGGATGTTTCGCCAACGATTCGCGCAAAGCCGCCGGATCACTGGGCGGACTTGAATCGCGATAGGACCGTCCCTGTTGCAACGGAGTTCACACTAACCTTCAAGATAATCCAGGGCTCATTAGTGAAGTGAACTGACCTTGGTCTTAATCTTCGCCAGCAACGGGGGCGGCAGCTCTGCGTAGCCGTCCTCGGACGCAAGTCGATGCAGCGCCATGAAGAAAAACGAAGAAATCAGGATCGCAACGGGCGCGCCGTGCCGTTGTTCGATGGGGCGCTGCATGTAGCCGCGAAAGCCAGTCTCTTCGCAGATCCCAGCAGAGGCCGCGGAGACCACGACCGCGAGCCATCTCTTGATTTTGTCCTTTCCTAGGGGAGTACCAGGATAATCCATCTTCGCGCAGGCGAGGGGAGAGGAGAGGGCATGGGCGTGTGTAGCAGGTTTAGCAGCCACCCAATCAATTCCGAGGTTCGAACCGCAAAGCGAGAGGAAGTGGTCCGTTAAATTCGCGTCAAACGGGCTTCGAAGCGAGTCGGGCCTCGATCGTCTCCAGAAGCCGCGCCCCCGCTTCGCCCGCATCGCTCGTGGAAAACTCACTGCCCAATTCGATCAGTGGAAGCCGTGCGCATGCGCTTTGAAAGGCGGGTGGCTTTGTCGGAGACGGGGTCATATCGGGTCCCACCAACAGCAGATCGAAATGCGTGATGCGCATCAGCAGCATGGCGTCGCTTACGCGCATGCTGCTCTGGACGTCGTATCCGGCGCGGTGCAGCAGTTCGCGCAAGTAGGCGAGCACGTCGGCATTGGAATCGAGGCACAGAACGCCGCGGCCTTTCGGCACCGGCGCTTCGGCGCGCGTACTGGGACAGTAAAACGCTTCCACCGCCTTCTCTTCCGATTCATGAACGTCGAAAACACTGGTCAGGCGCGAGATCTCCAGAACTCTACGCACAAAATCCGGCACATTGCAGAGCTTCAACTCTCCGCGCGCCTGGCGTGCGCTGGTCAGAGCGCGAACCATGGTGCCGAGCCCGCTGCTATCGATGAAGCCAACTTCGCCCAGGTGCAGCACGAATGACCGCCGCGTGTGCAGCAACCAGGCCAGGTGCGCGCGCAGGGATTCGCTCTCGCGACCGCCGATGATCCGTCCCTTGCAATGCACGATGGTGACGCGTCCAACTTCACGAGTGTCAAGCGACAAGAGCAAGGGGCCTCCCGATGCGGCGGAAATTTGCGCTGCGAAATCGCCACATTATATGCGGGAGGAGCGCTAGTTAACAGCATGAAAGCGGCGCAATCACGTCACAGAGTCGATCTCCATTTAGCATAGGAATCGTGAGCTTGCAAAAACGCTTCGGCTTGGCGCGCGCGCTTTCCAAGTCAGGCTACTGCTCGCGTTCGCAGGCGAGCACGTTGATTCGCGCCGGGCGTGTTGTTCTCAAGGGACGCATTGTGCGCGACCCAGAAGCCGCGGTGCGAATGCAGAACGGGCGTTTAGCCGACCGGATTGAGATCGATGGAACGCCAGTCGGCAAGGCGCTGCCGATCTACCTGATCATGAATAAGCCGCGCGGGATCGTGACCACCGCCTTCGATGAAAAGGGGCGGAAGACAGTCTGTGATCTGCTCGATCTGGGATTGCCGTGGGTCGGTCCCGTCGGCCGATTGGATAAGGCCAGCGAAGGCCTTCTGCTCTTGACGAACGACTCTGAGTGGGCCTCTAAAATCACTGACCCGTCGACTCACCTCGACAAGAAATATCACGTGCAAGTCGACTGCGTCGCGGACGACAATCTGCTCGCGAAGATAGTTCGAGGGTACGCGGATGCAAGCACTTCAAGCCAGCGCGACATTGTTGCACGCGACCGGCTTGCACGCGACCGAGAAGACCTGCGTGCCAAGGCGGCACGCCTGCTGCATCATGGCGATAAGAATAGCTGGCTGGAGATCACGCTAGACGAAGGCAAGAACCGCCAAATCCGCCGTCTGCTCGAAGCATTGGATATTCGCGTCTTGCGTCTAGTCAGGGTTTCTATCGGATCGCTAGATCTTGGCGATCTGGAGAAGGGGGCGACGCGCGAGTTGACGGCGGAAGAAAAGCGTTTGCTCGACGGAGAAATTTCTAAGTAGAGAGACCCTTCGCTTTTACGTATTCCTGCGCCTCACGCAGCACCTTTCGTTCATTGCTGTAGGCAATTTGCTTGCCCGCTTCGCTCAGCGGCACCCACAGCGCTCGCTTCACTTCGATCCGCATTTCTTGAGCGAGATTGTCAATTTCTCCTGATACATAACGCATCAGATAAAAACTTACAATCTTGAAAACGCGTGCGCCGTCGCCCCACGTGCGTACATAAACGTACTTATTGTCAGCTAGCTTTGTGACTGGCTCGGCAATGATCCCGGTTTCCTCCCGGACCTCGCGCACCGCGGCCGCCTGCGCTTTTTCGGCCCGATCCACGAGGCCTTTGGGAAGCGCGAGCACGGCGCGGCTGCGCTTGCGCGGTGATTTTACCGGCGGGACAGCCGCTTTGGCGCCATCAACCGGCGAGTCTTCCACGTGAGGCTCAGTCTTGTTTGGCTCAATCAGCGCGACGTGCCATAGTCCAGAAATCTCCCGCAGCACAACGCCGCCCGCTGAAATCTCTCGTGGCATCCACTACACTGTACCGCGAAATCCAACCGGCGCTGCGTTTCAGGAACTTTCCAGTTTTTCGGTCTCTTCCAAAATGCGCTTCCACGCGCGCTCCACATGCCGCGCCTGCGTGTTGGTTTGCCCAACGCAGAGGCGAAGAGTGAATTTGCCATCGAGCTTGGTGTGGGTTAGAAAAAGATCGCCGCTCGCGTTTAGCCGCTCCATCAAAAGTTGATTGGCCTGATCTTGATTAATACGATCTCCCGATCGCAGCCGGAAGCAGATGAGATTGAGCAGCACAGGCGCAGCGATCTCGAAACGTTCATCACTGCGCACCCAACCAGAAAATTCCTGCGCCAGTCGCACATGCTCGCGAATGTGGTGCTGCAATCCTTCAATTCCATAATGCCGGATCACAAACCAGAGTTTGAGTGAGCGAAAACGCCGGCCTAGCTGGATGTGCCAGTCGCGATAGTCGATGACAGCGCCCGATTCCGTAGCCTGATTGCGCAAATACTCCGGCAAAATCGAGAGCGTTTCGATCAGGTGCTTTCGCTCGGCAACATAAAAAACATTGCAATCGAAGTTCGTGAACATCCATTTGTGTGGGTTGAAAGTGTAGCTGTCTGCAAATTCAACACCATCATTGATAAATCTGAACTCCGGGCAGAGAGCCGCCGTGCCGCTCATGGCAGAATCGACGTGCAACCACAGATTGTGGTCGCGGCAGATGCTCGCAATCTCGCGTACCGGGTCAATCGCGTTCGATGAGGTCGTCCCCACCGTCGTACAAACGAAGCTGGGAGTCAGGCCGGCATGAATGTCGCGTTCAATTTGGCTTGCGAGCGCTTCGGGCCGCATCGCGAAGTTCTTATCAACTTCGATGTGCCGGAGGTTGTCCGAGCCCATCCCCGCAATCTTCATCGCCTTCTCAATCGAGGAATGCGTTTGCGTGGAGCAATAGGCGACGAGGCGTCCATCACAGCCCTCGTGATTGCTGGCGAACTTCGTCGAACGCTCTCGAGCAGCGAGAAGCGCGCAGAGTGTGGCGCTGGACGCGGTGTCCTGAATCACGCCACCCCCGCTGCTGGTGGAGAGAAAGTTCTCCGGCAGCCCGAGCATCGGCACCAGCCAATCGAGCACGTGCGTTTCGACTTCCGTGCACGCCGGGCTGGTCGACCACAACATGCCCTGCACGCCCAGTCCGGCAGAAACGAGGTCCCCGAGAATGGCGGGCCCAGATGCGTTCGCGGGAAAGTACGCGTAAAAATGTGGCGACTGCCAATGCGTGATTCCTGGAAGGACGACGCGGTCGATGTCGGCAAGAATCGCGTCGAAAGCCTCGCCGTGTTCCGGGGCGTTTGGAGGCAACTGAGCACGAATTTCTCCGGGTTTCACCCGCGACAGAACTGGAAAGCTTTCAATCCGCGAATGGTAATCGGCGATCCAGTCCACAACCGCGTGGCCCTGACGCCGAAACTCCTCGGGAGACATGTGGAAAGATTTGGGATCAGACATGGGAATTGGTAATTGGTGATTCGTAATTTGAAAACCTAATAATTGGGCGATTACAGATTACGAGTCACAAATCACAAATGCCCGTAATACACTCGCGTCTTATATTCAAACTCGACCTTTCCGTCCACGGCATGTGCGCGAACAATCCGCTGCAACTCCTGCATCATCGGAGCATATTTTGGATGACCTTCGAGCGGCGCATAGGAAGAAGATAACAGCCGCCCTGCAGCGCCCGCATCGTCAAACTGTTGTCGGAGGCTGAAGATTCTTTCCTCGCAATCCGCAGGAGAAAAAAACTCATGAATCATGGCCGTAGTTTTTTCATGGCGCACGTCTTCGTAATCCGTGCCGTAGCTCAGCAGCAGTTGCTCATAGTCGCGCAAAAAAGCTGTTGATGAGGTTAGACGCTCGTTCCAGATCAGCACGCACCATCCGGCCGGACGCAAAATGCGCACGAATTCCGCGCGGGCGCGTGGCAGATCGAACCAGTGTGCCGATTGCGCCGCGGTCACGAAGTCGACGGAAGCCGAGCCCAGTGTCGTCTCCTCCGCCGTCCCCGCTACGGAGACCAGCCGCCTATACGATTCGAGCTGATGCACGCCGCTCTCGCGCATTTCCGCATTAGGCTCGACGGCAAATACGGAGTTGCCGTTCTCCAAGAGAAGCCGTGTAAACATGCCTGTGCCGGAAGCAATATCGGCGACGATGTGACTCGGCTGCAAGCCGCATTCGGCGCGCAGCAGGCCCAGAACTTCAGGCGGATATCCCGGGCGATAGCGGATGTAATTCTCCACCCGATCAGAAAAACGAGCCGTTGAAGAGATGGTCATTGCTATTTAGTGTAACGCGTTCGGCAGCCGCCTCCCCGCTCACGATACAATCTTCGTTTTGTGGCGGATCCTCTACCCAGGCGCGCAGTTCTGGAAGAAATCTGAATCACAGGTCCGGAAAATCATATAAAGGAACTTCATGAAACTTCTCGCCGCGTCCTTCCTCTTTTTCGTGCTGATTGGTTCAACCCTTCGCGCCGTCGATGCCGCCAACCACATAGACAAAAATAAAAACGCCGACAATGATGCCCAGCCCGAAAGCTGGGTCATCAGCGGCTTTCGTGACGTTGCCGGCGAACTCGAAATCGAAAAGAAGTTCCTCGCCGTCCCCGATCCCAAACTCGCCGAAGAGCACCTGCGCATCCTGACCAAGGCCCCACACATCGCCGGTTCCCCCGAAGACAAAGCCACCGCTGAATACGTCGCCCAGAAATTTCGCGACGCCGGCCTCGACACGGAGATCGTCGAATACAAAGTCTGGATGAATTACCCTGCCGAGATTCGCGTCGACATGACCGCGCCTCCCGGCGTCGAAATGCACGGTCCGCAGCGCGAGCACGTCGACGACGACCCTTTTCAGGACGATCCGCGCGTCGTCACTCCTTACAACGGCATGTCGCCTTCGGGCGACGCAGAGGCAGAGGTCGTCTATGCAAACTATGGCTCTCCGGCCGACTTTGACAAGCTCAAGCAGATGAACGTCGACGTGCGGGGCAAGATCGTCATCGTGCGCTACGGGGAAAATTTCCGCGGCGTAAAAGAATTCGTCGCGCAAGAGCGAGGCGCCGCCGCGGTTATCATTTACTCCGACCCGAAAGATGATGGCTACTATCGGGGCGACGCCTATCCGAAAGGCCCGTGGCGCCCCGCAACCGGAGTGCAGCGCGGCTCGGTGGGCTACATGTTTCAATTTCCCGGAGACCCTACCACTCCCGGCATCGCCTCGACTCCGTCGCTGCCCGACTCGAAGCGTATCTCGCCCGCCGACTCCGAGCAGTTGCCCAAGATTCCCGTCACTCCTCTTTCTTATGCCGACGCTGCGCCCATTCTCGAACACCTCGGCGGGCCCGCCTCGCCGCGCGAATGGCAGGGGGCGCTGCCCTTCACCTATCACGTCGGTCCCGGTCCATCCAAAGTAAAGATGCACCTCAAGCAGGATTATCAATTTCGCACGATCTGGGATGTCATCGGAAAAATCCGTGGAATATCTGCGCCTGATGAGTGGGTCGTCGCCGGCAATCATCGCGACGCCTGGGTCTATGGAGCTGTCGATCCCAACAGTGGCACCGCGTCGATGCTCGAGGCAGTGCACGGCCTGGGCTCGCTCTTGAAATCAGGCTGGAAGCCGAAGCGCACTATCGTCTTCGGAAGCTGGGACGCCGAAGAAGAGGGTCTCATCGGTTCGACGGAATGGGGCGAAGATCATGCTCAAGAACTGGGGAACGCCGCCGCCTACTTCAACATGGATGTAGCCGTAGCCGGCAAGAAGTTCGGAGCATCAGGCACGCCTACGCTCAAGGAATTTATCCGCGAGATTTCGAAGGCTGTTCCGTCGCCGCAAGGTGGGACGGTCTACATGGCGTGGAAAAAGGCGAGCCAGCCGAATGAGGCCAATCGGTCGCAGGAGACTGCTACGTTTCGCGCGCCGCCGAACGCCGCTCAAAGCGATGTTCCCGTGGGCGATCTCGGCAGCGGCTCGGACTACACCGTATTCCTTCAGCATCTGGGCGTGCCTTCCACAGACATGAGTTCTTCCGGTGATTACGGCGTCTATCATTCGACTTTCGACGACTTCACCTGGTTTAAGAAATTCGGCGATCCAGATTTCGTCTATGAGCAGGAGATGGCGCGGATGTTCGGGATGGAGGTGCTGCGCATGTCGGATGTCGACGTGCTGCCCTACGATTACGAAACCTACGGAAAAGAAATTCTCGCCTACATCGACGCCGCTCAGAGCAAGAGTAAGGACCGCTTCGGACACAGCCGCACAGAGCCAGACTTCTCGCCCGCCCTACAAGCGGCGCGGCACTTGCAGGAAGCCGGCGCTAAAATCCTGCAAAAACAGCGAAAATTGCCCGGGGCGCCTGATCGCCTCAATGCTGCGCTGCGACAGGCTGAGCGGGCCCTCCTGATTCCCGAAGGGCTGCCTAACCGGCCGTGGTTCCGCCATGCCATCTACGCCCCTGGGCAATACACCGGCTATGCGGCGGTAGTGATTCCGGGCGTCAATGAAGCCATTGATCGCGGTGATCTGAATCGAACTACGCAACAAATTGCAGTTCTGGCGGCTGCTCTAAATCGCGCCGCGGCAGTCTTGCAACAATATAGGTAGTCCTAACCAACCGATTCGGCATCTTAGACTCGACTCGTTTTCCGCAGGGAGGAGAGTCATGACCCTGGCCAGAATCATCACGCATTCTAACCTTTGCGCGCGCGAACTGGCGTTTCATCTTCTAGGCCGCGGTTACGCGGTGGAGATTGTTTCACCCGATTCTATTCCCGATAACTTTGCCGACCTTGAATTGCGGGTCGACGCCGATTCCGGCGACCAATTGGTCGCGAGCCTGGCAGCCTATGAGGGCCAGCGCGTCTCCACTCTCGAGTTTGTCGTTCGGGTGAAGGCTCCAATCGAAGAGGTGATGCCCGAGGTTGGAGATGCACCTCGCGTCCTCGATCATCCTGCCGTCGTCAATGTGGCCTCAACTATCGACGATTCGGAGGCGTCGGCAGATTCTTCTAGCGGGACCTCCCAGCCTATATCCTTGCGGGCGGAAGGTGCGCTCGATCCTGAAGCTCGACCTGACCTTGGCCCAGACCTTCGCAGCGAAGAGTTGGCGCATGTGCCTCCCAAGGTGGAGGCATTGCCTTTGTCAACGTCGGACATGCCACAACTCGACACTTTGCCCGCCAACTTAGAATTGAGCGCGGCTAACCCCATCGAGAGAACGGTCGAACCACTAAGTTATTTCGCGCGTCAGACCTCGTCGATCGCCATGCCATTTGCGGGCCCGGCCGTAGTCTTGCCCACATGGGAGCAACAAACCGTCGATCGCCCCGTCGAATGGAAATTCATCGCGCCTGCGGCCTTAACCCTTACCGTCGTAGTACTCTGGTCGCTGTTTCTGGCTTTCGGCGTACGCGCGTCCGCGAAACCTTCGGTCGGCAGCTCCACGCCGACGCGAACCGCCGCAGCGTCCGTTAACGCATCTAGCCGTGTGTCCGAGAATGTTGCGACGACCGGAAAGCCTGGCACCGACTTTCACATCGCCATTCGCCCCAACATTTCAAGCAGGCACGCTGCCGATCTGATCGCGCCAGACACGGTGACCTACCTGGACGGCCGCTACGAACCCGCCGCAGAACCGAAACCGCTCCACGCCAAGGAGTTCTCTATCAGACGCGCGAGAGGCGATGTAGCCGCCGATACAACGACCCATTTCAACAGCGCAACATCTCTGCAACCCGCAAAATAGGCGAGCACGTAGAACATTACGCACAAATTAACAGGGAGCGACGGACTTCAAGCGGTGAGTCAGCCAGGTAGTAGTGCTCTGCCTACGTTGAGGCGACGCCGTCTTTTTCCAGGGCGCGGCCGACCACCGCGGCGCAGGATTCGATAAATGTCTGCTCGGCTGCCGTGAAGGTATCGGCAAAGTAACTCTCAATACACAATTCCGCAGTGACCCGTTTTTTGGTGAAGATCGGCACCACGATATTGGCCTTCACCAAGTCCGATCCGAGATATCGGGAATCAGCCTTCACATTATTAACCACTACCGTCTTTCCGGACGTCGCCGCAGCGCCGCACAATCCCTTGTCGAGCGGGATACGCAAGGTGGGCATAAAGCTGCCGGCATGAGGTCCCAGCACCAGCGCGTCATGAGAAGACGTTTCCATCAGATAAAAGCCAACCCAGTTGTAGCGAGTCATGGCCTCGTGGAGACGTTGCGCAACCTGCTCCATCAGAGCCGTTGCTCCACGCGAGGAGCGTCCGTTTACGTCAAATTCCTTAAGCAGTTCGTCGTACTGCGCCATCGGGGCCAAATCTCCTTTAACTGGGCCACATTCTATCGTCATTTCCGCTGGTCACATGCTCGATTGTTACTCTCGTTCGTAATGCGAGTTATCCTCAGGTTTGGAGCTTCCCCAATTTTCATAGGTAGTGCAAACTATTCGGCGGTGCGAAGCCGAATGCCCGCGTCTGTTAGTGATGAAAAAGGCGCCTCAGTCGGATTCGGTCGTTTCTCGACATTATAGATTTGGTCTTGACTTCGTGATATATATCATGATATATACACTCAGGAGGCTGCCAATGCCGCGCACTGCAAAGCTCTTTCTCAATGGCCGAAGCCAGGCAGTCCGCTTGCCTGCCGAATTTCGCTTTGAAGGCCGCGAGGTCTTTATACGGCAGGATCAAACTACCGGAGACGTGATTCTCTCGCGACGTCCCGAGTCATGGGACAGCTTCTTCAAACTCCGGCAAGAAGCAAATATTCCCGACGAGTTCATGGCCGATCGCCAGGATGAAGTGCCACAGAAACGCGAGCTGTTCTAATGGAGATTCGCTACCTTCTTGATACCAACGTGGCCAGCTTTGTTATCAAGGGGAATAGTACGGCGGTTGATCGGCGGTTAGTGAGAGTTCCGATGGCGCAACTCGCCATTTCGGCGGTCACAGAAGGCGAGTTACGATTTGGAGCGGCGCGGCTGCCTCATGCCACTCGTCTGCACAACATGATTGAAGATTTCTTTTTGCGCGTGGCAATCCTGCCCTGGGATTCAGACGCAGCCCAACAATATGGACAGCTGCGAGCCGCGCTGGAACGCGAGGGCCAGCGACTGGGGAACCTTGATACCATGATCGGCGCGCACGCTCTCGCGTTGAGCGCAATCCTCGTAACCAATGACCGTGCCTTTGGGCGGATTAAGGGGCTGAAGGTGGAAGATTGGACTAAGGGATCGCGCCCCTAGCAGTCGGCCGCGGAAAAACCCACTTCCCCCGAAAAGCGCGAGAAGTAGGGCACCCGGCATCGTACCGTGACATCTCGGTTTTTATCGCTTCAGGGGACCATGCGCTAAGCTATTGAGCCAGCATGGGTAAGTTACCGCATACCAAAGCAAGAAAAAATGAGGAGCCACGTTAGAAGCTTATATTATACATAGCGCAGTGTGACATTCCTCCATATGGCGGTATTTTTGTGCGTGGTTCAATTGAAGAACTCCTAAATGAAGCCGGACCTGGCATCTCCAGTCGGATAACAGCCGCACTCATTAAGCGCGGTGTTTCTGCCGATGCCGCCCGCCAGCAGGTGTCGCGGTCGCGCGGCAGTGTCCAGAGGCTTTGCAGCTTAACGCTACCAAAGAAAGAAAAGTTTCTTTATCTCGAGCCTCAATTTGGTCGGCAGCCCTACTGGGAGGCTTTGCGCCGCGACCTTGACGCGACCAATTCTGTTTACGGCGCCGCCTTGCACGGCTTAATCGCACGTGGCGGCATGGTACCAAAAGCATGCTTCGACGTGATTGCAGGCGCCCCGATTAGACAAAAGGGGCAAGTCGGCGCGTCAACCGTGCTGCAACGTATGGAGGCAGCCCATATCGTTCGCATGGAACCAATTGCAGGTTACGGCGACTGTGTGGCTCTTGATTGTCACGGCGTGTTCGGTTCGGGTGAGGTGGCTTTCATGAAGGCCCGGCTCGCGACCGAGTCCATTCTTCTTCTCGCTCTTCGGGATTGGGTCCGCAAGCTCGCAATGGTCAGCTATAACAACGTTGCAATCCGGGATGTCGGCCAGCCTGAGCGCCCGACATTTGGGACATGCCGTTGGGACCTATGCGGTCCGAGTTATTTGCGGCCGTTCGTTAGCAGGGATTCTGGCGGGAAGCCCAGACCTGGATTTGTCGTTTGCGATGCATTCGTCAATGATGGGCTTGGAGTCGAAGAGATAAAATACTTCCTGCGAAAGTGTCGCCTTTTGGGTTCTTTCGTGAAGTTACCGCCGTTCCTGCCGATCCTCGTTGCCGAGCGCTATTCGAAGGAGGCCTTTGCGCTGGGTCGGAGCGCGGGCATTCTGATGGCGACGCCGAGGACGCTTTTTGGCGAGGAGGTGGCGGCTGCCCTTTCTTCGCTCCTTCTGACGCTGACAAAAGCCGCTGCGGTCGCGGCGGGTAATCCGGACAAAATCCATGAATTGTTTTACACGCTGGGACGGATCGAAGGCGCTGCGGCTAACTTGCGGGGCGTGCTCTTCGAGATGATTGTTGGTTTCCTCGTTCGTGAGCGCGAGGGCAACACCATCGACATCGGGATACAGGTGACTGATCCGGAATCGGGACGATCTGCTGAAGTGGATGTACGACGCATTAAAGAAGATCAGGAATGCTGGATCTATGAATGCAAGGGACACCAGCCAACCGATGTCGTCACAGCGCCGATGGTCGAGAAGTGGATCAATAAAGTCGGCGTAATCCATTCGGTCTTGCGGCGCGAAAAGCGATTTCAGCGCTCCAGATTCGGGTTTGAGTTTTGGACTTGCGGCACCTTCGATCCTGAAGCTGTCCATTACCTAAAGACGGTTAAGTCGGCCCGACCGAAGTTGAACCTCAATTGGCGGGATGGATCGGCAGTCCGCCAATATGCGGCGACAACAAACAAAAAGTCGATTCTCGACACATTAGATGAGCACTACTTCCGCCATCCTCTGAAAACCTTTGAGAAACGAAACGTGCCGGTTCCCAACTTCGATGAGGCGCCGGGTGAACTGCAGGATCTGGAATCAGAACTCACTCTCTAAGTGGAATCGCTAGCCGTGCGCATGCAAGAGCGCGGACGAGTTTCGGGGTTCACCTTGACAAAAACGGGGCAACCTTGATCGTGACTTACTTGATCGTAACCAGCTTCTCCACCAACTCCGAGTAATCCTTCTTCTCCAGCCCATGCACCTGCTTGTTATACTCGTCCACTTTGTTCGAGTAATTCATCGAGCAGAATTTGGGCCCGCACATGGAGCAGAAGGCTGCCGTCTTGTATCCCTCTTCCGGCAGAGTCTCGTCATGCATCGACCGCGCCGTCTCGGGATCAAGGGATAACTCGAATTGTTTTTCCCAATCGAACTTATAGCGGGCGTAGCTTAGGGCGTCGTCGCGGTCGCGGACTCCGGGACGCTGGCGGGCTACGTCGGCGGCGTGGGCGGCGATTTTGTAGGCGATGATTCCGTCTTTTACGTCTTTTTCGTTGGGCAGGCCTAGATGCTCTTTCGGAGTTACGTAGCAGAGCATCGACGCGCCGTACCAGCCGATCATGGCCGCTCCGATGGCGGAGGTGATGTGATCGTAGCCCGGAGCTATGTCGGTAACCAGCGGGCCGAGAGTGTAGAACGGAGCTTCGTCGCACCACTCGTTTTCTTTTTCTACCTGCTCCTTGATCTTGTGCATCGGAATGTGGCCGGGGCCTTCGATCATCACCTGCACGTCGTGCTTCCAGGCGATGCGGGTCAGGTCTCCTAGAGTTTTTAGTTCGGCGAATTGGGCTTCATCGCTGGCGTCGGCCAGGCAACCGGGGCGCAGGCCGTCTCCGAGAGAGAAGCTTACGTCGTACTTGGTGAAAATTTTGCAGATGTCTTCGAAGCAGTCGTAGAGGAAATTTTGTTTGTGGTGGTGGGTCATCCATTGGGCTAGGATCGCGCCGCCTCGACTCACGATGCCGGTGATGCGGCTTGAGACCATGGGCACATATTGAATCAAAACGCCGGCGTGGATAGTCATGTAGTCGACGCCTTGCTGGGCCTGCTCTTCGATCACTTCGAGCATCACGTTCTTGTTGAGATCCTCTACGCGCTTCACGCGGGAAATGGCTTCGTAGATGGGAACGGTGCCGATGGGAACGGGCGAGTGGCGGATGATGGCTTCGCGAATGGTGGGGATGTCGCCGCCGGTGGAGAGATCCATGACGGTGTCGGCGCCGTAGTGGACGGCGGTGTGGAGCTTCTTGAGTTCTTCGTCGACGTTCGAGGTGACCGCCGAGTTGCCGATGTTGGCGTTGATCTTGCAGAGTGACTCGATGCCGATGGCCATGGGCTCGAGTTCGGGATGGTTGATGTTCGCCGGGATGATCATGCGGCCGCGGGCGACTTCATCGCGCACTAACTCGGGAGTGATCTTCTCGCGGTGAGCGATGTATCGCATTTCTTCTGTGATCACGCCCTGGCGCGCGTAGTGCATCTGGGAGAAGTTGCCGTCTTTATTTTCGGCTTTACGGTTGGCCAGCCATTCGGCTCGCGGTTTTAAAACCGCGTCCACACTATTACCGTTGCCATTCACGCCATGGGTCGAACCGCCATTGTCTGGGGACATTTTCGTCGGTACCATCCTTCACGAAGTCTAGTGGGGAAATTATACCCCGGTTGCGGAACATGTCTTCGTTTTGCGCAGGTCAGAGAACGCGGCTAGGCCGCGGAAAAAGTGAATCTGGAGTTGGGGGATGGGAATCCAACGATAATACTCGTTGAAACGACAATTTCGAGAGACGCGGTTTAGGCGGATTGTGCCGAGGAGGAAACGATGCTGAAACGGCTGATGAGTACGAGCAACGATGTGGTTTTGGCCACTTTGCGGCTGGTGCTGGGGGTGGTGTTCTTCGCGCACGGAGCGCAAAAAATGCTGGGCTGGTTCGGGGGCTATGGCTTTCACGGTACGATGGGATTTCTTGAGCACGTGGGGCTGCCGGCTCCGGTGGCGCTGCTGGTTATCTGCACGGAATTCTTTGGCGGTCTGGGGCTGATTGTCGGATTGCTGACGCGCATCGCTGCTCTCGGAATTGGTGTCGAGATGATCGTGGCGGTCTTTATGGTTCACTTGCCGAATGGATTCTTTATGAACTGGTTCGGAAATCAGAAAGGCGAGGGATTCGAATACCATCTGCTGGCGATTGCCATCGCCGCGACGCTGTTGCTGCGCGGGGCGGGGGCGCTTTCGGCGGATCGGGCGCTGTCGAAATAGGCGGCGCGGGGAGATTCTCCGCCACTGGCAGGGTGCCGAACTTCGCTCGGCTGAGCAGGTGAGGGCACCTGCCCCTACCGCGAGCGTTGCCGTTCCCTAGTTTCTTAGCGTCTTGCCGGTCTTTAATGTGAATTGGATTCTCTCCTGTGTCTTCTTTTCGCCGCAGAGGGACTTGAAGGCCTCGCGCTCCAGATCGAGCAAATACTGTTCGCTTACCGGTGTGCCGGGAGTCACGTTTCCTCCGCAGAGAACCTCTGCGATTTTTGTGCCCAGTTTCTGCTCGTGATCGTTGATGAAGCCGCCTTGCCGCATCAGGTAAATGCCCATTTTTAGTGCGGCGAAGATATTTTCGCCGGGGACGGGAATATCGGTGCGCATGATGGGAGGCTCATATCCGGCGCGCGCCAGTTCGAGAGCGCGGGCTTTCGCGTCGGAGAGAACGCGCTCGCGGTTCATGGTGATGCGGTCGGAGGTTGAGACAAATCCCATGCCGCGGGCTTCGCAGGCCGAAGTGGAGACTTTGCCGGTAGCGATGATTTCAAAAATTTTCTTCATCGCCTCCATCAATTCGACGGATTCGCCGCGGCCATCGGGACGAATGGATGCGGCGCTGTCGATGGCGCGCAACAACATTTCTTTGCAGCCGCCACCGCCCGGAAGCAGGCCGACGCCGACTTCGACTAATCCCATGTAGAGTTCGGCGTGGGGCTGGCGGGAGGCGGCGTGCAGAGAGATTTCACAACCTCCTCCGAGCGCCATTCCGAAGGGCGCGCTCACCACCGGCTTTGGCGAAAACTTAATGGCTTGCGTCATGCCCTGGAACTGACGGATGGCCAGGTCGACATCGTCCCACTCTTCTTCTTGGACGGACATGAGTAGGAGCATCAGGTTGGCGCCGACGGAAAAATTCTGCGCGTCGTTGGTGATGACGAAGGCGTTGAAATTGTCGCCAAGGCCGCCGGGCTTCAGCGTTTGCAGGATCAACGAAATAATGTCGGCGCCGAGGGAGTTCATCTTGGAGTGGAACTCGATGCAGCCAACGCCATCGCCCAGGTCGATGAGAGATGCTCCAGAATTTTTCTTGACGACGCTGTTGGACTTTGTTTTTTTGGCGACTGCGACTGACCAGACTCCTTCGGGAACAGTTACCGGTTGCGAGTTGCCGGTCGCCAGATCGAAATATTTGCGGCCCGATGACGTCTTTGCATCGTCGGCGTACCACGATTTATTTCCCGAGCCGAGGAGCTTTTCTACGTTAGCCGCGATTGGTCGGCCTTCTTTTTTCATGCGGGCTACGGTTGGTTCGACGCCGGCGGCGTCCCAGAGTTCGAAGGGGCCGAGTTCCCAGGCGAAGCCTAGGCGCATGGCTTGGTCGATCTCGACTACGGAATCAGAAATCTCGGGAATACGATTTGCCGAGTAAGTCCAGAGATCGGCGAGCGCGTTCCAGATAAACGTGGTGGCTTTGTCGGTTTTTTGCTGCGCGCCGCCTGCGTTGTCCATGCCGAGCAACATGCGGAGGCGGGCTCCTGCGTCTTCGATATTTTTTGCCATATCGAGCGCGGCGAATTTTGGCTTCTGGCGCGGATGATATTCGAGCGTCTTCCAGTCGATGGCGAGGCGCTCGTCTTCTTTGCCCGCACTTTTGGCTTTCTTGTAGAAGCCGCCTTTGGTTTTGTCGCCTAGCAATTTGCGCTCGACCATCTGGCGGAAGAAAGCGGGAATCTGCAATTCGCTGCGTTCATCGCGTACATTCTGCAACATGTTCGTGACGACGTGGTTGAGAACGTCGAGTCCTACCAGATCGATGGTGCGGAAAGTGGCGGAGCGCGGCCAGCCTACGGCTTGGCCGGTGAGCGCGTCGACCTCTTCGATGGAGAGATCCATCTCCTGCATGAGGCGGATTACGTTGAGGACGGAAAATGTGCCGATGCGATTGCCGATAAAGTTGGGAGTATCTTTGGCGCGCACGACGCCCTTGCCTAATTGCGCATCGCAGAAGTGAGTGACGGCGTCGATGAGCGCGGGGTCGGCATCTGGGGTGGGGATGAGTTCGAGCAAGCGCATATACCGCGGCGGATTAAAAAAGTGCGTGCCAAACCACGACCGGCGGAAATCGTCGGGAAAACCTTCGGCGATTTTTGCTACGGGAAGTCCGCTGGTGTTGGTGGTGACTATGGTGCCGGGCTTGCGGATGGCTTCGACCTTTTTCAGTAGCGAGCGTTTGATGTCGAGATTCTCGACGATGGCTTCGATGATCCAGTCGACGTCGGCGAGTTTTTTCAGGTCATCGTCGAAATTGCCTACGGTTACTAGGCGCGCAAGCGATGGCTCGAAAAAGGCGGCGGGCTTTGATTTGCGGGCTCCGTCGAGTCCGGCGGCGGCGATTTTGTTGCGTGCGGGGCCGTCGGCGTCAGGAGGAACGATATCGAGGAGAAGGGAAGGCACGCCCGCGTTGGCGAAATGTGCGGCGATGCGGGCGCCCATAGTGCCCGCGCCGAGGACGGCGACTTTGTGGATGTGTTTCATAAGTGCGACTCCCATAAAAGAAAAAGTGGGACAGAAAATTGTTCTAGGGAAGTTTATCTACCACCCAGTCATTCTTGCCAGTGTCGATCAGAACTATTTCGGAAAATTTGCGCGTGATGCGGGATGACCCTCGCGGCGTGACTAATACTACGGGAAAAGTGTAGCGGCCGGAACGGCCTTTGCCGCGCGTGATTTCGAAGGCGCGGTTGGTTGCGTTGGAGAAAAACTCTTCGACCCGATCGGCATTCTGCGAGTGGCGCAGGCTGTTGCTGAGCAGGACCATGCCGTTTTCTACGTCTCCGGTTTGCCAGGCGTGGAGGAAATGGTTGGCGGCGGCGAGCGCGAATACGTAGCCGGGGTCGAGCGCATCTGCCTGCTTGGCAGGATGGCTGTGCGATCCGGCCCAGACGGAGTTCGTCAGAAGGAAGAGACATACTGCTAACCGCATCTTCACGCTAAAGCTGTTCCTCGTTGTTTGTCAGCGTTTGTCAGCCGCGTATCGGTAACTTCTTACTCTACTGGAAAACGGGCAGAACGCGCGCGACGTTTGGGGAGTCGCGGGTTTAGTTAAGGATGCTATCGGGATGTTACAACAGCAATGCCGATTTGTTTGCTCCGTGCTCACTTCTACGAGCGGCGATATGTGATGAAAGTCACAGACAGAGCGGCAAGGAGGTTCTCTAATATTTCGCAGGAGGCACTCAAAGTGAATACCGCAAACTGTGCCCGACTCCCGCAAAGGGCGGCCATGAACCGAACTCTGGAATGGATTGAGCAACAGCATTTTTGGGGTTTTGGTTGCTCCGCATGCGGCTGGCGGTTTGAACCTTCTGGTGCTCCCACCGGCATATCTTTCGATGAAATGATGCGCAACTTCGAGTTGCAGCGCGACAAAGAGTTTACATCCCATGTTTGCGCCGATCACTCCAAAGGGGGCAGGCTAAGTACCCACCGGTACACCGCACCGAATCATACCCAATCGTGATGCCTGTCGCTGAGGGGCGGGTTTTGGTTGGAGGACTCCCGATAGTTGCTGTAAACAGGCGATAGTTCTCATTGACGTCGATTAATCCTCCATACCATCGACCGCGAAGCGCGCGCAGTCCCGCGAAAGAAGGTTCTTTCGCTGATATCCTGAATCTTGTTTTGGCAATCCCACACTTCATGACATCAGTTCCTCTTCTTTCTTCTGCGCGAGAAATTGCGGCGGCGATTCGGCACAAGGAGGTTTCACCGGTTGAGGTGGCTCGCGTTCACCTGGAGCGAATTGAGCGGCTGAATCCCAAGCTGAATGCGTTTGTCGATTATCAGCCGGAGGTTGTGCTGGCGCAGGCGTGCGCGGCTGAGCGGGCGATTGTGCGTGGAGAGGAAGTTGGCCCGCTGCATGGCGTGCCGCTTTCTATCAAGTCGGCGATTGATGTTGCGGGGCATCGATGTGAGTCTGGTTCGCGTTTGCGCGCGGGCTATATCGCCGCGGAGGATGCTCCGCTAGTGGCGCGGTTGCGCGCGGCGGGAGCGGTGATTCTTGGCGTTACGAACACTCCCGAAATGTTGATGGCTTGGGAGACGGACAACATGCTTTATGGGAGAACCAACAATCCCTGGGACTTGACGCGGACGGCAGGCGGATCGAGCGGCGGCGAGGCGGCGGCGATTGCGGCGGGGCTTTCGGCGGGCGGAGTGGGGAGCGACGGTGGGGGATCGATCCGCGTACCGGCGCACTTTTGCGGAATTTGCGGATTGAAGCCAACTCCGGGGCGCATTCCTTCGACGGGGCATTATCCGAAGGCGGGCGGCCCGTTTGCTTTGATCGGAGTGGTGGGGCCGATGGCTCGCACGGTTGAGGATTTGCGCACGCTGTTCGCGGTGATGGCGGGGTGGGACGACGTCGATCCTTGTGCCGCGCCGGTTGAGGTGCGCGAGCTTCAGGAGAAGATAGTCGACGCGGTTCCCATTGGATTTTTCGCAGACGACGGGCGAACTCGGGTCACGGAGGAAACCATGGCGGCGGTTGAACTTGCGGCCTTCACTTTGACGGGCTGCGGATTTCGCGTCGAGCCATTTCGTCCGGAGGGGCTCGAAGAAGCGCGGCAGCGGTGGTGGGAATTTTTTGGCGTGGCCGGCGGGATGATTCTGGAACCGATGTTGCGCGGCCGCGAGTCGGAGGTGAGCCCGATTCTGCGGGAGTTCATACGATGGACGGGTGCGGCTGCGGATCATACTGGCGAATCGCTGCTCGCCGCCTGGCTGGGACGCGATGCGGTGCGCGAGAAGATTCTTGTGCAGATGCGCAAATATCCCGTGCTTATTTGTCCTACCGCCGCGATTCCGGCGTTTCGTCACGGCGAACGCGAGTGGCAGCTGGATGGGAAGACAGTGAAGTATCTCGATGCCTGGAGCTATTGCGAGTGGTGGAATCTCCTGGGCTTTCCGGCTGTCGTCATTCCGATGGGTTATTCCGAGGAAGGCTTGCCTATCGGAGTGCAGATCGTCGGGCGGCCATGGGAAGAAGAAGTCGTGCTGGCGGTTGCGGCGAGACTTGAACGGGAGTGCGGTCCTCGGCATGCGCCTCCGGTGTAGTTATCAGTCGTCAGTTATCAGTCTTCAGTAAAGGCAAGGGCGTCCACAAAGGCAAGGGCGTCCACGTGCCGCATTGCTGAATTGAACTGGGAATTTCGTGTAAGATTCTATAGGCGAGTAGAGCGTGCCGCTTTGGCGCGCGTTGAACCGTCCGGGCGATTGCGGACGACGATCATCCAACGAAGATACTCCCAAATAACCAGGTAGAACCGCAGCCTTCGGGCTGACGGCACATTCCTGTCAGGAGAAGTGGAATGCCGAAAATTGCTAAGACAGCCGACCGTAAAAAGGTCATGGATACTACGAAATCGACCGCATGCCCCAAGTGCGGCAAAGAGACCCGCATTGTGAAGCGGATGAAAGATCGGGAGCGCGGAGTGCCGGGAGGAATTTATATTTCGTGCTCGGGCTGCGAATTTTTTGAAAAGCTTTGAGAGGCAGTAGCCAGTTGCCAGTACCCAGTACCCAGTGAAAAACGGCAACTGATATATCTCTGGCGGAGGCGCGATAATTTGTCGCGCCTTTTGCTTTTACTGGGTACTGAGTACCGAGTACTGGGTACTGATCTCAGCCTGAACTTCTTCGATTACTGAGTGCCAGTCGCCACGACTCGGCTGGCGAAAAAGACGGAGGGTGGGATACCAGGGACTGTCTTCGCGCTTCTCCAGCCAACGCCAGTCAGCGGCGAATGGCAGCAGAAGCCAGGTGGGAAGGCCGAGGGCTCCGGCTAGGTGGGCAGTGGAGTTGTCGATGGTGATGACCAGATCGAGAGCGGCGATCTGGGAGGCGAAAATGTCGAGGTTGGTTAGCTGATCGACGGAGCGATCGATGAGAAGGGGAGCGTTGGTCTCGGCTGCTTCTCTTTCCAACGCGTCACGATCGCCATATTGCAGGCTGATCCAGCGAATGTCCGGTTGCGCGAAGAGGGGAGCGAATTGCGCCAGCTCAATGGAGCGGTAGCGGCCGGTCTTGCCGTTATTGGTATGCCACGCGAGGCCGATGATGCGTCTTTGTTGTGAACCATGGTCGCGGTAACGGGCGCGAAATTGGTCACGCGCTTCGGAGTCGGCGAACAGGTAGGGCGACTTGGCGGCGCCGAAGGAAGCATTCGTTGTTCGGTAGATACTGGGCAGGCTGCCGATCGGGATGTGGGCCGCGACGTCGTTCTGCGGCAGCGAGTGCTTGGCGACTACTGCGACATCCGGGAAAGAACGACTGAAGAGAGGTTGCAGCCGCGGATCGCAATCGAGCACGCAACGGATGCCGGTGCGCAGCAGGTCGGGAAGGATTCCGGCGAACATGATTTCATCGCCGACACCCTGCTCGGCCCAGATCAGCAGGCGACCGGAGGCTAACTTTTTTCCGGTCCAGAGCGGATGCGAGTAGGAGCGCATGGGCGTGCCGTGATCTTTAAACGGACATTGCCAGCGCCACTCATAGTTATGCCAACCCGCAGCGAAATTTCCCCGCAGCAACTGGGCTAGAGACTTACGAAACCCGGCCAAGGGATAATCCGGTTGAAGTTGAAGAGCGATTTGGTATTGGGCAAGCGCGTCATCTACCTGGCCCAGCGCGGCCAGCCCGCAGCCGAGGTTGTAGTGGGCCTGAGCATATCCTGGCTTAAGCGCAATCGCGCGCTGGTAACAGGCCATGGCCTCGTCCAGTTTTTTTGGGTCTCCGTCATTTCCGTCCATGGCCCAGAGGGCGTTGCCGATACTGCGGTCGGCTTCGGCCAAGTCGGGCTTGAGGGCGAGAGCGCGCTCATAGCAGACCAGGGCTTCTTGGGATTTGCCGTTATCGTGCAGGATGTTGCCCAGGTTGACATGAACTTCGGCCAGGTCGGGATCGAGACTGAGCGCCTTCTCAAAACATGTCGCGGCCTCGTCGATATTGCCCTGGGCTTGGAGGACGATGCCGAGGTTCGAATAGTGGGACGCCTGTTCGTCGTTGTTGGCGAGTCGGATCGCGATGGCCTTGCGGATCAGGGTGACAGCAAGCTCGTGGCCTCCGGCCTCATAGGCGATCATGCCCAGCAGATGCAGACTGTCGGGCTGTTCGGGATCGATGGCTAGAATCTCGCGGTAGGTTTTCGCGGCTATGGTTAGCTGGCCGGCGCGGTGGTGGCGAACAGCCGCGAGCAGCATCGCCTGAACAAGGGAAGCCGGACTCTGGCGCCCGCGCAAGATCGGACGCAGATTTTGATCGGCCGAAACTTGATCGGCTGAACGTTGCTCGACTGGGTGATTCATCAGATACACAAGAACCGCTTCGATTAGAGCGATGTAATGAAGCAGCGCGGCGTAAATACTGAGAGCAAGTGAGCACCCAGTACGTGGAAAATTCTGGCTGATACTGAGTACGGAGTGCTGGCTACTGGACCTAGCTCACTTGTCCGAGGATGGCTCGCGCTTCGGCGGCCGGGTCGATGGCGTCGGTGATGGGGCGTCCTACTACTATGTGGGAGGCTCCGGCGGCGATGGCCTCGGCGGGAGTTACTACGCGGGCTTGGTCATGGGGGCCGCTGCCGGCGGGTCGGACTCCTGGAGTCACGATGGTAAAGTCCTGGCCGAACTCTTCGCGGAGGGCGGCCGCTTCGAGGGCGGAGGCTACGATGCCCTTGCATCCGTTCGATAGAGCCAGCGCAGTGAGTCTCAGGACTTGTTCGAGCACTCCTCCGCGGAGGCCGATCTTGCCGAGCTCTGTCTCATCGAGGCTGGTCAGGACGGTAACGGCGAGCACCAGCGGTTCGGGCTTGCCGTTGGAATTCGCGCGAGCGGCTTCGACTGCGGCGCGCAGCATTTTGCCGCCTCCGGAGGCGTGCACGGTGAGCATGCTTACTCCGAGGTGAGCGGCTTCGCGGACGGCGGCGCCAACGGTGTTCGGAATGTCGTGATATTTCAGGTCGAGAAAGACCCGGCGTCCGGAAGCGACCAATTCGCGGACGATAGATGGGCCTTCGGCGGTATAGAGCTGCATGCCGACTTTGTAGGCATGGGCTGAGTCACCGACGGCCGCCACGATCTTCCGGGCGGCCCCGGCCGTAGATACATCCAAGGCAATGATGAGACGCTGGCGCGGATCAGTCATCGTTGCCGAGTGTATCGGGTTTAATTGAAGTTGGCTACGGGTCGCAGGAGCGCCACGTCGGTAGACCGTTGATTTGGTCGATTCGTGGGCTGGAGGTCCAAGCGGACCCTCTGCAAGCCGCGCTCTTCGAAGCCCAGTGCGCAGGCCGCGTTGTAAGACAGGTCAATGATCCGGCCGTCCACTACAGGACCCCGGTCATTGATTCGCACTACTACCACCCTGCCGTTCTTCAGGTTCGTGACCTTGACGAGCGTGCCCAGCCGCAGGCTGGGATGAGCGGCGGTAAGATCGCCCATGTCATAGGGCTCTCCGCTGGCGGTCGGCTTGCCTTGAAACTGTTCGCCGTACCAAGATGCGGTTCCGACTTGATAGCCCTTGGACTTCGACTTCGAGTTGATCGTTCGTGATTTCTGCCCACTGGTCGTCATGACCGGCGGATGTGTGACCTTGGCGGCTTCCAGGCTGCTTGGCCTAGATGCGGCTCCGGCCCCCAGACTGGCAACAGCTAAAAGCACTGCCAGACCTTCGGCTAAACGTCGCATTCAGTTTACCCCCGTCGTGGAAAGTCGTTTTCTGATCGTATGCTCCTTTCGTCATAACGATTCATCGATGCTATGGGCTGGGGGAGGGAGTGTCAATGAGAAAAAACCCTTAAGTAATTACTAAGTAGTAATTAATCAATAACATAGCCCTTTGATACGTATGGCAGTTGTGGCGTATGTCATTGAAAGTAGGCGAAGGTCGCCATTTACTTTGTAGTTAGCTCTACGAAAGTGGGGTGGGACGAGATTTTTGTAACCGCAATGGAATGTTGTATTTACGTTAGTACGCTTCTAAGTACAGTATTATCAGTAAGGTACGATGCTCGCGATGACCGAATGTCCGCAGCGTTGAGGTTACTCATGTTCCAAAGATGGCGTCCGGCGCTAGCTTTGGGGAGTTGGAGACTTGGGAGGCGTCGTGGGTGCGGGTGGCTGGGTTCCTAAGCTAGGTGCTCCGGTAGCGTGGGGTGTTGCGCTGCAGTCACTCGACTCGATGAACAGCGAGGAGGCGCAGCGCCTGAAGGGTGAAGGTGGCAACGCGCCATTTTACGAAAGAGGAGCCCGGAAGTGATGTTCCGCTGCGAGGGCTTTGGGTTTAGAGTGAGCGAATGGCTGTGTGTCCTCCGGTAGTACTGACGATCGCCGGGTTCGATCCTTCTTCAGGCGCAGGCATTACTGCCGACATCAAGACGATTGCGGCCCACGAATGCTACGGCGTGTCGTGTATTACGGCGTTGACGGTGCAGTCGACGCAAGGAGTGCGGCGCGTGGAGGTGGTCGACGCGAAGATCGTTGCCGACAGTTTGCAGGGGCTGGTTTCAGATCTGGTGGTGGGGGCGGTCCACATCGGTATGCTGGGAAATGAGCCGGTGGTGAGGGCGGTTGCGGATTTTCTGGCCGAGACGCGATTACCACATGTGGTGCTTGATCCGATCTTGAAATCGAGTTCGGGAGCGGAGCTATTGGATGCGGCGGGCACACGATTATTGATCGAACGCCTGCTTCCGCTGGCTGAGTTGGTTACGCCCAATCTTGACGAGGCGGGGACACTGACTGGCATGGCGGTCACGAACCTCAATGGAATGCGTGATGCCGCGGCGCGGCTGCACTCTCTAGGGGCGGCGAACGTTGTTGTCACGGGCGGGCACTTAGAGAAAGCAATCGATCTGCTCAGCTTCACCACAGCGCATGGGGTGGAAACTGAAACCTTCAAAGCGGAGCGTTTGCGCTCAAACTCCACCCATGGCACGGGGTGTGCGTTTGCTACTGCGCTGGCCTGCCACCTGGCGCATGGGCGTGGATTGCCGGAGGCGGTTCTTCTGGCGAAAGTGTATGTATCGGCGGCGATTGCCAATGCATATCCGCTGGGCAAAGGGGTAGGGCCGCTCCACCATCTTTACCGTATGACGCAGCTGAGGCGGACGAGCGGCAGTGTGGCCGAAGCCGAGCACGCACAATCGCGCAACTAACTTTGTGGGGCTGTGGGGAGACGGGGCAGGCGCTTATTTCGCTACTTCTTGAGCAGGCAGCCAGCTACGAAGGAGGCTACTGCCGCTAGCAACCACTCGATACGCCAGAGTTGAATGGCCTGCCAGTCGAGCATGGTGCGGGCACTGAAGAAAAGGCTGACTGCCAGGGCTCCCACGATGCAGAAGATACCCAGGATGAAAGCGGCGACGGCAGGAGTGGTGAGGCCGAGGCGCTGGCCGAGCGACGCGAGTTCGGCCCGGCCGGGGATTTCAAAGGCTTGCGTGGCATTCAGGCCGGGACGCTTAGCCCCGCAGGCATGGCAATAAAGAGAAGACACGATGAATTCCGAGCCGCAGCGGCAGGTGGAGTTTCGTTCCGGGTGTGCAATGAGCTCCGACGCCGACATCGGGGGACGCCAGAAATCATGCCCCGCCTGATTCGCTACCTCTGCCATAAGGAAACCTTTTCCGCCCCATTTTGGGATCGCAAGCCAATTACCAAAACGACCTTATTGCAAGCACGCATATTTACGACTGAAGCAAGGGGAAGGCGGCCGCGCCGCAGAGCAAGAATTACGCATCCGAGTATGAATTTTCCATTGTGCACTGACAGAAGGGGTTACGGACGTAACCGGCTTGGTTCGCTCGGGCTAACATTAGGCCGGACATCTGAGCTCTGGATGGAGAAGACCTCGACCACCAAGGACACAAAGGACCACGAAGGTGTTTTGTCTTGATGTGCCTTCTCTGGGCTGCTCACTATCATCGCTTGACGTTCATGCTTGGCAAAGTCTGACGGCTATATTGAGTCCGAGAGCGGATGTGGCCTTTAGCCTTTGGCTTGGGCGATGGCTCGTCGCAGTTCGTCGACATCCGGGTAATTCGGCTTGATCTTTACGATGCGATCGAGTTGCTGCCGAGCCAGCGCTCCTTGTCCACTTTTGGCGTAGGCGAGTCCGAGGTGGTAGTTGAAGAGAGGATTGTCCGGCTCTTTTTTCACCGCTTCTTTGAAGAGGGTAATCGCGGATCCGTAGACCGCCTTGTGGTAAAAAGCCCATCCCAGAGTATCGGCGGAATTAGGATTGTCGGGGAGCTGACGGCGAGCGGTTTGCGCCATGGCGAAGGCGACATCTACATTCCCACCCTGCTCCAGCATGACGTAGGCGAGGTTATTGGAGGCCAGCGGATTGTCGGGCTGAACTTCAAGAGCCTTCTGATACTGCTGCTTGGCATGATCCCAATCCTGTTTGTTCTCGTAGATGCTGCCGGCGAGAAGGTAGAAGTTAATTTCTTTGGGATTAGCTTTTGAGCCATCAAGATAAATCTGCAGCGCCTGATCGGGATCGCCGCTCATGTTCAAAACTATGCCTAGCTGAATCAGCGCCTGGCTGTTGTTCTTATCGAGGTTGGCGGCTTGTCTGAACTCGGCTTGGGCTGCGGGCAGATCTTTTTTCTGGTCGAGCAGAAGTTGGCCGAGCATGACGTGGAAAACGGCATTCTTCGGATTTTTTGCGACTTGAGCTTTAGCCGTGGCGAGGGCGCGATCCAATTCCTTCTGGATCAGATATACGTTGAGCACGCCACCCAAAGCATCGGACGAATTCGGATCCTGATCGAGGCCTTGCTGGAAGGCTTTTTGCGCTTCGGCGTATTGGCTCTGCGCCATGCGCAGATTGCCGAGCTGGACGTAAGCGGCGGCATTGCCGGGCGCTCTGTCAATCGATTTGTGAATATACTCGTCGGCGGTCGCGTACTGTTTGCGATCAATCTCGGCGACTCCGCGCAAGAGGTATCCGTCGGGCGCGTTTGGCTGCAGGGTGATGATCTGATCGGCCTCTTGAGCCAGACCGGACGGATCGCGGCGGTGAATCGCAACGCCGGCCAGGGCGCGGTGGGCATCGACGATGTCAGGACGCGTGCGAATGGCATCGCGCCATTCTTGTTCGGCGCGGTTGGTATTACCCAGCTCATCGTAGGCGAGGCCTTGCTGGAAATGAGCCATGCCACTGTCGGGATTATTCTTCAACACGGCTTGCAGCGTATTGATAGCGTCGCTTGGTTTGTTACTGCGAATCTCAATCTCGCCTTTGTGAATCTGCGCGTCTTCGTCGTCCGGTTTCACCTTCAAGACTTCATCGTTCAGCTTGCGGGCATCATCCAGCCGGTCTCTCTGAATCAGCAAATCAACGTAATTTTTCTTAACCTCCATGTCTTTGGGGTGGTCGTGGAAGAGCGTGGCGTATTCTTCGGTCGCTTTATCGAGCTGGTTATTGGCGTAGTAGAAATCGCCGAGCATGCGGTAGCCGATGGAATTGTTGGGGAAATCCTTTTTGGATTGGCGGAGGAATTCCTCAGCTTCGCCAGACTTATTCTCGGCCATTAAGAGGCTGGCGAGAGAGAGGCGGGGGCTGGGATCGTCGGGCGCGCTGGCGATGGCCCGCCGGAAAAGCTGCTCGGCCTCGGGAAAGCGTCCGCGGCTTTGATAAAAGTTGCCGAGCGAAAGCAGGGCGTTGATGGATTTGGGGCTGAGCTCGACTGCTTTCTTGAAGCTTGCTTCGGCAGCATCCCACTGCTGTGCGCCCATCTGGAGCATTGCCAGATTCAGGTAAGAATCGGAACGGTTGGGGTCTTTTTGCAGAGCGGTGCGCATGTCGGCGAGCGCGGATGAAAGGTCGCGGGTGCCGGCGTAGTAGTTCGAGCGGGCGATATAGACTTCGGGATTATCAGGTTCTTTTTGGGCGAGGACATCGAGATGCTGCTTCGCCTCACCGTACTGGCGGCCCAGAATGAGCATGTTGGCGAGGTCGAGGCGAGCCGCGTATTGGTCGGGCTGTTGTTGAATCGTGGTCGTGAGCTCCTGATAGGCGGTCGGCCATTGTTCGAGTTTCATAGCGGCCTGCGCGAGTTTGTAATGGGCGTCGACGAAATGAGAATCGACTTGGATGGCGTTCTCGAACTGTATTTCGGCCTCGCGGTATTGGCCTTTGTCAAAATAGCGCTGGCCGCTTTCGAGATATTTCTGCTTGCGGACGTTGGGATCGCGGGAGCAGCCTGTGCAGAGTGCTGCGAGCAAGCAAATCGCCGCTAGCGCGTAATGACACCTCAAACCTTCAGGCAAACGCATAGGTATAACCGCCTTCAAAACACGCAAACTTTCTCTTATCAATGCTCTCTTGCACCAAGGTACTCTCTTGAGCACCCACTAGAAAAGTTACTGGGGTTATTATCGCAAAGTCGGGCCAAATAGTGTCAATTGTTCAGCATACGCCTCGTGTACAGGCGCTTTCGTAATCTGCCCTAGCCCCGAAGAAGGTGGCATACTTCGATTCGGCTATGACCCACTTCCCCCTGAACAATGCCAACCAGCGTTCCCCTCGTGTCACTCTCAACGGATCGGTTGCGGCTGCGGTAATGGCCGAAGGCGGTCAACGGGCACGCGCGAAAATACATTCCATTTCGGTCAACGGCGGGTTGCTCCAGTTGCAGCATGAGCTTTCTATTGGAGACTTCGTCGAGATCGCCTTCCACACGCGAGCCGGAGCCATCCATGGCATGGCGGAGATGCTGCAGCCGACGCGCAAGTTTCAGAGCGCGTGTTTGCAGCCGTTTCGCTTCATTGCCCTGGCCGATGACGATCATCGCAAACTGCGCATGGCGCTCGATTCCGCGCTGGATCGCAGTTTTCTGGATCCAGTCTCGGAACAGTTGCAGACGCCGCCAGGATTCTAAGGCTGGGTCGCGGGTGACAGGTGACAGGAAAGGCGCCAAAGCAGGAAAAGCCAAAACCAGGTTCTGGATTTACGTAGTAATTCATAGTAATTATCAAGGATAGGCTAAGCCTAACGGCAAGACCTGCCTTAGTTTTGCCTGCCTTTAAAAACCCTTCCCGCCTTATGCCTTTCCTGTCACCTGTCACCTGCTTCTTGCCCTCTGCCCTATACTTAATCCTCGGGAATGGGCAGGCAGACGACTACGCACTCGGCGGAGGAGACGATTGCTTTTGGGCGGAAGCTTGCCGCCGAGTTGTCATCCGGCATCGTTCTTTTGCGCGGCGACCTGGGGGCGGGGAAGACCACTCTGGTCAAGGGAATTGCGGAGGGGTTCGAGGCGGCCCGCGCCGAAGACGTGACCAGCCCCACCTTTACGCTTATCCACGAATATCGCGGTTCGCGCGCCACTCTCTACCACATCGACCTTTATCGTGTTGATACGGAGCGCGAACTGGAGACGCTGGGCCTCGATGACCTGCTCGCGCCAAATAGCATCCTGCTGATAGAGTGGGGAGAGAAGTTCGCTCGCCTGGAGCGCGATAAGAACGCGGAAATTTCGCTGGAGCGCGTGGGAGAGGACGAGCGCAGCATCCAGCTGTGTACCGGCTAATCTGCGGGCGCATCATAATCTTAAATAATCAATACTGATGGAGTTGAAGCAATCTTGAAATTCATGCATTTGGCATTTTTTTTCCTGTTGTCGGCCGCCACTCTCTGCCTCGGACAGAGCGGATCGCAGTCTCAAACACTCGACCCGGGAGACTACCCTCCTTCCCAAGACAGAGGTTCGTCTTTGGTGCCAGTCGTATCTTCGGAAACAGCGCTCGGTGCATCGCCTAATGTGCAAAGTCCGCAACAGAGTTCGCCACCGGAACCTACAGGGACCTCAGGTGAGGGCAATACGGCGAAGCCATCCGAACCGAACGGCCTTGGCCAAAGTACATCGACTGCGAAAGAAGGCACTCCGGCCGGGCAGGAACAGCCCAAGCGAATCCTGGGCGTCATGCCCAATTTCCGAGCGGTCAGCGCCGGCGCACTCCCGCCGCCGCCCACGGCGAAGCAGGCCTTCATTATCGCGACCCAGAACAGCTTCGACTACTCCTCATTTATCTTCGTTGGCATCACTTCACTTTTGGCTGAGGGAACCGATGCGCACGCGCAGCTCGGGAAGGGCGTGGCGGGGTTTGGAAGATACTACTGGCGAGGCTTTGTCGATAAGACGGACGGCAATTACCTGGTTATCTTCGCCCTGCCTACTCTGTTCCATCAGGACGAACGCTATTACGCCTTGGGCAAGGGCGGTATCTGGAAACGCGGCTTCTATGCAGGCTCTCGCATCGTCATAACCCCGGACTATCACGGACACAACAGTTTCAATATTTCCGAATTGCTGGGTCGAGGCATGGCGCAAGGAATTTCCGCCGCCTACTACCCAAGCGGAAGTCGGACAGCTGGAGCGCTGACCACGAAGTTCGCGTATGCGATTGGCCGCGATGCGCTGACGAACACATTCCGCGAATTTTGGCCCGATATCGCCACGCACGTGCTGCACCGGCATCCGTAAACCGGCGTGGCGAACTCGCAACATTCGACAGGACAGGTGTAGCACCTTTGCGAGACTGACCGCAGAATCTCGCGGATCAGTCGTTGAATCTAAGGATTTACCAAGGCCGGGCATACTGCAGAATTGCGGAGTCTGTTTGCCGAGAATCAACTGCCAACATTAGACTACCAACATCGCCTCGGCGCATCTCAATTAACTGAACCTGGAGCCATAATCAACTTGAGACTCGGCTATTCCCCATTCATAGGCCTGCTGATCGTGTCGATGTTATTGTTTGCGACTTTTTGCCCAGGACAAAGTGCCCCAGCGATTCCAGCATCCGACCCTGCCCAGCCCGCCCCACCGCCAGCGACCATTCCTCCAAGGCAGGACAAGCCCGGAGACCAACCGTCCGCCCAAGGTAATGCCAAGGATCCAGGTAGCCCGGTCCAACAAGATGCAGAAAAGAAAAAGGACGACCGGATGTTTTACGTGATGCCGAACTACTTGACGGTAGACAGTCAAGCGCAGGTGAAACCGATCTCCTGGAAAGAGAAGTTTGCGATCTCGGCGAAGGGCTCTTTCGATCCCTACGAATTCACAGTCGTGGGAATTGTGGCGGGCATCCGCCAAGCGGAAAATTCCTCTCCCGGTTTCGGACAGGGAGCCGAGGGATATGCCAAGCGGTATGGAGCGGCTTTTGCCGATCAGGTAGATGGTAATGTGATGGTCGGCGGCCTTTTCCCCACGATCCTGAAGCTAGATCCGCGCTATTTCCAACTGGGCAGGGGATCGTTTTCGCACCGTTTTGAATATGCCATCAGCCGTATTTTCGTCGCTCGAAAGGACTCCGGCGGCAGTATGTTCAATATCCCCGAGTTTGCCGGCAATGCAACGGCGATCGCCATTTCCAACGTTTATTATCCCGCCGCCGATCGTAGCTGGTCGTCGAGTCTCTCAGGCTGGGGAACGCAGATGGGCATCGACGCCTTCGGAAATGAGCTGAAGGAATTTTGGCCAGATATTCACCGTTATTTACAGAGCAGGCACGCACGCCACCTGCAGAAAGAACAAGAAAAACAAAACCAATGACCCTTTCCCGTCGCAAATCCCACCTGCGCGTTTTCTGTCGAGGGGTGCATCCAAACCCCGTTTTGAACAATCCAATCCTTGCGGTCAGTAGGTGTTGCCGTCAAAAACACGGCAGAAACAGTGCGCAGGGGAAACTACAACTGTGGGGGAAGTTTTGAGAACGATTCGGTTATTTTGCATGGCGGTAGCGCTGGCGGGAACGGTGGGTGCTATGTCGGCTCAAGCCCAGGAAGCGACGAGCGCGAGACAATCGCCGGCAGGAACTGTTCGGTCGACGTGGAACGATGTTTCGCTGCTTGCCGATTCTCAGCAGTCGACTGCGACAACGGATGGAAAATCCTCTTTGCCAGACGCGCCTGCACCCGCAGTCAATTCCACGACGGATCCCCCGGCCAAGCCCGCCGATGCAGCGAATCCTGATGGTCAGTATGGTAAACAGCCCAAGAGAATTCTGGGGATCGTCCCAAACTACCGCGCGGTTAGCGCCAACACGCATTTGCCGCCGCTGACTTTCAAGAGCGCAATGTGGCTGGCGACGCAGGATACCTTCGACTATTCCGATTTTATTTTTGTGGCAGGGCTCGCGGGAGTTAGCATGGCCGGCAAGTCGGAGCCGACCTTTGGGCAAGGCGCTCAGGGCTACGGTAAATACTATTGGCATGTCTTTGTCGACGGCGGTATTGAGAACTACATGACCGAAGCGATCGTCCCAGCCGTGACCAGGGAAGACCCGAGATACTATACGATGGGCAAAGGCGGATTCTTTAAGCGGACTAGCTATGCGGTAACTCGGCTGCTCATCACCAGGACCAACTCGGGGAAAAGCACCATGAATCTGTCGGAGATCGTGGGGGCTGGAGCGGCTGCTGGCATCGGCAACACGTATTATCCTGCACAATACAATCCCTGGGTGAAAACCTATCAACGTTGGGGAACGCAGGTGGGTTTGGACGGCGTGTTCAACGTACTAAAAGAGTTCTGGCCAGACATCGATGAGGCAGTATTTCATGGAAAATACTAAACCCGCCTTAGCGGCGCCGCAGGTCATTGCGCGTCAATTCCACCCCAAGCAACCATCAGAAAGGCCGCCCCGCCAGATCTCGAAGTGGGCTTGAACTATGCCAGGCGCAGCCCTGATAAAATTCGCAGGTTGCTGAAAAATCAAGCTGCATGGATTTCCCGTGAGTCGACTTCATTCTGGGAGCATTCTTCATGTTTGATGACTTGAAAGGCCGGACAGCGGTCGTTTTCGGAGTGGCGAACAAGCGCTCGATTGCCTGGGCGATCGCGCAAGGGCTGCACGTGGCCGGCGCCAATCTCGCGATTACTTATCAGAACGAGCGCATGGAGATGGAGGCGAAGGACCTGATTCTTTCGCTACCGGGTGCGGAAGCTTTCATGTGCGATGTTTCGAAGGATGAGGAGATTGCCTCTCTCTTCGAAAAGCTGAAAGCTCGCTACGGCAAGCTGAACGTGCTGGTGCACAGCGTGGCTTTCGCTCCAGCTGAGGAATTGAAGGGCGATTTCGTGAACACAACGCGCGAGGGCTTTCGCGTGGCTCACGATGTGAGCGTGTATTCGCTGATTGCGGTTTGCCGCGCCGCCGCTCCGCTAATGGAAGATGGCGGCAGCGTCATCACCATGACCTACTATGGCGCGGAAAAAGTTGTGCCGCACTATAACGTTATGGGCGTGGCTAAGGCGGCGCTGGAATGCACAGTGCGTTATCTGGCACAGGATCTAGGCAGGAAGAAGATTCGCGTCAACGCAATTTCGGCGGGGCCGATTAAGACGCTGGCGGCGCGCGGCATCTCCGGCCTGGGAGACATGCTCCGTTCGCACGCCGAGCGCGCTCCTCTGCAACGTAACGTCGAAGTCGGCGAGGTGGGCAGCACGGGCGTTTTCCTTGCCTCCGACGCGAGCTCGGGCATTACCGGCGAGGTCGTCTACGTCGACTGCGGCTACAACATCATGGGCTTCTAAAAGATTGCAGAGGTCAGAGGTCTGATTGCAGAGGTAAACGATTTTCGTGCCGGGTTTTTCCTCTGCAATCTGACCTCTGACCTCCTACCTTTAGCATTACCAGGCTGATTACTCCCGTTACCTTTTTGACAATTATTTGACAAAGGTTTTCGAAGCTTCAGCGTTAACCTAGGATCCTATGAAGTGCCAGCAGATTCTCTGCCTTTGCATGTGGATGACGTTGTCGGTGGTGCCGTGTTTTGCGCACCACATGGCGGTCGTGGTCAATAAAGACAACATCGCGCAGAACGTCACGTCCGCGCATCTCGCCAAGATTTTCAAGGGTGAGGTAAAGAAGTGGCCGGATGGCAGAAATGTGGTGCTGGTGCTGCACAGCTCTTCGTCCGGCGAGATTGGCACGCTAGAGCATCTCACCAAGATGAGCGAAGCGAACGTAAGGGCGATGTTGGCCGCACAACAAAATTCGATCCGAACGGTAGGGTCGGACGCGGAGGTTATCGACGCAGTGGCAACAACGCCGGGCGCGATCGGCTTTGTCGAAGAGCATTCGATAACCGACCGGGTCACCGTTGTCAGAGTAGATGGCAAGCTGCCCATGGAGGCGGGCTATCTGCCGCATTAGCGGCAGGTGATTTCGACCTATAGCGATTTTCCTGCGCCCGCCATATACCAGCCTTCCGCCAGAAAATCTTCTATCAATCGCTCCTGAATTCCTTCCTGCACTCGCAGTTCGTCGTTAAGAAAATGGTAAGAGAGTTTTCTCGCGTCGCGATCGACGCTGTCGATGCGAATGCGATTGCCATCGCGATCAGCGCAGATCAGGCCTAGTTCGAGGGAGGGCTCGGTTACTTTTGTGATAGGTACGTCGGTTTTCGTAGTCATCTCAGAATAAGATGTATTTTCCTGCAACTCGGATTGCTTGACTCTGCCGGGCATTTTTCAATTGCGATCTTTTCTGCGATATGGATTCCACTGGCTAAGCAGGAACGCGGACGCCAGAGCGATCCAGATCACGCACCAAATGCTGGTGTCGGACCTAGTGATCAGGGCTGCGACGTTTGCGATGATCGAGAGCGCGGCCATTATCGCCATCCCTTTCCGGCAGCGATCCTGCCAGCTTCCCGTCCGCTGATCGACAAACGCCTTTCTTTCTTCTTGCGATGCCCCTTTGGGCAGAGTGCGCTTATCGAGGAGCCACAGAACAAGGGCTGCAAGGCCGACGACCAAGGCCATGAAGACAACTATCGTGAGAATTTGAAATGCAGCATCCACAATTGTCTCTGCACTTTGCTCTCATCCCTACTGCATCAATCGCCATGCTCCCCAAGCCCACACCACCGGCACTGCGAAGAGCATGGCGTCGATGCGATCGAGCATGCCTCCATGGCCGGGGAGGATGGTACCGGAATCTTTCACCGCGGCGCCGCGCTTGATCAGAGATTCGACCAGATCGCCCAGTTGAGCGGCGATATTAACCACGACGGACAATAAGATGATGGGCCAGAGTTGCGGCTGCTCCAGGCCGAACATGCCGTCGCGGCGGTCGATCAAGCCGATTCGTAGCAGCGTGGAACTGATGGCGGGCGCGTGCTGGATCCAGAGCGCGCCGATGATGACGCTGGCTACAACAGATGCCGCAGCGCCTTCCCAAGTTTTCTTGGGACTGATCTTTGGCGACATGAGGTGACGTCCCAGCGATTTGCCGACGAAGTAGGCGAAGATATCTCCCGCCCAAACGGTGAGCAGGGTGTAGATGGTCCAGATGGCGCCGGCGGGCTGTTGGCGGATGGCGACGAGCAGGGCCATAGGAATCGCAATGTATCCGAAGGCGAACGTCGAAGCGGCGGCCGCGGGATAGCCGCTGGCCAGATTGTTGCGCCGCATCGCTACGGTTAAAAAGACAAAGGGGGCCAGGCCGGCGGCGATGGCGAGTCCGTAAAGAATTGCGGTGGTCTCGACTAAAGGTGTTCGGTTGGTGGTAGCTACGATTACAAATACAAAAAAGAGCACGATGAAGAAGTAAGTAGACAGGCTTAGTGGCTCGACTGCGTAGTGAGTTACTAACTTAAGAAACTCGGCGATGGCTAGTAATGCCACCGCTCCGGCCACGAAAGCTAATACATAGAGTGGAGCTTTCAGGACCAACAACAAAACAAGGGGAATTAGAACCAGAGCGGTTGCTACGCGCTTGATCATCGAGTTGACTTCACCGGCGCTTCGCCTCGGCGTGGGCACGGGTTGTGCGCTGTGGTTGGCCGTCGGGTGCCAGACCACCATAGCGGCGGTCGCGCTTCTGATATTCTTCAATGCCTTCGAGTAACTGCGCGCCGCGAAAATCGGGCCACAGCGTTTGAGTTACGTAGATCTCGGCATAAGCCAGTTGCCAGAGTAGGAAGTTACTCAGCCGCATCTCGCCGCTGGTGCGAATTACTAAGTCGGGATCGGGCAGGCCGCGCGTGTAGAGATGGTCGCTAATGAGTTGCTCGTCAACTTGCATATGATCGAGGCCTCCGTTGCGCGAGGCGGCTTCGGCGAGGGAGCGAAAGGCATCGACGATTTCGCTGCGCGCGCTGTAATTCAGCGCCAACGTCAGGAGCATTCCAGTGTTCTTTGATGTGGCGCCACTTGCTTCGGCCATCTCTCGCTGGACAGATTCGGGTAGTTCGTGCTGGCGCCCGATGTATTTCAGGCGGATGTTATTTTCGTTGAGCGTCTTGATCTCCGCCTTCAGATAGCGACACAAGAGGCGCATCAGAAAATCGACTTCGGATTTCGGGCGTTTCTTCCAATTTTCTTCAGAGAAGGCATAGAGCGTCAGCGCGGGAATTCCAATGCGTGCCGCCGTCTCCACCGTCGAACGCACGGCGGCGACACCGGCACGATGACCAGCGACGCGCGGCATGTGGCGGCGGCGCGCCCAGCGGCCGTTTCCATCCATGATGATGGCAATATGCTGGGGAAGACGTGCTGGATCGAGCCGCAGATAAATATCAGTTTCCTTGCGATCCATTTTCATCCCTGCCGGAATTGTATGTCGCAAGTGGAACTCTCCGAGTCGAAGCTAACACAGGAAATCTAATGTGTGCAATGGGATAGGAGGAGTGACGATTACAGAAGTTCATCCATCGCGAAGGGCCGCTAAGGTTCACGAAAGAACCGCGGTCGATTCCTTCGCGCCGCCTCGACGTCAGAAATCCCTACCGCGCTTCTTCGGGAAAGATCGGCAGGCTCAGCCTCTCGGTATGCCGAATTATTGTCAACTGGCAGCGCGCGCCGACTTGTGCATCGGTCAACAGGCGATGCAGGTCATCGACTCCGGCCACGGGCTTGTCGTCGAGCGCGACGATCACGTCTCCTTCGCGCAAGCCAGCGGTCCGCGCCGGGCTGCGCTCTTCGATGCCGACCACGACCACTCCGGTTTCGCGAGGCAGACCGTAGAAGCGCACCACGCGGCGATGAATAGGGACGGTCTGCGCCGAGACGCCGATGTAGCTGCGACGGATTCTTCCATCGCGAAGCAAACGGCTGGCGACGAATTTCGCGGTGTTGATTCCGATGGCGAAGCAGATTCCCTGCGCCGGCAGAATCGTCGCGGTGTTGACGCCGATCACGTGACCGCGCGAGTCGACCAGCGGACCGCCGGAATTTCCCGGGTTCAACGCGGCATCTGTTTGAATCACATCCTCGATCAGGCGCCCCGAGTAAGAACGCAACGAGCGGCCGAGCGCGCTGATGACGCCCGCCGTGACCGTCGACTGAAAGCCGTAGGGATTGCCGATTGCGATCGCCATCTGGCCGGGGCGAAGTTGCTGCGAATCGCCCAGGGCGACGGCCTGCAAGCCCGGCGCATCGATGCGAATGACGGCAAGATCGGTCGCCGGATCGTCGCCGATGGTGTGAGCAGGAGCGCGGCGTCCATCGGCCAAAGTGACCTCGATGCGCGTGGCGTCGTGCACGACGTGGCTGTTGGTAAGAATCAATCCATCGGGAGTGAAGACGAAGCCGGAGCCGCCTCCACGGCGCTCGCGGGGTTCACGGGGACGGTCGCCGGAGCGTTCACTCGACCGGTTGCGGCGGCCATCCGGTTTTACGGCGTGATGCACTTCGACGTTCACTACTGATGGGCTAACTCTCTCCACTGCGGCGGTGACCGCCCGCGAATAGGAGTCGAGCAAGGCGGCGTCTGGAGACTCGGCAGCCGCGCGAAGCGGCTCATCAGGCAAAACTTCTCTGAGCGATTGTTGATCAGAGAGTGGTTTTAAATAGAGACTTTCAACGTTCATGATGGATAGATGAAGATCGATGCAGGTTGGATTCGGCGCGCTGAATCGCACGCCAAGTTCACTCGGCAGGGCGGCCGAGAGCCTGCCCTGAGCTTGCCGAAGGGGCGGCCGTCGCTACGCGATTCACGCTCGATTCACGCCGTAGGCGGTGAGCACATCGTGGAGCGTAACTATACCTTCCAGTTTGTGGACATTGCCGCGGTTTACCACCGGTAGGATTTCAAATTGATTGGCTCCCATGCGCTCGAGAGCCATATCCAAGCCCTGGTCGGCGTGGACGTGGGGAAAGATCAGCGGATCCACCAATTCAGCGACTTTCTTATCCGCATCTTCCGCCGCATTCTCCAGTTGCGCCGAGTTGATTACGCCAACCACCCCTCGCTGATCGGTGAGCAGCCAGGTTCGTACAGGACTTGAGCGAACCTTTTCCAATGCTTCCCGAACCGTGATATCGGCGGGCAGCAACTGGCTGGCAGCTTGCATCACTCTGACGACCTGGTACTCGCCAGATCGTTGACGCGCTCCGGCGGAAGGGAGATGGATGCCGTCCTGCATCGCCAAACCTTCATAGATAGGTTCGTGCTGCAATCGCGAAGCGATGAAAAGGCTCACCAGGTTGGCGATCATCAGCGGAACGATTACGGCGTAATCCTGCGTCATCTCGAAGATCATCAGCACAGAGGTCATGGGAGTGCGCACCACGCCTGCGAATACCGCGCCCATCCCGACGAGCGCGTAGGCTCCGGCGCTTGCGGTGTAGGCGGGGAATAGATGATGGGCCACGGTTCCGACCACTCCGCCTAACATCGCGCCGATAAATAGGGATGGGCCGAAGATGCCGCCAGCATTGCCTGTGGCGTAACTGGTGGTGACGGCGATCAGCTTCAAAACCACCAGCAGCAACATCAACTGGAAGGCCATTCTCCCGTTCAACGCGTCGCCTACAAATCCGTAACCGACGCCGAGAACCTGGGGAACGAACCATCCCATTACGCCGACCAGCAGGCCTCCCGCCACCGGTTGAAACCAGACTGTGCTCTGTGGGAAGCGGAGGAAGCGCGCGCGAATCGCGAGCAGGAGTTTGGTGAAGATTGCTGAAACCACGCCGCCCGCCACGCCGAGCACTGCGTAGACCGCGAACTCCGCGGGATGGATGAGCTGATATTGCGGAACTTTGAAGAGAGGGTGATCGCCGAGAAAGACGCGCAGCACCATCCACGCAGTTGCCGACGCGAGCACGACCGCGCCCATCACTGGTGCGTAGAGATCGCCCGTGATTTCTTCGAGCGCGAAGAGCACGGCGGCGAGCGGTGTATTGAATGCGGCTGCGATCGCGGCGGCCGCTCCTACCGGGATGAGTTTTTTTACCTGCTCGGTACGCAGCCCGAGGAAACGTCCAAGCACGGAGCCGATGCCTGCACCTACTTGAACCGACGGGCCTTCGCGGCCGAGCGGGATACCGCTGGCCAGCGTCGCCGAGGTGCAGAAGAATTTGCCGAACACGGTGCGCAGGGTGATGCGGCCTTCGCTGGCGAATAAGGCGGCCTTGGTTTGCGGCACGCCGCTGCCGCGTGCGTTGGGAAAATAGCGGTAGAGCAGGTAGCCGATACTGAGCGAGCCGACGACGGGGAACAGCAGGCGCCGCCATGGCGCGCCGCCTACGGGATAGAGTCGCATGCCCAGGCGCTCGGTCACCACGATGAAGGCGACAACCGCGAGGCCCGTCAGCGCTCCGATGACCAACGCCAGGACGAGGAAGACCTGACCTTCGCGTTGCCGGAGTTCGGAGATGTGGCGAAGCAGTTTGTCTCTCCAGCCCTTGTCGTTCGGGATCTCGACAGCATCGGTCATGATTTGAGGATTCACAGGTTCGACAGTTTTAATTTTGTCGACGGGTGGCTCGGGGTTCTTGGCTCCGACAGTCACACTTTTCGATGTTCCACTTTCGAAAAGCATGTTTCGAAGATTGCTTCTCAAAGGATATAGCAATGAATTGGGAAGGCGGCCCGAAACTGAGCTGCCCCCCTGAAGAGTTGGTTAGCGGTCAAACGCGAAGTGGTCCACCCGATTCTTCTGCCAACAATCTTCATTGTCCTCCGTGCAGAAGGGCTTTTCCTTCCCGTAGCTGACGGTCCGAATGCGTTCGGCGGAAACTCCCCGTTGAACCAGCGCTTCCTTTGCGGATTCGGCGCGACTGGCGCCGAGAGCAATGTTGTATTCCTCCGAACCGCGATCGTCGCAATGACCTTCGACCAGCACTTTGATGCTGGAATGCTGTGCCAGGAAAGACTCGTCATTTTGCACGACGGGCACATCGTCGGACCGCAGGTCGGCTTTGTTGAAGTCGAAGTAAAGATCCTTGACATTTCTCGCAAACAAGTCCTCATCCGATGGCTGCGTCGAACTGGCGACCGGAGTATTTACCGTGACGCGGGCCGAGGCGTCGTTGGTCCCCCCCGGGCCTTTGGCGGTCAGCGTGTACGTAGTGGACATTCCCGGCGTGACCGAACGAGAGCCAGAGGCGGGAACGGTGCCCAGTCCTTCGATATTCACTTGGGAGGCGTTGGCGGTTTGCCACGTCAGTGTCGATGCTTGTCCGGCTTGAATTACGCTGGGATTAGCGGCAAGCGTGGCGGTGGGCGCAGTGGACGCAGGTGCTGGCGGAGCGGGTGGAGTCACTTTCGCGGCCTTCTTGGCGCATCCGGCGAGCGACAGCGCTCCTGCCAATATTGCCAGCAGAGCGAGTTTCTTGATTTTGTCTGGTGTCATAGTTTTAGCCCTCCTTATTAGGAAAGAAATGTAGAGATCGCTGTGAAAGCGAGTTCGTTGCAACAGCCGCTGACGAGGCGCGAGAGAAATGGCGGAACCAAGCCTGCTCGCGACTACGTGAAGCAAGAGATTTCCAGAGCAGAGGAACTATGGTTAGCAGCGAAGAATGGCGCAACGCTCAGTCAATGTAAGCGCGTAAAAGTCAGGCTCTGCAACAAACATTCCGCAGAGAGCTACGAGACGCGAAGCCAGCACGCCAAAAGATCTTAGCGCGGCTTGCACCATGGCGGTCCGCACTTTCGCCGCCGCTCGCACGGCTAGCAATGCCGAAACCGGCCCATGTACCACGGAGTAAGGTCCCTGCATGGCGGGAAACAGAAAGATAGCTAGAACGCAGACTACTGCGAGCGGGGCGAATGCGTCTCCGATGCGGCCAGAAATCATTGACGTAATGACATTATATAACGCAGCATTCGAGGCACAATGCGATTCCAAGCTTTCGCCCAACACGCCAGACGCTGGCTGCTCGCGCAGCGAAGAAAAAGCGAAGCCACCGAGACTTGGCATTGGACATGATGCCGAACGGTGTGGCGCATCACGGCATCCAGTGACGGTAATCACAGGCCAGCGGTTCCTCCAGTGGCACAATTGCGATCCTCCGCCATCTGTGGCGACCGTGAGGCACGTAATGGCCACTCTTACCTCTCTTAGTTCACGCGTCTTGGATTCGAGCCTGGCAGCGCGCATCATGAGCGCCGAAGAAGCGGCGGCTCTCATCAAGTTCGGCACTCGCATCGGCATGAGCGGATTCACGGGCGCGGGTTATCCGAAGGCTGTGCCATTGGCACTGGCGCGACGCATCTCGGATGCGAACCTGCGCGGCGAAAAGGCTCAGGTCAGCATCTTTACCGGCGCTTCGACCGGCCCTGAGTTGGACGGTGCGCTGGCTAAGGCTGGAGGCATCCAGTTGCGATTGCCCTATCAATCCGATCCGGAGACGCGCAAGCGCATCAATGCTGGCGAGATGGAGTACATGGATATTCACCTTGGCCATGTCGCGCAGTACGTGGAAAACGGTTTTCTGGGCAAAATGGATTGGGCGCTGATCGAGGTCACTGCGATTCTCGAAGACGGGCGTCTGGTGCCGAGTTCATCGGTGGGCAACAACCGCACCTGGATCGAGCAGGCGGAGAAGGTGATTGTGGAAGTGAACTCACGGCAGCCGGCGGAACTGGAGGGCATGCACGACATTTATTACGGTATGCAACCTGCGCCGAACCGTCAGCCGATTCCTCTGACACACACTGGGCAAAGAATTGGCACGCCTTATCTTCACGTTCCGATCGAGAAGGTGGCCGCAGTCGTATTGACCGATTCTCCCGACCGCAATAGTTCCTTCAAAGCGCCCGACATCACCTCGCGCCTAATTGCCGGGCACATTTTGGATTTTCTGGGATGGGAGGTAAAGAAAGGTCGCGTGCCGCCGTCACTTCTACCGCTGCAATCGGGCGTGGGGAATATCGCCAATGCCGTGCTGTTCGGCCTGCTGGAAGCTCAGTTCGAAAATTTGACTGCATACACAGAGGTTATTCAGGACGGCATGATCGAGCTCTTGCGCAGTGGCAAGCTCACCTGTGCCTCGGCCACGGCGTTTTCGCTCAGCCCGGAAGTGATGGAGAAGGTCAACTCGGAAATGGCAAACTATCGCGAACGTATTATTCTTCGCCCGCAGGAGATCTCGAACCATCCGGAAATTATCCGCCGGCTCGGCGTGATCGGCATGAATGGAATGATCGAAGCCGATATCTACGGCAATGTGAATTCCACCCACGTGATGGGATCGCGAATTCAGAACGGCATTGGAGGCTCCGGCGACTTTGCCCGCAACGGATATCTCTCGATTTTCATGGCTCCGTCCACGGCGCAGAAAGGCGCTATTACTACGATCGTGCCGATGGTGTCGCACGTCGACCATACCGAACACGATGTCGATGTCGTCGTAACCGAACAGGGGCTTGCTGACCTCAGGGGTCTGTCGCCACGGCAAAGAGCGAAGGTCATCATCGAAAAATGCGCACATCCCGATTATCGTTCTCTGCTGCGCGATTATCAGGATCGAGCGGAGCGGCTGTCGTTCGGGAAGCACACTCCTCATCTGCTTATGGAGAGCCTGAGCTGGCATGAACGTTATGTGCGCAGCGGGCGCATGCTACCTAGGGAACAGTGAAGACTGCTGACTGACGCTGCGTAATGAGAATTGCCGATTTGACGAAGGCCCAGCGGCCGGCATCGCAACGCTCAGGCGCCGAATCGTTCCGCCGCGCGAGCTTTCGCCCGGGTCGCTTCTTCTTCGCGATTCTTGGGCGGCGCGTTGGTGTCAAGCGAATGCAGCAGCCGCGCTGATACGTTTGCGATTTCGTCGATGGCCGCTAAGAATGCGGTTTCATTGGCCTTCGACGGTTTATTAAAGCCGGTAATCTTCCTCACGAACTGAAGCGCAGCCGCTCGGACTTCATCGTCGGTGACCGGCGGATCGAAGTTGAAAAGAGTTTTGATATTGCGGCACATGCGCTGCCTACCTCCCTGTCAAAAGATCTCGACAAACTCACTGATATTTTCTCACGGTAGACCGAGGGCGGGTTCGCGACTTTGCTTTCTGGCCGCAGCCGCTAATTCCTATTGCTGGTATTTATGTACCGTGGTACATTAATACCATGAGGACCAATGAACCGCAGTTTCTTATAGAGCGTGTGCAGACCGGCGTGCGGATGGAAAAACGGCTCCTCAAGGTGCTCAAGGCCCTGGCCGAATACCACGATATGTCGCTCGGCGACCTGCTCGAAGGTATTGTGCTCCACGCCTTCGACGGCAAGAGTCCTTTCGGCGCGGAATCGCTTAAGCGCATTCAGGATTTGAAAAAGTTCTACAGCCTCGACCTCGACTCCAGCGCCAGCCACCGTCTCACCGAAATTAAGCGGCGGGCTGGAAACAACGCTGCCTCGGAAAAGAAAATCCAAGAAAGGAAAATCTCGGAGAAGAAAAAATGACGCAGGACCGTTTGCCCGTTGCATTGCGCATTCTTCAATGGGTGCTTGGGTTAATCGTTCTGGCGGAGTCCCTGCATTTCGCGTTATCGTCGCAGGCCGCCCATGCCTTCGCCAAAACCGGGCTGCCAAATTTCACGCGTCTCACGTTGGCCTGGGCTGAGATCGCAGCCGCGATTCTATTTCTTGTTCCGCGAGCCTTGGTAGTCGGCGGCTGGTTCCTGATCGGTGTGCTGGTGGCGGCCATCGTCCTTCATCTCCTACATGGATGGCTCGATGTCGGAGCGCTCGTGATCTATATCGCAGCCACATGGACGGTGGTGGTGGGGAAGTCGTCGCTTGACTCTCACGGACAGCTAAATGGACAACGAACATGACCGGCGACGAGTTGATCAAACAATTCGAGAACGGCACGACTCCGGCAGCTACCTTTCACCACGCCGATCACGTCCGGCTGGCCTTTGAATATTTGTGCCGTTATTCAGCGCTCGAAGCGCTGCAACGATTTACGGCGGCGTTGCAGCGCTTTGCGGCGGCGCGGCAGAGCTCAGCTCTATGATGAGACCATTACCTGGGCCTACCTGCTGCTGATTCGCGAGCGCATGGCCCGCGCGGGCGGCGAGCCAAAATGGCCGGAATTCGCCGCGCGCAACGCCGATTTGCTGGTCTGGAAGGGCGCGTGCTGGCGACGCTCTATCGTGAGGAGACGCTGGACTCCGATCTCGCCCGTCATATCTTTGTTCTCCCCGATCGGGGAACAGCAGCCTAGCAAAAAATGGCATCTCGCGATGCAACCTGAACCATTGGCACCTTCCTCCTTGAAGCGGCGCTGGTTCGGCGTTAGTATTTCGAGTTCTCCTTAATTACTACTCCGAGGGCGTATGCCGCAAAATTACGTACCCATTTTTCTCTTTGTTGCTGTGGTCGGAATTCTGATTCCGCTTACGCTGCTGTTGGCCAGAATCATCCGCACGCAAAGCCCGAACCGCGTCAAACTGATGCCCTATGAATGCGGCATTGATCCTTACGATAACGCGCGCGGGCGCTACACGGTTCGCTTTTACATCATTGCCATCTTGTTTGTGATCTTCGACGTGGAGACGGTTTTTCTGTTTCCGTGGGCGGTGAAGTTCAAGGCTCTTGGCGTCTTCGGCCTGATCGAGATGCTGGTGTTTCTCGGCATTCTGATCGTCGGCTATGTGTGGGTGTGGAAGAAAGGCGCGCTCGAATGGGTGTAAGTTCGGCGACTCCAAATCCGGGCAATTTAAATCCGGCCGCTGACGACGAAATCTTCAGCGCGAGCCGGTGGACGCGCGGAAATTTTTGGTTCCCGACGCGCATCGTCGTTAATTCGCTGCGCGTAAGCCGCTTGAAGCGGCGTCTGTTTGGCAGCAGCGAGGAAAGCATTTCGATCTCGCAGGTGGCGTCGGTGAAGATTTCGACGGGGGTCTTCTGGTCTGACATCGTGATTGAGTCGACGGGTGGCACTGAGCCGATCACGAGTCACGGTCATCGCAAAGCCGACGCGCTGCGCATCCGCGACCTCGTCGAGAGCTTTCAAGCGGCGCGGCGATAAGGGCTTCCATCTGCTGAGATGAGGCGCGTTGTGACTCAAATCACATACGGAGGCCCACGCGGATGTTAAAAATGAAAGCTTCTAAAGACTAGCGCGGTTCATTAGCAAGATTTCTGCGTTCGACACTGCATGGCTGAGGACGTCAAAGCGCCCGCCCCACCACCGCCGCCAGAAGGCGAGAAGAAACCGGCGGCGGCCGCTCCCGTCGCTACGGCAACGTCGGTTGGCGCCACGGCAAAGGCTGCAGCTCCGGCCAAGCCCAGCGGGCCAGTGCCTGTGCCGTGGACTTCTGCGTTGGTTGAAAAATATCGCAGCCAATATGGATCGGGTCTTGAGGCGCTGACTTATCTCGGACAAAACTACCTTAGCGTTGATCGTTCGATGATTCCCGACATTCTGCGGCTGCTCCGCGATGAAGAGCAGTTTGACTATTGCGTCGACGTCACTGCGGTGCATTATCCGAAGCGCGAAAAGCAATTTGAAGTGCTGTGGATTCTCTATTCTTTCCCGCGCAATGAGCGCATGCGCGTGAAGACACAAATTACCGACGGCGATTCGATCGCATCCTGCGTCTCGATCTGGCCGACCGCCAACTGGCTGGAGCGCGAAGTCTACGACATGTTCGGCATCCAATTCGACGGCCATCCCGACCTGAAACGCCTTCTTTTGCCCGACGGTTGGAAAGGCCATCCGCTGCGCAAAGATTACGGCATTTTGCAGCAGGATAAAGAGTGGGTGCAGATCAACCTGGGAATCGAAAGCGGACAATAATCATGAGCGCGGCGGCGAAAGACGGAACGAAAGAAAACGTGAACGACGTCTCAGGACACGCGCTGCCCCATGCCATACCGTCTCATCTACACCTCGAAACTCCCGAGAAACCTTATCTCGATTCGAACGAACTCATCATCAACATGGGGCCGCAGCATCCGGCGACGCATGGCGTGCTGCGAGTCATTCTGAAGCTTGACGGCGAAAAGGTACTGGGCACGGAGTGCGTGATCGGATACCTGCACCGCGGCGTGGAAAAAATTGCCGAGAACCGCACCTACGCGATGTTCAATCCCTACGTCGATCGCATGGATTACGTTGCCGCCGTGTCGAATGGCCTGGGTTATTGCGAAGCGGTGGAGAAGCTGCTTAATGTGGAGGCGCCGCCGCGCGCGGATTATATTCGCGTGATCTTGACCGAGTTGAATCGTATGGCCAGCCACCAGCTTTGGCTGGGCACGCATGCGCTTGATATCGGGGCGATGACGCCGCTCTTCTATACGTTCCGCGATCGCGAAGAGATCCTCAAGATTTTCGAAAAGTATTGCGGTGCCCGTCTCACCACGCATGCCTTTCGCATCGGTGGTTGCCAATATGAGACTTATGCGGGGTTCGAAAAAGACGTAAAGAATTTCCTGACTTTCGTGGCGCCGAAGATCGACGAATATGAAGAACTGCTTACCACCAACCGCATCTGGTTGGAACGCACCAAGAATGTGGGCGTGATCTCCGGTGAGGATTGCGTAGCCCTCGGAGTGACTGGGCCGGTGCTGCGCGCGAGCGGTGTGGAGTGGGACCTGCGCAAAGCCCAGCCCTACTCGGCGTATTCCAAATTTGATTTTGACATTCCGACTGGCGAAAACGGTGACACCTACGATCGTTATCTGGTTCGGATGGAAGAGATGCGCCAGTCGCTGCGCATTGTCGAGCAGGCGGTCAACTCTATTCCGGAAGGCCCGATCATGGCGAAAGTGCCTAAGGTGATCAAGCCGCCGGTCGGCGAAATCTATCATTCGATCGAAGCGCCAAAGGGCGAACTCGGATATTTCATCGTTAGCGATGGTTCGACGCAACCTTATCGTTTACGAGTGCGCCCGCCGTCGCTTGTCAATTTGCAGGCACTTGATGTCATGGTGCGCGGCCTGCTGGTCGCCGACGTGATCGCTGTCATTGGGACGATCGACATTGTGCTCGGCGAGGTCGACCGCTGATGCCCAACTTCATCATGTCGTATCTCGGGAGCACGGTGACTCCCGGCGAAGCGGGGAACCAGTTCTGGGCGCTGATCTATGTGCTGATCATTTTCGCGGCCGTCTCCCTGGCGGTCGTGGCGATGAACTGGTTCGAGCGCAAGGCGCTGGCGCACTTCCAGATTCGTCTCGGCCCTATGCGCGTGGGTCCGCACGGATTGCTGCAGCCTATTGCCGACGCGCTCAAACTGGCGCTCAAAGAAGACATTATTCCGGCTGAGGCCGACCAGTTTGTTTTCTGGATTGCGCCGGTGATCGGCCTTCTCGCGGCCTTCACGGTTTATACGGTGATTCCGTTTGGCCCCTCGCAGGCGGTGAGCGACATGAACATCGGCGTCCTCTTTATGCTCGGAGTGTCGTCGCTGGGCGTGCTCGGCATTGTGGTCGCGGGATGGGCCTCGAACTCGCATTATCCGCTGATCGGCGCGCTGCGGTCGAGCGCGCAGATGGTGTCCTACGAAGTCGCCATGGGGCTGGCCGTCGTTTCGGCAGTTCTCATGACCAGCATGAAGACAGGCACCGGCACGCTGAGCATGATCGGGATTGTCGAATCGCAACAGCAGCAGGGCATCTGGTTCATTTTCAAGTTTTTTCCGCTCGGGCTGATCGCGTTCGTAAACTTCGTTATCGCCATGATCGCCGAGACCAATCGCGCACCCTTCGACATGGCCGAAGCTGAATCGGAATTGACCGCGGGCTATCACACTGAATACAGCGGACTGCGTTGGTCGCTGTTCATGCTCGCCGAATACGCGGCCATGATTGCGGTCTCGTCGATCGCCGTCACCCTCTGGCTTGGCGGATGGCTGCGACCGTTTCCGAACCTGCTGAACGCGCCGGCGTGGGATTTTATTTTTTCGTTGTTTCCCGGGCTCACTTTTGGCGCGCTCGCGGCAGTCGCAGTGATTGGAGTTATGCGCATGCCCGTGCATCCATACTTCAGAGTTCAGCGCATAGGGCTCGCGGTTTTCGCCGCGCTGCTCGGCTTCATCGCGCTGTTCCTGCTGGTGATCGCGCTTGCCGGCCGGTCGTCCGACGCAACCGTGGCCGCCAGATTCCGCGACGGCATCGACTATGTATATTGGTTTGTGCTCAAAGTCGCGCTCTTTATGTATCTGTTCATCTGGTGCCGTGCGACGTGGCCGCGTTATCGCTTCGACCAGTTGATGCGGGTGGGATGGAAGGTGCTGCTGCCGATTACGCTGGTCGTGCTCATCCTTACCGCCATCGTGGGGGTGATCGTTTCATGAACCCGAGTTTAAACATGGCATTAATCTCGGCCTTCACGACCACTACCGATCCGGGCATGGCGCCGGTTGCGACTCCGTTTTTCTTTTATTTGTTATCGGGACTAGCGGTTGCTGGAGGTTTTCTTGTCATCACGAGACGCAACCCCGTGCACTGCGCACTCGCATTGATCGTAACGCTGATCGCGATGGCGCACCTGTATTTAATGTTGTATGCGCCGTTTGTCGCCGCTGTACAGATCATTGTCTATGCCGGCGGAATCATGGTGCTGTTTCTATTCGTAATCATGTTGGTGAGCATCGAGCGCGCTTCCAAAGACCGAAGGTTTAATCGTATTTGGCCAGTAGGATTGGCGGCGGCATGCGCGTTAATGGCTCTTTTTGTTTCGGCGTTTGTGAAAGGCAGGGCGTTGTTTCCCGATCGCATGATCGCGATACCCGAAGGATCGAATACGCAGCAGGTCGCGAGCATGCTTTACGGGGAAGCGGGCAGGATGGGTCAATATACGTTCGCTTTCGAAATTGCCTCGTTGCTGTTGCTGGTCGCGATTCTGGGAGCGGTGATTATGACGAAGAAGAAAATCTAGCGACACGTCGTTCGCTGATGGCTAGTCGCTGCTCGTTTAAAGCAGCAATGCCGATCGGCGAATAGCGAAAAGCGAATCGCGGCTTTATATGGTTCCTATCACTACATTTCATTACCTCGTCGTTGCGGCAGCACTCTTCGTGCTCGGCGTGATCGGTGTCCTTACGCGCCGCAACGTGGTGATCATGCTGATGTCAATCGAACTGATTTTGAACGCGGTGAACCTGAACCTGGTGGCGTTCTCGCGCATGTGGGGAAGGCTGGAGGGGCAGGTGTTTGCAATCTTTATCGTAGTTGACGCTGCTGCGGAAGCGGCCGTGGGCCTTGGAATATTGATCGCCTTCTTTCGCAATAAAGAGACGATTAATGTGGACGAGATTGATTTGTTGAAGTGGTAGAAGGACTAACGACTAACGACCAACGACATGTTCCTGAACCACATCTACCTGCTCCCGCTCTTCCCGGCCTTCGGCGCCGCGATCATGTTTTTTTTCGGGCGGCGGTTGCAGAAGGCGACGGTCAGCGCCGTCTGTGTCGGCGTGATCGTGCTGGCGTTTCTCTTTGCGTGTTTCACGGTCGTCGAGTACACACATTTTGCTCACGGCACGGGCCGACCCTTCGAGAAAATTGTTTACACATGGCTCGGCAGCGGCGACGGCCATTTAAATTTCACCAGGCGCGATGGCACTCTCGCCGCAGTCAATGCCGACGCCGGCTTTCTCCTCGATCCGCTCTCTTCTATATGGCTACTCTTCGTCACCGGCGTGGGCATGCTAATTCATATCTACTCGACCGGGTACATGGCGCACGAAGGCGGTTATTACCGTTTCTTTGGATACATGAATCTGTTCATGTTTTCCATGCTTACGCTCATCCTGGCGAATAACTACATCCTCTTATTTGTAGGATGGGAAGGCGTCGGCTTGTGTTCGTACCTCTTAATCGGATTTTATTTTCATCGTAACTCAGCTTCGACCGCAGCAAATAAAGCATTCATCATAAATCGCATCGGCGATGCCGGGTTTATTCTGGGCGCGCTCACCCTGGTGTGGTATTTGGGATCGTTTCGCTTTATTGACATTAACGCGCTAGCACGTAGTGGACAATTCGCGATCGGCGATCCTGTGCTGACGGCTGCCGCGCTACTGCTGTTTGTGGGAGCCTGCGGCAAATCCGCGCAGGTTCCTCTTTATGTCTGGCTGCCCGACGCCATGGAAGGTCCGACGCCGGTCTCGGCGCTGATCCATGCCGCGACCATGGTGACGGCCGGGGTGTATATGGTAGCGCGTTCGAATGCTGTGTTTGTGCTGGCGCCGACGGCCATGAAAACCGTGGCCATTGTGGGCGCGATCACCGCCGTGTTTGCCGCGTCGATTGGACTGGTGCAGAACGACATTAAGCGCGTGCTGGCCTACTCGACTGTTTCGCAATTGGGATACATGTTCCTGGCGCTCGGCGTCGGAGCTTTCGCGGCCGGTGTCTTTCATGTGTTCACGCACGCATTCTTCAAAGCGCTGCTCTTCTTAGGTTCAGGGTCGGTGATTCATGCCATGAGCGGCGAGCAGGACATGCGACATATGGGGGATCTGCGCAGGCGTATTCCTACTACGCACTGGACGATGCTGATCGCAACCCTCGCGATTGCGGGAATTTTTCCTTTCGCGGGCTTCTTTTCGAAAGACGAAATTCTGTGGCAGACATGGGCTTCGGAGGGTGGTGCATATCGCATTCTCTGGTTTGTAGGTTACGGCACGGCACTCATGACGGCGTTCTATATGTTCCGTCTGATGTATCTGACATTTTACAGTCCATCGCGGATGAGTCACGAGGTCGAGCATCATGTGCATGAGTCTCCAAAGTCGATGACTGTGCCGCTCGTGATTCTTGCCCTGTGCTCGATTGGCGCGGGATGGTTAAGCTGGCCGCATAGCCTGGGCGGATCAGCTCGCTTCGAGAAATTTTTGGAGCCCGTGTTTGCGCGGGAAGCAGTCGTCTTGGTCGAGGAAGGGAAGTCGGGGCAGTTAGCTGCGGGCGAGAAAGAGGCTGAGCACACGGATAAGACCGAGTATGCGCTGATGTTCTTGTCATTGGCCGCGGCGGCGGTCGGGTGGGGAATGGCGCGGCGCTCCTATAACCATGCTGGCAAAGATTATGCGGAGCCCATTGCCGTGAAAGCTCCGCCACTCTATACCGTTCTCTACAACAAATGGTTTGTCGATGAGGGCTACGACTACATTTTTACCGGGCGCCGCAAGATTGGCGATATTCGTCTCGGCGCAATGGGAGCGGGCGAAGCGGCATCGTGGTTCGATGCCAAGGTCATCGACGGAGTGGTCAACGATGTTGGCTGGGTAACTCGCGCTGTGGCGACACTATCGACATGGTGGGATAAGTGGATCATCGACGGCGTGGGAGTGAATGGCCCGGCGATTCTTGCGCGAATGATTTCGTATCCTGCGAGGCTGTTTGAATGGGGATTGGTGCAGTGGTACGCGCTGGTTATGATCGCCGGATTGCTTGGATTTGGCATGTATTACGTGTGGAAGTGAAGTGCGGGTTCTTAGCTGTTAGCTAGCCAATAGCGAACAGCTAATAGCGAATAGCGAAGAAGCTCTTATGCAGAGTCACATACTCTCGATCATTCTTTTCACGCCGCTTATCGGCGCGCTTTTTCTCCTGTTTGTACCTAAGGAGAATAAAGACGCCATTCGCTGGATTGCGAATATCTTTGCCCTAGGCGGATTTCTGATCTCATTGCCGCTGGTGCCGATGTTTTGGGCGCAGCGCTTCGAGCCCGGCTTCAAATTTCTCGAAGGCACGGCCAATAACTGGATTCCCTCGATTGGCGCGGGTTACAACCTGGGCATTGACGGCATTTCGTTTTTGCTGATTATGCTGACCACGCTTCTTGGTTGGATTTCGATTCTCTCTTCATGGACCGCCATCGAGACTCGAGTCAAAGAGTATTACGTGTGGTTTCTGGTTTTGCAGACGGGGATGCTCGGCGTTTTCATGGCGCTCGATTTTTTCCTCTTTTTTGTTTTCTGGGAGGCGATGCTGGTGCCGATGTATCTGCTGATCGGCATCTGGGGCGGCCCGCGCAAGCTTTACGCTGCCATCAAATTCTTTTTATACACGCTGCTCGGCTCGGTGCTGATGCTGCTCGGTATCCTGTATCTCTATTTCCATCACCATGCAGTGACGGGCGTGTTCACTTTCAGCATCCCCGAGCTTTATAAGACAGCGCCGCTCATTCCATTCAATATTGCCATCTGGCTTTTCGTCGCCTTCTTCATCGGATTTGCCATCAAGGTTCCAATGTTTCCGTTTCACACCTGGCTGCCGGATGCGCACGTCGAGGCGCCTACGGCCGGCTCCGTGATACTGGCGGGTGTTTTGCTGAAGATGGGGACATATGGGTTTGTACGTTTTTCGCTGCCCTTCTTTCCTGGCGTCGTGTCGCATCCCAGGGTGCAAAGCTGGGTGATTGGATTGTCGCTCGTCGGCATCATCTACGGCGCGCTAGTTTCGCTCATGCAGAAGGATATGAAAAAGCTGGTGGCTTACTCATCCGTCAGCCATCTTGGTTTCTGCACCCTAGGAATCTTCGCGTTGAATTCGGCGGGATTGACGGGGTCGGTATTACAGCAGATCAATCATGGCATCTCGACAGGCGCACTGTTCTTGATCGTCGGTATTTTGTATGAGCGGCGGCACACGCGCGAGATCGCCGAGTATGGCGGCATCTCGACCGTGATGCCTGTCTACGCGACCATCACCATGATCATGTTTCTCTCGTCGATGGGATTGCCGCTGCTGAACGGATTTGTTGGCGAATTCACGATCTTGCAAGGCGCATTCACAGCGAACTGGAGATGGGCGGCTTGGGCTGCGCCGGGCGTGGTCCTTGCGGCGGCGTATCTGCTCTGGCTGTATCAGCGCGTCTTCTTCGGGACGGTGACCAATCCTAAGAACGAAAAGCTGCACGATCTTACGCCGCGAGAAATTCTTACCTTTGCGCCGCTGATCATCATGGCGTTGTGGATCGGGCTCTATCCCAAACCGTTTTTTCAGATACTGGAGCAACCGGTCAATCAGATCGTGCAAACCATTCATGACAACTCGAACCCGAATGCTCCGGTGAATGCACAGATTCAGCCCACTTCGTTTATTCCCTCACCCAGTACCGCCGCACCGGGCGTCGGCGCGCTGAAAGCGAGTAACTAAGTGCGAGGGCTCTCCCCAACCGACTACCGGCTGATGTTGCCGATGGTGGAGCTGACTATTTTTGCGCTGGGTATTCTGTTGATTGACTTGATGGTGCCGCGCTCGTGGAAATGGATTAACGCTGCCGGAGCATTGGTAGGAGTGCTGTTTGCAGGTTTATGCGTATGGCAAATTCAGGCGATGCTGCCGCCCCGAGGTTTAGTCGGGTTTTATAACTCCTTGTTAGTTGATCGCTTCGCCATTTACTTCTGGTATCTGTTTCTCGCGGGAACAGCTATCTCGATCCTGACGTCGGTGCACTATCTCGAGATTGAAGATGAACACCACGGCGAATACTACGCTTTGCTCTTGCTTTCGGTGGTGGGCATGATGTGCATGGCGGCGGGAATCGATGTCGTGCTGATCTTCATCGGCCTTGAGCTAATGGCGATTTCGAGTTACGTGCTGGTGGGCTTCCTGCGTCGCGACCGGCGCTCGAATGAAGCAGCTTTGAAGTATCTGCTGCTGGGGGCATTTTCGTCCGGCATTTTTGCCTACGGTCTTTCATTGTTTTATGGAATTTCTGGCAGCACGAATCTAGGCGTCATTGGGCGCGCGGTTTCTGGGCAGAATACGCACAATCCGGTGGTCATCATCGCGCTGCTGACGACCATGGTTGGATTGTTGTTCAAGATCGCCGCCATTCCGTTTCACCAGTGGGCGCCGGACGCCTATGAAGGCGCGCCCACGAGCATTACAGGTTTCATGTCGGTGGCGGTGAAAGCCGCGGCGTGGGCGATGCTGTTGCGGATACTGCTCTTCGGATTGTTCCCGCTACGCTCGGTCTATACGCCGGTGATTGTTTTTGTTTCGATCGCGACCATGACTGGAGCCAACTTCGCTGCGCTTACTCAGTCGAATACGAAACGACTGCTGGCTTACTCGTCGATTGCGCACGTTGGCTATATGCTATTGGCATTTGTGGCTATGGGGACATCGCCGCTCGGCACTCCCGGCTTTCTGGACGGCTTCAAGGGAATCCTGATTTATTTGATGGTCTATACGTTCATGAATCTGGGCGCGTTCGCGGTGATCACTTCGCTGCGGCAGCGCAATGTGATTGGCGATGAGCTTGATGATATGGCCGGGCTTTATCAGCGCGCTCCGGTCGAAGCTGTATTGATGTTGCTATTTTTGCTTTCGCTCGCCGGCATTCCGCCCGCAGCGGGTTTTCTCGGCAAGTACTATATCTTTCTCAGTCTGATCGAAAGCCAACATTACGTCTTGGCCGCGCTGGGCGTTGTTTATTCGCTCTTCGGACTTTATTACTACCTCAAGATTGCGAACTCGATGCTGATGCGTGCGCCGATGGAGAGGGAGCGACTGCCTGTCAGTTTTGGGATGCGCTGCGCGGTGGGGATCACGGCGCTGGCCACTCTGTTCATTGGAATTTATCCGGAGCCGGCGATTCGCAGCGTGAACTGGTCACTCGGGATTCGGCAACCTGCGCCGGTAGCTGTAATCAGGAAGTAGGCTGCGAGCTAACCAGACAGAGCTGATTTACAATTCGAGCGCATGCCTGAACCTTCCGATCTCCCGAAGAAAAAAGCCCCCTTGGTCTCGCTGGCTCGCTATTCCGAGATGGGATTCATCATTCCCACGGCAGTTTTGTTGGGCTTCTTCCTCGGCAAACTCGCCGACTATTGGCTGCATACCAAGTGGTTGTATCTGGTCGGACTTTTATTTGGCGCGGTGGTGGGATTTGGGCAGATGATCCGCATGGCGATTGGAGCTTCCAAAGAAAAATGAAAAATGCAAAATGAACGAGCGTGAGAATTCTGATCACTCCGCTGAGGCCTTGCCGGCGGCAACCGTGGCGGAAATCACAGCGTTTGAGCGCATCATTCCTCGCCTGCTGCGCAATATCTTGGTGTTTGGCATTCTTCTGCTCGCGCCGGTTTTCTGGTTTTACCGTTGGATGGGAGTCCTTGGGTTTGTTCTTGGTGCGTCCGTTTCCTACGTTAATTTCCGCTCGCTGACGAGCGGCGTGGAAGGACTTGCCGATCGCATTGTCAATCAGAACAGCGGGGAGAAAGGCGCCCGAATCGTCTTCCGCTTCTTGGTGCGTTACGTGTTGGTGGGGGTCGCCGCCTATGCTATATTCAAAGGTTCTTCAGTGGCGTTTTACGGCTTTCTGTGGGGCCTGTGCGTGCCCGTCGCCGCACTAATGGCGGAGGCGGTTTGGCAAGGATTTAAGGCCTTCCGCCGGGGCTAAAGTCCCTAAGTCGTTTGGCGCAATGGCGAGACTAGCTGCGCCTCTAAACTTTCATATGCAACAACTGGTTTTTACTACACTCCTAAATCGTCTGTTCGGCCCAGCCGTGCTGGCCTTGCTGCAGGCTCTGCATATTCATCCCAAGCATCCGTCTCGTCCTATCTCCGACAGCTTTGCGATGGAGTTGCTTGTAATGCTGCTGCTGACCTTATTTTTTATTGCCGTGCGCTCGCGGCTTTCGGTGGAGCGTCCCGGCGGGCTGCAACACACGATGGAAGGTATCAACGGATTTATCTCTGGCATGGCCGATGAGGTGATCGGCCATCACGGGCAAAAGTATGTCCCTTACCTGGTTATGCTGGGCATGTTCATCTTGATTTGCAATCTGATCGGTCTGGTGCCCGGGCTGACCTCGCCGACCGCCGTGCCGATCGTACCGCTCGGATGTGCGCTGCTGACTTGGTTCTACTATCACTATCAAGGAATCAAGACGAATGGACCGATCGGCTATTTGAAGCATTTTGTTGGGCCGCAGGATAAGGAGATGCCGCTGGTCATGCGGCTGTTCTTGCCAATCCTGCTGTTTCCGATTGAAGTGTTTAGCCACCTTGCTCGCATCATGTCGCTGACCATTCGTCTTTTCGCCAACATGTTTGCCGGGGAAATGGTCACGCTGGTGTTCTTTTCGCTGATACCGTTGGGGATTCCGGTTGTGTTCGAGGGCCTGCATATCGGCGTTTCGTTTATTCAGACTTATATTTTTGTGTTGCTCGCCTGCGTGTATTTGGGTGAAGCAACCGGGCAAGAACATTAAACCAGTACCCAGTACCCGGTGAAGCGCTCTTTCGGGGTGCTGGGTACTGGCAATTGGTTACTGCCGCTCAGCGTGAGGGCGTCGGCTATAGAGCGCGGCGTCAACCACCCACTGGCGGCAATTCATACTAAGGAGAGACACAATGCGGAAATTCCTGATGTTGATGTTCATGATGATGATGGCGTCGGTGATGGCGGTGCCGGCGTTTGCGCAAGGCGCGGCTGGAGCGGCAGGGGGCACCAACTGGGTGGCACTGACCTCCGGCTTTGCGATTGCACTCGCGGCGGGATTGGCGGCGCTTGGACAGGGGAAAGTTGCCGGTGCAGCTTGCGATTCCCTGGGACGCAATCCGGCCGCGCGGCCTGGAATTATGGTTGCGCTGATTCTTGGGCTCGCGTTCATCGAGTCCTTGGTGCTGTTTACGCTGGTTATTATTTTCGTAAAGGTAGCGTAAGAAGAATTTGTGGCTTGTCGAGTGGAAATGGCTCCTGGCCTAAAGGAGCCTTTTTTTTGCGCCGGGGCCGCGCTCTGAAACCTCTTAAATGTTTTTCCCGAGACCCGTCACCTGAGACCTGCGACCCACCTCTAGACTTTTCTTTCGCCGTCCCAGTTGGACGATCGATTGTCTGGGACTTTTTGCAGAGCCTCGACCAATACGCGGCGCAGGCGGTAGCGGCTGTCGAGATCCATGCTGACGAATTCGAAGCCGATCTCGTTGACGCGGGCGCGGCGTAGGAGAACTTCGCCGCGGATTTTTTTCACGCCCAGCGAGATTTCGACGTGGGCTTCGGAGCCGACGCGGAGATTGTCATTGCGGGTGCCCATGCCGCCGCCAAGGCTCATCTCGCGCATCACGATGTTTGACTTTCCCCAGGAACTGGAAAGTGTGGCAGAAAGCGTGCGCGGCAGAATGATGCGCTCATAACGGCGTTGACGAACCCAGGGACATCCTGGGCCGGAATCGAGCGGAGCGATGGCGAGTTCGCCGGCCTCGAGGCCGCTTTCGACAAGAGCCTGCGTGCCGTAGCGCGGGTCGATCTTGGATAGCGCTTGAATCGCGGCAATTCGCAACTCACGGTGCTGGCTGTAACCGAAGAGCTTTTTGTCTTCCACGATGCTGCGCAGCACGGGAACCGCTTCGGCATCGCGCAAACGTCCGAGCGATTCGATGGCTTTCAATTGCACGAAGGGCGGACGATTGTGCGCTTCGCCGGCCGTCGCCAGCGCGATCAGGCTGGCGCTGGCGCTGCGATCCTGACTCATGCCGATCTCATCGATGGTCTCGGGCAGAATCATGGAGTCGAGCAGTTCGAGTAACTCGAGCAGCGTGCGCCCGCGATCAGGAGCGGCGCCATAGGCGATCTGGCGGACGATCACGTCCTGATAAAAACGATTGAACTCGCCCATGCGCGAGGGCAGCAACTCGAGCAGCGAGGTGACGGCGAGTCGGCTCATCAGGCCGACAGCAGAGGCAGCCTGGCGGGGCTGGCCGGTCCGGAGAATGTCGCGCAGATCGTCGAGGGCAGGCTGTCCGAGTTCGCCAACGAGTTCGACGATGCGATCGCACTCAACGCGCCGATGGGCGCGGAAGAAGCGGTCGGCGAGGTGTTCGACGGAATGTCTGGGAAGCTGTTGCAGGACCTCGACTAGATCTTCTGGAATATGATCGGCGTTGATCGCCTCTTCGATCATCTCGGGCAGGCGATTTTCGATGCCGACGCGAGAACGGAGATCCTGCACCAGTGCGGGACGTTCGTGGCCGATGTTTTCGAGCGACAAGCAGAGTTCGGCGACGGCTTTATATTTTTTCCGGGTGCATGCTTCCTGGCCAAAGCGCGCGAAGGCGGCGCTCAGCAGGCTTTGCACTTCGGCGTCGCTCTCCTTGCTCAACTTCTCGGCGATCATGGCCAAGGCATTGGGCATGACTTCATTGGGAGCGGTGGCAAAGAGGTCGGCGAGTTGAGCGAGGCCAATAGCAGTCTTGCGGCGAGGATCGGGATCCTTGGCGTTGAGACCGGCGCAATAGTTGGAAAGAATTTTAGCGGCGATCTCGTTGTCATCGCGATCAAAAAGAATTTCGACGAACTGGCGAATGTTGCGAGGCGGCACACAGGCGGCTTCGCCGGAGAGCAGAACACTTTTTTTGCCGGCCTCAGGAATCTCGGCCCAGAACATGCGATCGAGAATGTCGGCGTGCGAATCAACCAGAATGCCAGCCTTCGACATTTTGTCTTCCTGGACACGCAGGATCTGGCGGAGCGTGTCCATCTGCCGGCTCATATGCTCCATCATGTCGTGGACGGCGTTGACCTTTACATCGCCGCGCTGATAGCGGTCCAGGGCGAACTTGATCGCCATACTTTCGGCGGCTTTCATCAGCAAGGGCGTGTCATTGCTGTCGGCGGTTTTGTTCTGCGAGGCCTGCGCCGCTAGACTTTCGAGCAGTTGCGCGAGATTGACCTTGGCGCCTTCCGGCGCTTTGCCCAGTTCAACTTTCAGATTTTCCGGAGAGGCGTTAGGCTCCTGCATGGCCTGGCCGAAATGAGTGAGCAGGCGAATGGTCTGGATGACTTCTTCCTCTTGCAAGGGAACGACGCCACCAGTCCAGACCGCGGGTGTGCCTGTTGCCGAACCGCCAGCGACGACGCCGGCGGGGATCGGAACGGAAGGAACGCTGCCAAGCGGCGCGCCTCCTCCACCGGAACCGCCCGAACTTGCGCCCTGCGCGGCGGCGATTAATTGCAAGAGTTTTTGCGGATCGTTGAGCCACTGTTTGGCTTCAGGGCCGAGCGCCTGCGCGGCAAGCTGCGCCGCCATGGAAATTTCGCCGGTAGCGGGATCGGCGGCGACAAACTTCACCTCGTTGATGCGGATGGAAGATTCTTTGTTATCGCCGAAGATTTCCTTGAGCTGCTTGGCAAAGTCCTGCGCTCTAGAGCCGCCCATCGCGAAAGCGCGCACCAGACGGGTAAAGTCGTCGAGCGTGACTTTGTTGGAAAATAGAATGCTGGAGAGGCCGGCAGCGGTCAGCAATTGCGCGAAGCTGCGCTCCGCCTGTCCCGCTTCGAGCGGAATGCCATCGAGAAGAAGTTTGTTGTCGGAAACACCGAGCAGAAAACCGGAGTCACCGCCTTTGGGCAGCGCCTGTTGGAGTTCCTTCCACGCGGTCTCGAACTGGCCTTCGGTGCGCTTATGATTCACCCCATAAAGCCGCGTGTACTTGACCAGAATATTGAGGCTATGGAGGAAGGATCGCGCAGACGCGCTGCGGCTGGCATCGGTTTGGGCGGCGGTATCGATAACAGCCTCCTCTCGCGAAGGGAAACGTTCCTCATCAGACTAAGCGGGAAGGTGACCTAATGCACCATTACGGAGGTAACGGAAACAATCGCCGGACGATGCGAGGTCATCCGCACCGAAGGACAAGCCCTTCGGGATGGGGCCGCGCTACACTGGTGACACGAGCTAACGAAGGGCACGAGCGGTCAGTTGGGTCCCGCATATATCGATTAACGGTATGAAGTGACCGTATGAAGATCAGCGTGCTTTTTTTCGGAGCGTTGAAAGATCTGGTTGGCCGATCAGCGGAGAGCATCGATCTGCCGGAGGGAGCTCAGGTGAGAGAATTGCTCCTCTACTACGCGCGGAGGGCGCCGCGATTTGAGGCGATGGTGCCGTCGCTGGCGATTGCGGTGAATCAAGAATATTCAGGAGTGGAGCGCACGCTGCGCGACGGCGATGAAGTTGGTCTGTTGCCGCCGGTGAGCGGCGGGTCTTCGACAGAAAAACCGACCGAAAGAGCGGCAGAAAGATCCGCGGAAAGAGCGGCGGAAGCGCTCGGCGAAGTCCGCATTGTTCGCGAGCGGATTGATGCGGCGATCGTGGCCGAGGGGCTGAAACGTCCCGAGGATGGCGCTGCAGTGATTTTCGATGGAGTGGTGCGCGACAACACGCGGGGCCGGCGCACGCTTTATCTCGACTATGAGGCCTATGAGCCGATGGCCTTGCAGCAGATGAAATCCCTGGCCGCGCAAGCGCGGGAGCGCTTTGCAGTGCGGGCGGCGTCGATCGTCCACCGGCTGGGACGGTTGGAGATTGGCGAGACGAGTGTTTTGATCGTGGTCGCGGCTGCCCATCGGGGCGCAGCATTTGAGGCCTGCCGCTGGATTATCGACACATTAAAGAAGACGGTGCCGATCTGGAAGAAGGAATACTTCGAAGATGGAGCGATGTGGGCGGACGGTGAGCCTTTTCCGGAAGAAATTCGACGGCCGGGAGGCACCGCGGGGGTCCAGCCGCATCATAATGAGTAACTCCTGAATGAGGCGAATCCCTGTTGTGCTACGAGTTGCGGGCTGCGATCTAAGATCCTGTAACGAGCTGAGATCGCGCGGTATAAGGTCGTGGCTCGTGGCCCGTCGCTCGCTGCTTTTGGGGTGTTTGATCGCGGGCGCGTTCATCGCTGCCGCAACCCCTGCGCTGCCGGCCGATGATCCCGACACTCTCAAAGTCGACGTCAAGCTGGTCAACGTCTTCGTGACCGTCACGGATGCGCGCGGCGCTCCGGTGGCGAATCTCCAGAAAGAAAACTTCGTGCTGAAAGAGGATGACAAAGAGCAGAAGATTGCGATCTTCAGCAAAGAGTCGGCGCTGCCGCTGTCGATTGTGCTCGGAGTAGACACGAGCCTGAGTACGAGAAAAGATCTGCCGCTCGAACTCACGTCGGCGAAGAAGTTTGCGCACGTCATCGTGCGCCCGCAGGATGGCCTAGCCGTCTACAAATTCAGCGAAGAAGTAAACGAGGTCGTCCCCTTCACCTCTGACCTGAAAAGAATCGATGCCGGAATCGAGCGCGGACGCAATGGCTCAGCCACCGCATTGTATGACGCGATTTTTTTGGGCGCACATGCGCTGAGCCGACGGCAGGGAAGAAAAGTGATGGTCGTGATCACCGATGGCGGCGACACCATGAGCCAGGTCGACTACAAAGAGGCGCTGCGCGCGGCCCAGGAGGCCGAGGCGATTATCTACAGCATTATCATCGTCCCCATCGAAGCCAGCGCCGGACGCGATACCGGAGGCGAGCACGCGCTGATTCAAATCTCGGCGGATACGGGCGGAAAATATTATTACGCCACGTCGCTGGCGCAACTGGACGACGCCTTCCGCCAGATCAGCGACGAACTGCGCACGCAATATCTGCTGGCCTACTATCCCTCGCAGCGCTACTCAAGATCAGACTTCCGCCAGCTAAAAGTCGACCTGACAAACCCGCCAGCCGGAGGCCCATTCCAATCCCACTACCGCGCCGGCTACTACACGCATAAAAACACTTTTTAGTTCGGCCTCGCCGAAAATAATAATCATCCCCAAAATAAATCGGGGCGTTTAAGTGGCGCCCCGAAGGTTGAAGTTAGAAGCTGGAATTAGAAGCGAACGCGAGCGCCGAACTGGATCGCTCGGTTGCCTCCGGTGTTCTCTTGCGCCGAGCCCAGCAGCGCGCCGAAGGTGCCCTGAGAAAACAGTCCCCACGGCTGATTGGGATCAAGCCATTGGTTGTGATTTAGCACATCGACGAAAACGGTCTGAAACTCGAAAGCCACGTTCTCAGCAATCCTAATGTTCTTCTTTATGCTGAAGTCGAGGTTCCAGTAGGGCAATCCGGTAACAAAGTTAGTATCTCTATTGTCCAAACCAAGAATCGGGTTACGGTAGTTGGCAATCGCTGCCGCCGGGTTCGAGAATAGGTTGACCGGCAACCCGCCCGAGGGCACATTGTAGTGAGCATGGCCGTGGTTAGGGATCGGCCCGATCGGTACGGGACTTTCAAGACTGAGATAGTTGTCGGAAGGATCCGCCTCACCGAAGGCGCCAGTCGTGAGTTGTGGCCCGGGCCAGACCTGGAGGGGCTGGCCGCTGCCGGCGGTGAAAATGGGCGAGAAGGTCCAACCTCCCAAGACCCGTCCGAGCAGGCCCGATTGCCCCTTGTAAAAGGCTGGGCTGTAGACCATGAAGGTGTTAAAGACGAATTTGCGGTTGAAGAACTGCGGACCGTACATCTCGTTCTGGTTGAATGAATCATCCTCAGTGTAACCACTAGTGGCTTGCACCAAAGCCCCGGTTCCGAGTGCCTTAGACCAAGTGAAGTTCGTTTGGGAGGTCAAGCCCTTCCAGTCGGCCATCTTGAGCGAGGCGAAACCGGCATTGTAGTTGCCGTGGCCGAAGCTGGTGTTCTCAGAGACGCCCGAGGTGAATTGACCGGAACAGCCGATTTCGGTACCGGTCACACAGTTGATTGGAGTGCTCTGCATGCTGCGGGGGAAGTTGAAATCGCCGTTATCAAGCGCGCTCCAGGTGCTCCAGACGTTGTTTTGAGCAATGTTGCTAGCCTGGCTTGCCACAACCGCAGCGGTGCAGTTTGGAGGCGTGCAGAAGCTAGGGTTCATCGCCGCCTCAAAGAATGGCTGCGAGGTCACGGCTCCCGCGTTGCCCGCGCAGTTGCCGCCAGCGAGGCCCTTCACACTGCCACCGCCACAATATTCCAACATGACATTCTTCCAAGCATTGGCGAAAGTCTGCCCGCCCATCGTCATCATGTAAGGCACACCATTGAGGTCTATGGGTTGATACTCGTGGGTAATTCTGCGGCCGATGTATCCGACCTCCAAAGTGAGCTTTCTTGATATCTGACGCTGGAGAGTGACGTCAAACGAATCCACTGAGGTAGGCCGGAAATTGGCATCCAGAGCTTCGCCAGCACCGGCGGCAATGGCGTTATAGCCGGGGAAGTCGGGTTGCGGCAGGGTTGCGCTGGGCGTGGGGAGCGGCGCGTTGATCGTGCCGGGCCCCGGGGCGCTGTCAACCCCAATTCGGAACGCGTTGCTCAGCGTTGGTCCGCCCGTCCCGAGGCAGGGGGTAGCGGCGATATTGCTTGCCCCGATGCACTGTACGGCTTGTATGAGTCCCGTACCCAGCAGAGGCACCAAGACGAGATCCACGCCGTTCAAGCGTCCGTATTGACGGCCATATCCAGCGCGAAGAACCGAATTGTCTGAGCCGAAGGCCTTGCCCGCTATGGAAGCAGCGTCGAAGTGCGGGTTCCAAGCGATGGCGACCCGTGGGCTGAATTGGCCATAATACGGATTGTAGGGATATTTCAGTCCGCCACCGGTGTTGCCCACCAATGCAAAGCCGAGTTCGGGGTTATAGACCTGGCCCAACAGGGCAGCACGCTTGCGAGAGGCCAAATATGCAGCTGTATCCAGGTCCTGATCGCTGGAATACACGAGTTCGACCTGCTTGCCTTGGGCCTCGGTCGGCGGCATTTCGAGGGCCCAGCCTAGACCGTAGGTGAAGGTGATTGATTTCTTCATGTGCCACGTGTCACTGAAGTACACGTTGTAATAGGGGATCGTAACCTTGTCGAATGCAGGGGTGAGCGGGGGGTTCAGCGTCAGATCCGGGCCAGTACGGGTGTAGGCAATCTGTGCGATCGAGACGATGCCGAGCGCAGCGGCAGTGAGGGAACCGCAGTTCGGAACATCAGGTGCGCCCTGGTAGGTGGCTGAACAAAACGAAATATCGCTGGAGAGTCCCGAGCCCGATCCTGTGCCAAGCTGATAGACAGGCTGGTAGTTGATTCCGCCACCATTGTCAGTGCGCGAATGCCAGTTGAAGTTGTGCTGATACTGGCCGCCGAACTGGAACAGATGATTGCCCTTCAGCATGGATATGTCGTCACGAAAGAGCTGATCGTGCCCATCCCAGAAACGGGTCCGCGTGCTCTGCGTGTTTACGTTGTACGGAGAGAGGTCGTCAGTCAGACCATTGCTCTCGCCGGAAAATATCTCAAGCGCCCCACCCAACCCCGCAATCTGTGGTGTGTCTCCGGTTCGTTGCCACTGCCACCAGTTGCGCAAGAAGCTGTAATGGAAGTCGTTGGTGGTGTTGGGGGTAATGTTGGTCGTCAGGCCCGCCACCCAGAACCACGCTTGCTGCGGGTCGCCGGACTGAGATGCCGGTACGCCAAGCTTATCGCCCGAGAAAAAGCCACCGACGTCAACCTGATCGTCCGTGCTGTTGGTCGCGAACTTGAAATAACGCCAGCTCGACATCAAGTGCCAGCTTTTGCCAAAATCGTGGTCCAGTCGCGTTACTGCGAAGTTATTTTTTTTCGCCTCGTTGAGATTAGCCTTGAACTCCAGGACGTTGACACCGTCGCAGAGAGGGTTTACACAACCTGCGTTCGATGCTGGTTCATAAGTGTTCCAGATCGTCGAAACCAGCGGATTAAGTCCGAGTCCCCGCGGGTCAGCAGCGGCAAGATCGTAGGTTGCTTTCGACGTTCCAGTGAAGGTCCCATTACGCAGAGCGGGCGAGGGAACGTCTCGGGCAATAGTTACGGAATTGCCGGGCCACCGGAACCCTTCGAAATTGAAGAAAGCGTATGTCTTTCCACCCAACAATTCCTTGGGGATGGCCGGGCCGCCTACCGCGAATCCGAAGCGGTTGTAGTGGAAACTCGGCAGCGGGATGCCGGTCCCCGGGGCGCCATTATTCCCGTAATTATTTTGCCAGGAATTTGACGAGAAATTGTTGTCAAGATAATACCTTCCAAATTGCGTATGTGCCCCCCCCTTGGGCATCGTGTCGCAGCGGCGAACCAATGACCGCGAGGAATCACCATTCTGAATCTCAAATTTGCCATTCCGCTTGCTTAGTTTCGCGCAGATCAGTTTCTTCATCGACTGACACTTTGCTGGGGCAGTGTTAACTTCAACTGGCTGCTTTGAGGGCGGCGCATCGGATTGCCTTTACCTAACTTGGATGGGGTCTCCGGTTTGCGTTTGGGTTGCGGCTTGCGCACTCGCTGCGGGTTCAACTTGCAAGCTAGTGCCGGTCCTTTCGAAAATACTCGTACATCGTCCCGGCGAAGTGCGCGCATCTAGTAAACTGTTCTATTCGATTTCAGTCGAAGCTTAAAAACCCTCAGACGTGGAATCATTTTCAGGTTCTATTTGAGGTTCTGTTCCCAGGAGAATCACTTTGTCCGAATGGTTTGGCTTGCGTATTCGCCGTTCCCTGCCTATTGGCATTTTTTTGCTTGCGGTTGCTGCTGCGCTTACGAGTTCATTGTGGGCGCAGGAAGAGACGGTTGAGAATCCGACGACCGGAACCATTCAAGGTACAGTGCGGGATGACGATGGCAAGCCTCTCGAAGGCGCGAAGGTTTTCTATAACTCATCGGCGACCGATGCCAAAGGGTTCGCCGTCGCGGGCAAGGATGGGATTTACGTAACCGAGCCGCTGCCTGCCGGCGCCTATGTCGTTCGGGCACAGGCGCGCGATCGGGTGCCAGTCGATCGCAACGTGACCGTGGGGGTGGCGACGGCGGTGACCGCCGACTTCCGGCTGGAATGGATTAATCCGGGTCCGATGCATCTGCGAAGCACCTTCAGTGGTGATGTTCCCGACACTCTACCGATCGACGGCCGCAACTATCTTGCGCCGGGAGAGTTGGAGCCGGGGGTGCAGGCGGTTGATGGCCGAGTGCTTGATCCGGGGAAGAGCGGATTCCAGACGCTTTCGATCAACAGTCAGACGGGGCGAACGACGCACTATGACGCCGACGAAGTCGAAGTGATGGATGAGACGAAGGGCGCGGCTACGGAAAACTTCCCATCGGAGGCGGTGCGGGAAGTGGTTGTGTCGCGTGCGACCCCGGAGGTATTTCAATCGCTGAACGCAACCGGCGCCGTGCGGATTGCGACGCGCTCGGGTGGAGCGGATTGGCACGGCAATCTGTTTGGAAATCTGCAGGACCGAAGCCTTGGACTGGCGGGATTTCCGTCGGGCGGTGATAGCTACAGCCGGCAGCAATATGGATTCGGCGCGGGCGGCGCGGTGATCAAGGACAAGGCATTTTTGTTTGTTGGCGGCGAAGGCAGCAAGCAGGATGGCGGTCTGCCGATTTTTCTGGGCTTCCCTTGCTCGGGGATTTATTTGGCAGGACTGTGCGGCACCAGCACGGCCGGCCAGTTTGGTGAGCGCTCGGCATTCTTTCGCGAAAACATGCTGACGGCGCGCTTGGATTACAACGTCAACGAAAACATGAAGTGGTTCGCGCGGCTCAGCTACGACAATGCCAATCAGATCGGCCCGCCGGATAGCCAGTCGAATTTTCGCAATCAGATAAATGTTCCGGCCGCCGTGGGTGGCGTCGATTGGAACCGCGGCGAGTATACGAATAGCGCGCGCTTTGGCTATCAAAAAATGGTCAACTCAATCGATCAGGCGCTTGGCGATTCTATGATTGTGCCGGGCGCGCCGTTTCACATGACGATCGGATCGTATCAACTGGGGCCGACAGTAGCCGGTCCGCGGCAGACGATTCAGCGCGATATTTTCGGGCGCTATGACAGCAGCACGATCCGCGGCATCTATCACACGCTACGTTTTGGCGGAGCGATTCACCGCATCACGCAAGGCGATTTTTTTGCGCCGGGAAATTTTGGCCCTTCAGTCACCAGTTCGAATGGAATCGATGAGATCAACGCGATCAATAGCGATCCGAGCCTGGCGCCGCTGATTCCGGGCGACCCGCGCGGCGCGGCCGACAATCCGCTGAATTATCCGGTAGGCACGATTACGATTTTCAACGGCCTGGGGAATTTCAGTGAGAACTCGGCTTTCAACCGTTCGACTGGTGGGCATGCCGATACGCGCCTCGAGGGGTACGTTGGCGATAGCTACAATGTTATTCCGAATCTCAACCTCAACATTGGTGTGAATTATGTGCGCGACACTGGGCGCACCGATAGCGATCTGGGCGCGATTCCGTGTTCGGCGATCAACACAACTATCGTGACATCGCCGCCGTGTACGACGGGTTACATTCTCGATCAATTCGCGTTACTGCCAAATCCAATCGCGGCGGGGACACATGAGTTCGTGAGCGCGAGCATAAAGCAGCCGAATTTTAATCTCGCTCCGCAAATCGGATTGGCTTGGGATCCTGGCCACAACGGGCGCACCGTAATTCGCGCGAGCGCGGGAATGTTCTATGACAATTTCCTGCTGCAGAACACCTATCAGGATCGCATCAACCGCTTGTCGAACGGGCAATACAATCGCAGCCTGACGCTGTGCCCGACGGGATCGGTGCTGCGTCCGGACGCGATCCAGGACATCGCGAATCGCGTCTCAGACGTCATCACTTCGAGCGACGGTCTGGACATTGGCACGCAAATCTGCGGACAACCGATGAGTGCCACCATAACCGGAACGCAAGGACCGGTGGTAGTCGCGAAAGCGATTCAGGATCTGCAGACGCAGTTTCAATCGGCACAGTCGGCGGTGACCGGTGGACCCAACGTCTACTCGCTCGCCAACAGCGTGTCAAACTTCGGGGGGTTGTTGGCGCCTAATTTCAGAACGCCGCGCGTGATCCACATAGCGGGCGGAATTCAGCATCAAATGGGCGAGCGCGGTATGTTCTCCGCCGACTACGTGCGCGAGATCGGCACCCAATTTCCCATCGGTATTGACACCAATCATGTCGGCGACTCGCGCTATCTCACCGATGGCTATAACCTCAATCCTTTGCTGAATAACTTTGCGGCGGAACTCTCGGCGATCAATGCGACGCTCAAGGCCAATCCTGTGACGAACGCCAATTGCCCGATCGCGACCGCCACAGGTGGCAGTTCGCAGGCGTCGGTGACGTGCTATTTGAATTATGTGCCAACTGCGACCATCGTCGACTTCGCCCGCAACGGCCTTGATTCGGCGAATGCGTTCTGCGGGCCGTTCCCGTGTTCGGTGCTGGGTAAACAGCAGGCGGCGTTCGGCGGGATCAATCCGACTGTCGGATCGAACCTCATGTACTTTCCCGGCGGCCGCTCACGCTACTCGGGTGTGCATCTGGCGTATCACGTGACCACCGCCGACAATCCGTGGCGTGACGTCAAGCGACTGGAGGTCTCGATTGCCTATACGCTCTCGCGCTATCGCACCAACATCGCCGAGCGTGACGGCAGCGGCGGAGATTATTCAACCTTGAACCCCGCCGAGGATTACAACAAGCCGCATCTCGGGCATTGGGGAGACTCAGGCCTCGATCGCACGCATCAGTTCACGCTTACGCCGACGGCGGATCTGGCGTACAAGTTTCGCCTTTCGATGATTGCGCACGTGGCCTCGCCGTTGCCGCTGAGCGCGTATATCCCTCAGCAGGATGGCGGCGGCGTGCCGGGAGAAATTTTCCGCAGCGATGTCAGCGGTGATGGCACGGTCGGAGACCTGCTGCCGGCAACGGTGATTGGAAGCACGGGAAAATATTCCAACAGCAATCTGACGAAGGCGATTAAGTTCTACGACACCAACTATTCCGGGCAGTTGACGCCAGCCGGCAACACACTGGTGAACAATCAAATATTCAGCGCGCTGCAACTGCACGAACTGGGAGCTTATGCGCCGGTGATACAACCGCTGCCCGGCCGCGCCGCGCAGGCAACGTGGCTGAAGACGATGGACTTGCGCTTAAGCCGGCCGCTCCAGGTAACCGAGCGAGTCATCCTGGAGCCGAATATCTCGGTGTTCAACATTTTCAACTGGGCCAATTTCGGAGGCGCCGGTGGACAACTGAACGGGGTGCTTGACGGCGCGCCCGGCACTTCGCTGAACAACGCAACTTCTGGCGGCTACTGCGGCCCCTCCAATAATTTATGCACGCAGCGGCTGGATCGCGTTCTGCCCGGTTCGGGTACTTATGCGATTGGGGCTCCGCGGCAGTTGGAGCTTGGGCTACGAGTTACGTTCTAGAGTCGAGTTACGAACTTACCGACATCACAGTTTGAGCTGAAGAAGAAATTCTTTGCACATGCGGCGCGGGATTCGAACCGCGCCTTTTTTGCGTTTTCACCTGCCCTCTTTAGCATTTGCATTGCAAATCGCTGCGGTCGAGAGGATGGTTTCACTGGATTGACCAAAGTTTTGCAGTTAAGAGCGCAAAGTTTTTATCTTTACCCCAAATTTTTTGCAAGAACCTGATTATTAACTTGACTTAGTTTGGGAATGCGCTAAGCTGCGATGGTCGGTGTGGGGCCTCTACGCTTCCCCAGTAGAACCGCATCGAGTTCGGTCGTAAAAATTCACAAAATTTGAAACCAAAATGTCCAGGAGGAATTCCTTCGAGCGGCATGCCGGGACCAGTAGGCGTCTACGGCCTCCGTGCGAAATGGGGAAGTCTGCTTGGCTCACAAAAAAACCCTTCCAGGGTAGGAGAGAAACTTCAATGCAAAACCAGAATTGGCAAAAAGTACTCGCTGTAGCGACAGTGACAGTATTGATCGTAAGTTTCACCACGTTGGCGGTAGCCCAGCGCTTAAGCTCAGACGACAGACGCGCCATTTTCGCGGCGGCACCGAGAGTACAAACCAGCGTTAAGGGGGTAACTGCAATTGCAGGTGCGCCGAAGGGCTTTGATCCTTTGACCGCAACCAATCGCGAATTGCTCAGCTATGGCTTGCCGCAGCGTCCCGACCAGACGGTCGACGCGAAAGCCTATGGAATATGGGAAAGAGCAATGTTAGCAGTGAAACCTGTCGCCGGCGTCGCGGCTGGGGCTGGGCACACATCGTCGAACCCGATGACGGCCACCGATGTCAAAGCGCAACCGTACACGAGTCGAGAAATGATGCCGGCCAAATCTGCCCCAAAGTCGAACGTCGACGGCACCGTAACCTATGACTCCACCAACTGGAGTGGTATTGCCAACTTCAACACGCTGACAAAGTGGAATACCAAGACCTCGTTCGATGAAGTTGTTTCAGTATGGAATGTGCCGGTTTCAGACCACCCGTTTGGCAACCTGCCTTGCGCGGAGGGGCCATGGTATGAAGTGAGCTGGAACGGCATCGACGGCGCCTTCAATGGTGACGTGGTCCAAGGTGGCAGTGAAATTTATTGGGACGGCGGTGGCTGCTCTGGATCGATCTCATACTCGGGTTGGGTTGAATGGTATCCAAGCTATTCGATTCTGACGATCTACTGCGGAAGCAGCCCGTGCCCTGTTAGCCCTGGCGATGACTTCTACGCGGTCACGTATGGCGCGCCGGGAACCGACGAACAATATGTGTTTGTCGAGGACATCACCCAACAGTGGTCTGGAACCTTTGGGCTTCCCTACATTACAGGTCCAGGGCTGGTTGGAAGAAGCGCGGAGTACATTGTGGAACGGCCATGCTGCGATGGCGACGGCTATCCGCTACCTCTAAACAACTACATCTACGAGTTTTTCGATGATAGCTTCGCGTATGACGGTGCGGGAACGCTGTTCTATCCCGGCAACGCGGGAACCCACACCGCCATCTTCGACATGGTTGACGATAAGGACGATCAAATCATCTCGGAGCCCTTATGGTACGGCACTGCCGGAAACCAGGGCAAATATAGCATCTGGTTCACGGACGACGGCTGCGCCTATTCGGGCGGTTGTACGAAGGACTAGCTCAACCATTCTAATTTTCTGTTGCACGTTAAGGCCTGCCAAGTTGGCAGGCCTTTTTTTCAGCGCAGCAAACGCAAAATGCCTGGCCCGACAGCGCGATGACCGCCGAACTATACGGCGCGCAAGGGCGTGGCAGGCGCGGCTTTTTGGCTCGTCGAGCGCGAAGCGCCGATAATTTTGCGACAAGAGCGCAAACTTTTTATCTTCTTTAAAAATTATTTCGCGGATCAGAATTATTGCCTTGACTTGCTGTCGCAATCCGCTAAGCTTCCCGTGTCGGTGCAAGGCCACTACAATCTCCAGCTGTCCCCCAGGAAGCTGCGCTGAGTTTTGGGGGAGGATTGTTCGACCTTCACGATGGTGAACAAAACTTCCAGGAGGGGACATCTGTGAAAATTAAGAGTTTGGTTGTGATCACGATTCTGGTTCTCTGTTGTAGCGCTGCTTTTGCGCAGAGCTACAGTTTTGGATTTCTTTCCGCCAGCGGCGTAGGTGAGTACTGCAACTACGAAACATTCACCACCGGTGGACATGACAATTTCTTTCTGCAGGGGTTTGACGTTCTCAGCTCCTGCCCCTACGAGCCGAACGTCGGCGTGAATGCTACGATTGAGGGATTGGCAATTTCAGTTCCGACCGCCGCGTTTACACCGCTGCACGGCAAGGCCTATGTCTATGCCGACCAGGAAATCGACGCATACTATGGCGCCTATACCGGTGAGCAGTGGATGGTGGTTACCAAGACCGCAGCCAACGCCCACAACGGCTTTGACAACCGTAACTGGGTTGGCTATATCGGAGAGGATGGTTACGAGTTCCTCGGCAACTATGGCTTCCTGACGACAACGATCCCAGAAGTTAGCAAGGCTAACGTTCTGCGCAAGACCACAAGCTCGGCCTTTAGCCCGGCGAACAAGGCTCAAATCAGCAAAGGTCTGAAGACGATTCAGTAACCAAATTAGTGGGTTAGGGCCACGCTAATTTAACGGCGTGGCCTTTTTTTTGTATTCTCCTTTTTTGTATTCTTATTCTAAGGATCGTTTTGTATTCTAAGGATCGTTTTGTATTCTTAAGATCGTCTGGAGAGAAAATAATAATGGTTCGATGGCTGGCCTTCCTGTTCTTTTCCTGCGTCCTCACGGCACAGGTAAGCGCACAGGCGTCGCAAGAACGAGTACTGGCGGCGCAAACTACTACGGCAGAGCCGACGGCGGCGGGGCAGTCGAGCGCGGCGCCGCCTGCAAAAACAGGCTATCCGCTGGATCAGTTCACCGATTTCTCGGCCATAATGGTAGGAAGCGTGATGACCATGGACGAACGGGAGGGGCACATTTACCGTTGGGGCAACCTCCTGAGAATGCAGGGTACCGAAGGACGCGGCTACTTCATTACCGACCTCGAAACGTCCGAAACATATGGCATCACGATGTTGGGATGTGTAGAAGACAAGCATCCATATTTCCGCACTTTTCCATTTCTCGTGTCGAAGGCTGACCGCAAGATCGAACGTGTGTCCGCCGGAACAGAAACCGTGGACGGTCATGTTTGTCAGGTCGAGGATGTTACCATCTCTTCCAAGGATCTTCTGAAGCCCATGAAGCTGCGATTTTGGGAATCGGAAGATCTGCACGGTTTTCCGATCAAGGTGGAAGTCTTCACCGCTAACGGCGGGTCCAAGATTATTCGATACAAAGATGTAGTTCTGGGCCCAGTGGACCCTACGCTTTTCACGCATTCGAACAAATGCGCGGGGCTTCCGAAAGCACCGTCGAAAGCGCCTTCGAAGGGCAACACGCATCCCACTAAGCCGCCCGGTTAAAACTCACGGAAGTGATCCTGTGGTTTTGACGGCGGGGCTTTCAATATTCTTTTAGCCAGGAACGAGTCCCAAGGAACGAGTCTTCGAGATGCGTTGGTTGTGGCAGTGGTTGTGCGTGGCCGCGCTGGCAGTTAGCGCGTTGGCGGTGGATACGCCGCCTAGCATCGTGCTTATCACGTTAGACACTACGCGCGCGGACCGTATGGGGTTCCTCGGTTCGGAACGCGGGCTGACGCCGAATCTGGATGCGCTGGCGCGGCAGTCGGCGATTTTCACGCACGCCTACTCTCAGGTTCCCCTGACCTCGGCGTCGCACGCGACTATTCTCACCGGCACGTATCCGCAGTTCCACCAAGTGCTCGATTTCCCGATGCCGCTGAGCAAGACTGTCCCTTATGCTCCCGAGATCCTTCGCGCCCACGGATACAAGACCGCGGCATTTATCGGTTCTCTGGCTCTTGACCCAACCGCGGGCGCTCCGGGTTTTGATCGTGCGTTCGATATCTACGATGCTGGCTTTCAGAGCAAAGGTATTCAGAACAAATCCCGCTACGAGACTGTCGAGCGCCGCGGTGGTGAGGTGGTGGCGCGAGCCTCGGCATGGTTGGACAAACACCCCAAGGGGCCCTACTTTCTGTGGGTGCATCTGTATGATGCGCACGATCCCTACGATCCCCCGGAACCTTACAAGAGCCGGTACGCCGCGGAGCCATACGATGGCGAGATCGCCTATGCCGATTCGGCCGTGGGGAAATTGCTACGGCAGTTGAAAGTGCGCGGGATTTACGATGGATCGGTCATTGCTGTAATGGCGGATCACGGAGAGTCTCTGGGCGCGCACGGGGAGGATACCCACGGAATCTTTCTCTACGATGAAACTATCCATGTGCCGCTGCTGATCAAGCTGCCGCGAGGGAGTGGGAAACGAATAGAGAATCGGGTGGAACTGGTGGATGTACTGCCGACGCTGTTGCAGGCCGTCGGGGTTGAAATTCCCCAGGAAGTTCAAGGCGAGTCGCTACTGGAATTGATGACGCCGGCGAAGGCGGGAGCGGCGAAAGCCGACGGCGCGGATGCCTGGCACGACCGCGCCGCCTATGCCGAGTCGGATTACCCGTTCCTGGCGTTCGGATGGAATGCGTTGCAATCGCTGCGAGCGGGAAAATATTTGTACATCCAGGCGCCGCGTCGCGAACTCTATGATCAAACGACGGATGCGAAGGCGGAGCACAACCTGGCATCGGCATCGGTGGCAGTCGCTGATACGCTGTCGAGCCGCACCGAGACTTTCCGCCAAAAGACCAGCAGCAAGGTAGAAGCGCCCGCGATGATGGTGGACATGTCGACGCGGGATAAACTGGCTGCACTGGGATATGTCGCGTCCAGCAACGCGTCGAACGCAGGAACCTTCGGCCAAGGTCCCGATCCAAAGGACAAGATTGAGACGGCCAATGTGATTCGCCGGATCAACACTCTGTTTGAGAATGGGCGCTTCGAAGAGGCGATTCCGATCTTACAGGAGCTGATTGTCAAAGAACCCGGCATGGCTATCCTCTATGCCAAACTCGGCGGGTCCTATATGAAATTGCAGGAATACGAGAAGGCGGTGCCGGTGCTGCGCAAGGCTGTCGAATTGGACCCGGGCATTAATATGGCGCAGCTCGACCTGGGGAGGTCATTGCTGCGCACAGGGGATTTGGACGGCGCAGCGGGCGTGTTTGAGGGCCTCGTGGCCAGAATACCCAACCTCCTCGACGCGCATCTTTTCCTGGAAATAACCTACGCCCGCTCTAACCGCGTGCCGGAAACCATCAAGGAGTGTGAGGCAGTACTCAAATACCTGCCGGATCAATACGGCACCACACTGATGCTGGGACAATTTCTCTTGCGGTCGGGAGATGCGGAGGCGGCTCTAGTGAAGTTGCAGAAAGCGGCTGAGATTCGACCCCAAGCGCCTCAGCCTCATATGTCTCTGGCGGATGTTTATGTAAAGCTGGGGCGGCAAGCGGACGCGGAACGAGAACGCGCTGAAGCCATGCGGTTGGGATCGGGTCCACAAGATCTTGAGCCCGACGGAATTCCCTCCAATGCCGCGCCCCAGGAGTGAGTTAGCGAGTCGCGCTCGATGTCTCCATCGCGACAGTCATAGGCGACAGTCGTTGGCCGCAATCGCTGGCCGTAAATGCTCTGTTCTCGCTTACCCTGGGAATGGAGTCTGAATTATGACTGCGATTCGTGGGTTGTTTTGTCTCATAAGTCTGGCTGCGAGTGTAGTGGCGAGCGCGTCGCAGCAGAAGCCGCAGGAGAAGCCGCCAAACATTCTGCGGCCGAACATTCTGCTGATCACGCTCGACACTACGCGCGCGGATCGCATGGGATTTCTTGGCTCCAAGCGTGGGCTCACGCCGAACCTCGACGCTCTGGCGCGCGATTCAGCAGTCTTCACGCATGCCTACTCTCAGGCTCCGCTGACCCCAACCTCTCATGCCACGATTCTCACGGGCACGTATCCGCAGTTCCACCAGGTAAATGATTTTCGCGTGCCGCTGGCGAAAGATCTGCCCTACGCCCCCGACATTCTGCACGCTCATGGCTATCGCACGGCGGCCTTCGTCGGCTCCGTAGTGCTCGATCCGGCAACCAACTATGCTCCGGGTTTTGACCGTGGATTTGATACTTACAATGCCGGCTTCGATCCTGAAGCAATCCGCCAGAAGGGCCGTTTCGAAACCATCGAACGCCGTGGCGATGCGGTGGTGGCGCGTGCGCTGGCTTGGCTGACGCAGCATCCGAAAGGGCCATTTTTTTTGTGGGTGCATTTGTATGATGCCCACGATCCTTACGATCCTCCGGAACCTTATAAGAGCCGGTACGCGTCGCAACCCTATGACGGAGAGATTGCCTATGAGGATGCGGCGGTAGGGAAGTTATTGGGGCAATTGAAAGCGCGCGGCCTGTACGATGGCGCGGTGATTGCGGTGATGTCCGATCACGGCGAGTCGCTCGGGGCTCACGGCGAAGATACGCACGGAATTTTTCTCTATGACGAGACCATCCAGGTTCCGCTCGTGATCAAGCTGCCACTGAGAAAGGCAGCGGCGAAATCTTCTACGAAACAGACCACCAAGCGCATTGAGGACAAGGTGGAGTTAGTTGACGTAATGCCGACGCTCTTAGAGGCAGCGGGGGTCACAGTGCCGACCGAAGTGCAGGGCCAGTCATTGATGGGATTAATGACGATGGGATTGATGACAGCGACGATTCCGGCGGCTTCGCTGGTTCCCGATACTAGCGCAGCGGCCGTGGAAGCGTGGCACGACCGTCCCGCCTATGCGGAAACAGATTATCCCCGCACCGCTTTCGGATGGAGCGCGCTGCGCTCGCTGCGAACCGGAAAATATCTCTACGTCCAGGCGCCGCGCCAGGAATTGTATGACGAAGTGGCGGATGCGAAGGCGGAGCACAATCTGGCTGGCGAATCGACGGCAGTCGCAGACACGCTGAAGGCAAGACTGGACAGCATCCGGCGGCAGACGAGCAATAACCGCGAGGCGCCTAAAGCGGCTGTCGATCCTACGGCGCAGGAAAAGTTGGCCGCGCTTGGATATGTCTCGGGAGGCAGCAACCCTGCGAGGGATGGATCCGCTGAACAGGGAGCCGATCCCAAGGACAAAATTGAAATCAGCAACTTGAATCATCAAGCCAATGCCCTGCGGCAAAGTGGGCGCCCCGCCGAAGCCGTTCCTCTGCAGCAACAACTGGTGGTCAAAGAACCGGATATGCCGAACGTTTACGGGGAACTGGGTGAGTCCTATCTCGATCTGAAGGAGTTTCAAAAGGCGTTGCCAGTGCTGCGCAAGGCGAAGGAATTAGATCCGGAATCGCCTACGACGCGCCTACGACTGGCCAAAGCGTTGATGGGAGTGGGATATTTTTCCGCCGCCGTGCCAGAGTTGGAGTTCGCTGTAGCCAAGATACCGAGCTATGCCGAGGCGCACCTTTTTCTGGAGATGGCATATGCGCGCACCAACCGCGTTCCCGAGACAATCAAAGAATGCCAGACGGTGCTGGAGTTCTTCCCTGACCATTTCGGAAGTTACTTGATTCTCGGCCGATTTCTCGAACTCTCGGGCGATTTTGCGGGCGCAGTTCCGAAATTGAAGAAAGCATCTGCGCTCGAACCAAAAGCTCCCGAGCCACACCTGTTTCTCGCGGACGCTTACATTCAGTTGGGCAAGCAGTCGGACGCTGCGCGCGAAAAGGCTGAAGCCAAGCGGCTCGCCGTAAATCACAAAGAGTGAGCAGAAACGCGGAGGGCGTTTCGGATGGAGACACCTCCGAAACGCCCTCTTTGTTCTTGTGCCTGGTTCTTGTGCCTATGCTTGCGCGCTTAGAAGCGCGCCCGGGTTGTTTGCATTCTGGGTCGTGGTGTTAAGCAGGTTCAGAATGATCTCGTAGTTTGTCTGCGGATTGAGGTTGACCGTAACCGGCGGTGGCGAGTTGCCGTTTGTTCCCTGATTTGAACTGATCGACAACTGTGCTCCTGGACTATTGGCGCCCAGGTTAATGGTCACTTCCTCGGCGGAGCTTCCATTTTGCTCATGGATCGGCGTGATCGAGACCTGTGCTCCCGAATTGCCGCCGAGATTGATCGTGATATCTTCGCCATTTGCGGAAGAGGAACCGCCCTGGTCAAGGTTGATCACGAGCTCGGGAGTTGTTGAGCCGGAAGCTCCGGTTGAGGATGCCCCTCCAACATTAATAACAATTTCCGGCAAATTAGAACCTGTTGAGGTTGTGGTCGTTGGTGTGAGCGCAGGCGTCGTGCTGGTTGACGACAGGATCGGCGTCGTCCCAGTCGTGCCGGTGGGTGCTGGGCCAATATTAATGACAATTTCTGCGGGATTCGAATTGTAGGCCGAGATCGCATTCTGAGCTTGCGGGTTCTGTCCTCCGAAGCTACTGGCAAGGCTTGCGTATGCCGATTGCGCGTCGGCTAGGTTGCCGCTTTGCAGCGCCTGGCCAATGGCCTGGAAATCTTGAGCGCGATCGGCTTGCTGAAAGGTTTGGCCGTTTTGATTAGGGCCACTCTGGCCGAGCGCGGTCAGCGTGTTGAAGTCGGTTTGAGCGGCAGTCAGGTTGCCGGCTTGCAGATCCTGCCCCAACTGCGCGAGATCAGCTGTGCGCTGCTGGCGGTATGCCTGGAGTTGCTGATAGATCGAAGCCCCATTTGTGGTTGCGCTGGTCGTGGTAGCCGGTTGCGTGCTGGTTAGATTTACCGTGCTGGGCGGAGTGAGCTGCACATTCCCTTTGGCCGTAAGCGTAGCAAACGCAGCCTGCGCTCCTGCCAGGTTGCCCGCTTGCAGATCCTGACCAATGGTATTGAACGCTTGATCGCGGGTCGATTTTGCAAACGGCTCGGAATTGGCGAACGGTCCGCTTTGTCCGAGCGCCGTCAGCTCAGCGAAGGCTGTCTGCGCGCCGCTCAAATCTCCACTTTGCAGTGCGCTTCCGAGCTGCTTAACATCGCTCTGACGATTCTGGTAAAAGCTCTGGAGTTCTTGATAAATCGATACGCCGGAAACCGCGCTGGTTGACATAATCTTTTCTCCCAACTTGGCGAGTTGCCCATAGCAGAAATCGGGACTCAATTCTCGCGCTACACACTTGATCGGTTGTTCCGGAAAATGACTTTAGAGAAAAACGAGGCATTACGGAAGTTCTAGAATGCATCATAGGTAAGAAGTGAGACAGGACGGAGAGAACTCTGCCGCAGCTCTTCCCGCATGACCAAAATGGCAGAGCGGTATTGGTGCAGTTTTCTATCGCCAGCGAAGCCGGATTAGTCCTCGGTCGCTTCTCTCACGATCCGGGCAGCGGCTTGGCTGGCGTCCTCCGGCTTGCACTTGTGCGCGTTGAACTATTTTTGGATGGTGGATTCGGCGTTTCCCATGTTAGGGTCTGCTGAGAACTGTGCATTGCAGTATTCGCAGATTCCGAGCACAGGTACATTTCTGACTCGCTTTACGATCCGAAGATTGCGTTTTGGCATAAAGCACCTAGTTCATGTGGGCAGAGGCTTGCTGGCGTCCTCTGTGCAATTGTGCTGCTCAAACTCTACTTTGATACCCAGCGCTAAAGAGTCTGTGGTGCCGCTGGCCCTTGGCTTGGCTATAAATACCGCTTACATGCACTGCACTGAGCTGACAGAGGATGGCCCATTACTAAATTGGCGAATTGCAAGTGCCTTAGGGATTTTGCCATGCGGACAGTTTCCCACAGGGCTGGTCCGAACGCTAGCCTGTGGAAATTCAAACTGCACCACGACCGGCAGAGCTTCGCGTTTTCCTTTTTTCGGTGGGGCAATTATAATCGCCAATCACCGCAATCCTGTCCCAGAGTTGATACAAGAGAAACCCCACCGGGAAGTTCTGTCGATCCTGGTAGGCTGGCATGCCCGCAAATGGTGCCAGAGCAATTTTGTGTGCGGTAGTTGTGCCGTTATTGGTGCATTCCCTGGAGGCGCGTTTAGGAAAATGAAAAAACTTGTCCACTTCGCTCTGGCAGTTCTCTTTATTCAAGGCCTTGCCGCCGCTCAGAGCCTGCCGCTAATCACCGCATTCGGAGGCTATTCATATCTCAACTTTAACGTTCCCTCGAACAACGTAACCCAGTTCGCCTCGCAGCAACTGGCGTTCAACGGGTATGAGTTTGGCGGTTCGGTCTCCGTGCTGCGTGGCTTGGGGGCGGAGTTCAACGTCTCCGGTCATAGCCTGAGCAATTGCGGCGACACCGGAGAGAATTGCACTAATTTCCAATACTTCGTCGGGCCGCGCTACGACATCAGCATACCCGCCAGCAAGGTCACGGTATTCGTGCACGCTCTGATTGGGCAAGACCGCATGACGCTTCCGGTCGCGGCCGGCGGCACGCAGTCCGACACGACGGTTGCGTTCGGTGGTGGTGGTGGCGTCGATTATTGGTTCTATCGCCACATCGGCGTCCAACTTGGGCCCATCGACTACATTTATACCCATCACTTCAACCCCGAAAACGTGCCCAGCCAAACCGCCTACCGCATCGCCGCTGGAGTGGTATTTCGATTCGGCGGTGACATAAACGAGCAAACTCCTAAGCCTGCCAGCGAGTCGAGAGCCCACCGCGGCAAGAATCAGCAACCCGCAACCATTGTCTATCAACCGCCACCGGCGACGATGACAGCTCGCGGCATGTCAATCCCAGCGCTCGGCATTATCGTCGCTCCGCAGGAATTTGACGGAGCCAAGATCGTGGATGTCACCTCTGGAGGCGTAGCCCAGATGGCATCGTTGAAGCCCGGCGATTTGATCCGGTCGGTCGATGGGAAAGTCGTGAAGACGCCGATGGAGTTGGCGGCTGAGCTCTCCGATAAAACTGGGAAGGTGCGTTTGGGCATTCTGCGCGGCGACGTCGCGGCGGAAACAGTTGTTCTGATCGGCCGCTGATCTGTTGCCAAGTCTCATAGAGTCGCAGCATAACTCGGCTGTCATCCTTGGGCGAAGCGAAGAACCTATGTATTTCGTGCGTGCCACAGAACTCCTGACCCAGGCTGGAGGCCGGCTCCGGACTTGGCGAGGTCTCATGCGCGCCGCCGCGGAAAGCGACAGCCTTACCCGTTGAGCCCCTGCGCGTCCGCGATGTACACTGGCACTACGCGCCCGTAGCTCAGTCTGGATAGAGCGGCAGCCTCCGGAGCTGTAGGTCGGGAGTTCGAATCTCTCCGGGCGCACCAGTCATTTGCTAGCGTGCTTTCAGCAGCCGCCAACTTTCCAGAAGCGCTCATTCTGGTAATCCAGCTTCAGCAGGCGATTGCGCGGGTCGTGGCGCTTGCCGCACTTGGGACAGGGGATGAAACTGCGAATGTGCATCCCGCGCCGGTCGTAATCCTCAGCGACCGCAAAGCTGGCGCCGCAACTGCACGGAATGAGAAACATGCGAAGGCTTTTCTTGTCTGACTGCTGCATCATTCCTCGCGTCGTTCCTCCTCGCTACCAAGCATGAAGTATGCAAAGAAACCCACAGTGAGTCCGCTTCGTGATTCAATCCTGATTTTGTCTCGCTGACTCGTACCGGCAAATCAGCCTTCGACCGTCGCCATCGAACCTCTCTTGCGCTTGTTCGATTGCAGAACTTTCTTGCGCAGCCGCAACGCTTTCGGCGTGACCTCCACGAACTCATCTTCGGCAATGAATTCGATTGCTTGCTCGAGATTAAGGTTACGATAAGGCACCAGCCGGATCGCTATGTCGGAAGTCGAAGCGCGCATGTTGGTCAGCTTCTTCTCGCGCACAATATTGACATCGAGATCGGCGTCTTTGGCGTTCTCGCCGATGACCATGCCTTCGTAAACGTCAATGCCAGGGCCGACGAAGAGTGTGCCGCGCTCCTGGAGATTGTAGAGAGCGTGCGATGTCGTAAGCCCAGCTCGGTCGGCGATCAGCGCGCCGGTTGGGCGATGCGGGATTTCTCCTTGCCACTCGATGTAGCCATCAAACAGCGCGTTCATGACAATCGTGCCGCGCGTGTCGGTCAGCAGCGTGCTGCGCAGACCGATCAGGCCGCGGCTGGGCACGCGGAATTCGACGCGCACGCGTCCATAGCCATGATTGTGCATATTGGCGACTTCGCCTTTGCGCGAGCCGACGTGCTCCATGACGACGCCGACAAATTCTTCGGGAATATCGACGGTGAGGTGTTCGACCGGTTCCATCAGTTTGCCAGTTTCTCTGTCGTGCTTGGTGACAATCTCCGGCTTGCCGACCATCAACTCGTAGCCTTCGCGCCGCATCATCTCAATCAGAATCGAGAGCTGCAATTCGCCGCGGCCTAGAACCTTGAACGAGTCCGTGCTGCCAGTTTCTTCCATACGCAGCGAGACGTTGGTCAGCAGTTCTTTATCGAGGCGCTCGCGCAGATTGCGCGAAGTGACATACGTGCCTTCACGGCCGCAGAACGGAGAAGTGTTGATGGTGAAGAGCATCGCAATCGTTGGCTCGTCGATGACGATGGGCGGCAACGGTGCGGGATTTTCGGCACTGGTGATGGTCTCGCCAATAGTGATGCCTTCAACGCCCGCAACCGCAATGATGTCGCCAAGAGAAGTTTCGGTGATGTCGGTGCGCTTGAGGCCGGAGAAACTAAACAGCTTGGTGATTTTCGTTTTGTGAAACGATCCGTCGCGCTTGGCGATGGCTACATCTTCGCCAGTCTTCATGGTCCCGGAAAAAACGCGGGCTATAGCGAGACGGCCCAGGTAGTCGCTGTAATCAAGATTCGCGACCAATATCTGCAGCGGCCCATCCTTATCGCCTTGCGGCGCAGGAATCGTATCGACAATCGCCTCAAATAGCGGCCGCAGATCTTCGCCGTGCGCTCCCTGATGCACGGCGGCGGTTCCTGCCTTCGCGTTCGTATAAAGGACGGGAAAATCTAGCTGGTCTTCCTTGGCATCGAGGTCGATAAAGAGGTCATAGACCTCATTCAGCACCTCCTGCGGACGCGCATCGGGCCGGTCGATCTTATTAATGACCAGAATCGGCTTCAGATTCGCCTCGAGAGCTTTGCTGAGCACGTAACGAGTCTGCGGTAGCGGGCCTTCACTGGCATCGACGAGCAGCATGACGCCATCGACCATCTTAAGAGCGCGCTCAACCTCGCCGCCGAAATCGGAGTGCCCAGGCGTGTCGACGATATTGATCTTGGTTCCGGCGTAAAACACGGCGGTGTTCTTGGCGAGGATCGTGATGCCGCGCTCGCGCTCGAGGTCGTTCGAGTCCATAACGCGTTCGGCGACGGTCTCGTTGTCGCGGAAGGTGCCGCTCTGGCGAAGCATGGCGTCAACCAGCGTGGTCTTGCCGTGATCCACGTGGGCGATGATGGCGATATTGCGAATACTCGGATTCAGATCGACAACTCCTCAGGCCGCTAATTAAGCCTAACTACTACTTTACTATGTCGGATGGATTCTCAGGTTGCTTGAGGCTCGCGTCGCCAAGCCTGCAGCATTACCTTGTAGACTGAACTGGCCGCAAATCTCATGCGTCCGATCGACAATTCGCGCTGCGTTTCGCGCCTCCGCCCATATCTCTTCTTCATTCTCATTAGCATCGTCTTCGCGTTGCGCATTTACTGCTCCGCACAACAGCCAGACAAACAGTCTTCTTCACTGCCCGACGCTCCGAAACCAAGCGCGCCTGCGGGCTTCTTCGCTCGCTGGGCTGACTTTTACCGCCAGGATTGGTCTCCGCCGAATCCTTCGACTGCATCATCATCATCACCAACTCCAGCGCGTCGCGGCCTTCCATCGCCGCTCGATTCGCCGCCGTTTCCGAACTCTGACTGGTCTTATGGCGGATCGCCTGTGATTGGCGAGCCTGACACGAACAGTTATCCGCTGATGACGGCGATCAACGGAGCGCGCAGCCGCACGAAGCTGTATGGATGGGTTGAGCCGACGCTCAACTTCAGCACATCAACCAACAGCAATGCGCCTGAGGCGAACGATGTTTACTCCAACCGCTTCGAGCTGAATCAGTTTGTGCTTTATGCCGAGCGCTTGCCGGATTCGGTGCAACGCGATCATGCCGATTGGGGCTATCATCTCACCGCGCTTTATGGGACCGATTATCGCTTCACCACCGCGAAAGGCTACGGAGCTGACCAATTGCTCGACGATCATCATCAGTACGGTTTCGATCCAACGCTCGAATATCTCGACATCTACATTCCACAGGTTGCGCAGGGAATGAATCTCAGGCTTGGCCGATTTATCTCTGTTCCTGGGATCGAGGCGCAACTGGCGCCGAATAATTACATCTTCAGCCACTCGCTGCTCTATGCGATCGACCCGTTTACCGACACAGGATTGATCGCGACGTTGAAAGCGAGCGATCAATGGCTGATGCAATTGGGAATTACCGCTGGACACGATGTTGCTCCTTGGGCTGCTGACGCGAAGCCTTCGGCAACGGCTTGCCTGAGCTATATGGCCAAGTCGGCGAATGACAATCTTTACGCTTGCGCGAATGGAATCAATGATGCCAGGTACGCTTATAACAATCTGCAACAGTTCGACGCGACCTGGTATCACAAGTTCTCGAAGACCCTTCACATGGCGACGGAGAGTTGGTATATGTATGAGCGCGATGTGCCTGCGATCGCCGGCACGATCAAGCCCGAACTGGGCGCGAACGGTGCTTACTGTTTGACGGGAGAAGAGCGTTGCACCGCTCTTGAATATGCGGTGGTGAACTTTTTGCAGAAGGAACTTTCCGCGCACAACTTCTTATCTTTTCGCAGCGATTTTCTTGACGATAAGAAAGGTCAGCGCACTGGCTACGCAACGAAATATTCAGAGAACACGATCATGTGGTGCCATTGGTGGGGCTCGACGGTACAGTTGCGTCCGGAGCTGCGCTTTGAGCGCGCGTGGGATCGGAAGGCCTATGACAACGGCCGACGGCAGAATCAGCTCACGGCGGCGAGCGATCTGATCTTTCACTTTTGAACAAGACCTTTCTTGCAGAGTATCTCTGCCAGTTACTTCAGCTCAGTGATGATTGCGTGCTGCTTCCCACGTATCAGCGTCTCGGTGTGCACGCGGTCACGAAGGTTGAACTTTACCATGCCGAACTGGTACGAATTCACCGTATCCTTCCCGTCCGGAGTCGTCGATTTTAAGTCACCATCCTCGAGGTACATCACCACAACATCTTTATCGTGGAAGTGCATCGGAGTGGCCACACCCGGCGTCCAGGTGTAATCCCACACAATGACGCGCGCGTTCTCCAGAATTTTCTTCGAACCGGGCCGCGGAAACGCCAGCGGATAGCCGCTAGTATTCGCAATTGGAGCAACGGGATGATCCTTCAGATCGATGACAATCGATCGTCCAGCGATCTTCGAACCGGACACCTTCGCTCCGGAAACCTCCGGCGGCGTGTTCCTGGGCACAAACGACGCGGCGCCAGACAATGACACAAGCACGGCGTCAAGCGGCCGCGCCGTTGGAGGTTCGGCCACATCCCAAACGGCAACGCGGTCATTGTCGATCACAGGCTTTGGCGCGGCTAGCGAGACCGCTTGCAGGACTATCGTCAAGAGCAGCAGGATGCGAATCATAGAAACCACCTTGGACTATGAACTGTAACGAAATATATGACGCAAATAAACCGGAGGCGCCTACTGCCTTTCAAGCCTAGCTGCGCCCAGCAGTTTCGACCAGCTCAGCACCGATTTCGGGAGTCACTTCCGCGCGCGTTCGCAGGCGATACCAGACGACTATCGTTAGCAGCGAAAACATGAAGATGATGGTGGAGATGGCGTTGATTTCTGGGGTGATGCCTCGGCGGAGGCGTCCCCAGATTTCTAGCGGGAGGGTGTTGTCGCGGCCGATGAGGAAAAAGCTTACGGCGATTTCGTCCATGGAGAGTGTAAAAATCAGGAGCGCCGCTCCGATGATCGAGAGCTTCAGGTTAGGGACGGTGATGCGCCAGAAGGTTTGCCAGTAAGTCGCTCCCAAGTCGAGCGAGGCTTCTTCCTGGGCACGGTTTAGTTTTTGCAGTCCGGCGAAGACTTTCGTGGTAGCTACGGAGATTAGTGCGGTGCCATGGCCTAGGATTATGGTTAGCAGGCTTAGTTTTACTTCGGCAACTCGGAAGAGCATTAGTAGAGATAGTCCGGTAATGATGCCGGGGAGGATTAGTGGCAGTAAGACCAAGCGGCGAAATAGGGCTTTGCCAGGGAAGTTGGCGCGATCTACGGCTAGCGCAGCCGGGATTCCGAAGAGCAGGGCTATCAGCATCGCGGCTGCAGCTACTAGCAGGCTGTTGAGGACTGAATCCCAGATGGGAGCGTCGCTGAATAGGATGCGATACCAGCTGAGAGTCAGGTTGCGCGGAGGGAAGCCGCCTACGCCTTGTCCGTTGAAGGAATAGAGGATGAGGATGGCGATGGGGAGATAGAGGAAGGCGAAGACTAGTAAAGCGTGAAAGGCTAGCCAGCGCGAGGTTTTTATCGACGAACTTGAAGAAGACGTGCTCACGAGAAACTCCACTTCTTTTCCAGGCGCTCAGAGAAAAAGATCAGGGCTAGAACCAGCACTAACATACAAAGCGAGATGGCGGCGCCTAGGGGCCAGTTATAGGCCGCTCCGAAGAGACTTACTACTATGTTGGAGATCATGATGCCGCTCGGGCCACCTAGTAAGAGCGGGGCGAGGAAATCTCCGAGGCTCAGGACGAAGGCGAAGGTTGCTCCGGCTAAGACTCCGGGGATGGAGAGCGGAAAGATTACTCGCCAGAAAGTTTGTTGAGGCGTGGCTCCTAAGTCGTGCGAGGCTTCGACTAGGTTACGCGGAATGTGCTCTAGCGACGCGTAGATTGGTAAGAAGGTGAATGGAGTATAGATGTGCGTCAATGTCAGGACTACGGCGAACGGGCTGTAGAGCAGGAAGTCTAGCGGGTGGCTCGTCAGATGCACATATTGCAGCAGCGTGTTCATGACTCCGTCGGTGCCAAGGATTGTCTTCCAGGCGTAGGCGCGGACCAAGTAACTTACCCAGAGCGGGATGATTACCAGTTGATAGTAGAGATCTTTTCGAGAACCAGCATGGAGGGACAGGAAGTATGCCAACGGATAGCCTAATAACATGGAGAAGAAGGTAACGCGAGCGGCAATCCACATGGAGCGAAGCAGCGTTTGCCAGTAGACGGGCTTGGTTAGAAGCTCGTGGTAGTTGTTCAGGCTCCATGTGTGGATGATGATTCCAGATTCTGAGACTGACCAGAAGCTGTAGCAGAACATCAGCAGATAAGGAACGAGGAGAAATGCGGCTACCCAAATCAGCGGCGGGACGGTTATGGCGGCGCGGTAGGCGCGGGAGAACATTAGCGCCGCTCCTCATTCTTATTATCGGAGTCGCGGACTGGGATGGCATCGGCGGCGGAAAATTCGAACTCCAGCGGAGCTTTGGAATTGGGGAGATCGTGGCTGGCAATGCGGATGGTTAGGATGAGTCCGCCGTCGGATTCGACGTGGAGCAAGTCGGTGGCGCCGTGGAAGGCTTGATCGCGAAGTGTGGCGCGAAAACGGATATTTGAAAGAGGGTTGGCAGAACCGATTGCGGGCGGCGCAATCCTCGCTAGCCGAATGCATTCTGGACGCAGCGAAAAGAGAGCGGATCCATCGGGCAGGGAAGTCGGCCACACGAGCCGATCGCACATCGCCGTGCCTTGGCGAACATCGGCGTACAACAGATTCGTGTGTCCGATGAATTGCGCCGTGTAAGAGGTTGCGGGACGATGGTAGATTTCGCGGGGGCTGGCGACCTGCTCCAGTTCGCCGCTGCGCAGTAGCGCGATGCGATCGGACATAACCATTGCTTCTTCCTGATCATGGGTGACGAAGATGAAGGTGATGCCGACTTCGCGCTGCAGGGCTTTGAGTTCGACTTGCATCTCGCGGCGCAGGTTGGCGTCGAGCGCGGAGAGTGGTTCGTCGAGGAGCAGCAAGCGCGGGCGGTTGACGAGCGCGCGGGCGAGTGCGATGCGTTGCTGTTGGCCGCCGCTGATTTTTGAGGGCTTCGATTTGGCGAAGGTGGACATTTTTACTTTCGCCAGTGCCTCGGCGACGCGCGATTTGATTTCTTCGGCCGGACGTTTCGCGACTTGTAATCCGTAGCCGACGTTTTGTTCGACGGTCATGTGAGGGAAGAGTGCGTAGTGTTGGAAGACGGTGTTGACGCGGCGGCGATAGGGAGGCTGGGTGTCGAGGCGTTCGCCTTGCATCCAGACTTCTCCGGAGGTCGGTTGTTCGAAGCCGGCGAGAATTCTTAGGAGCGTGGTTTTTCCTGAGCCGCTTTCGCCCAGGATGGTTAAGAATTCGCCTTCGGCGATTTCGAGCGAAATGTCGCGGAGCACGATGTTTTTGCCAAAGTGCTTCGCTACGGAGCGGATGGACAGGAGCGAGGTGGAGTCTGGCTTACTTTTGTCCGTGAACCCCGCTTCTGTCGTGGTTGCCATAGCTATCGTTTTGCGTTGCTAACCTTATCGCGGGCGAGGGCGCCCGCTCCACACAGGCAACAGCTGGCTACTGCGTGGCTTTTACTTCGTTCCAGATTTCGTTGTATTTGGCTCGGCGCGGAACATTCTGCCAGAAATATAGGCGCTTCTGGTAATTGTCTACGTCGTCGAGGTGGAGACTCTTTATTTCATCGGGAGTCATATATTGTGCAGCGCGAGGATTTGCCGGAGTGTATCCAGTTACGTCAGTGACTTTTTTCTGCGTCTGCGCCTGGATCATGAATTCGAGAAAGTTGTACGCCAGATCTTTGTTCTCGCTGCCAGCGGTGATCATCAGGTGATCGATCCAGCCGGTGGTATTTTCTTTGGGAATCGTTTCACCCACCGGGAAATTGCTTTTGCGCAGTTGATTGGTCATGAGGGGCCAGCCCATGGCGATTACTACTTCGTGATTTTGAAACAAGTTAGTAAGTTCTCCTCCGGTGGACCATAGCTTGCGAATGTTCGGCTTAAGTTCGATCAGCTTTTTCTTGATGGCTTCGAGCTCCTCGTCGGTCAAGTTATAGAGATGAGCGGGATCGGGCTTGTCATAGCCGAGCACCTGCGCGGCCATATAGATAGTCGAGAGATCGTCCCACACCGAGACTTTTCCTTTCAGCTTCGGATCCCACATTACGTTCCAGCTATCGGGAGGCTGAGGGAATGCGGTAGTGTCGTAGATCATCGGGTCGGGCCCCCACACGAAGGGCACGCCGTAGACATCGCCTTTTACGCGGACCAGCGGCAGAGAAGTGAGTTGCGGCGAGAGCTGGTTGTAGCTGGGAAGCTTGCCGAGATCGAGCGGCGCGGCGAGGCCGGAGGTCGCGATCATGGTGGCGACGTCGCTTGAGGGAGAGATTATGTCGTAGTTACCGGCGCTGCCGCCGCGGAGTTTAGCAACTAACTCGTCGCTCGATCCCATGTAGGAGGCGGAAACTTTGCAGTGGTTCGCCTCTTCGAAGGCGTGGACATAAGAAGGATCGGCGTAGCCCTCCCAGACTAGAAGGTTGAGGGTGGGAGTTTTTTTCGCGCAGGAGGCGCAGAAAATGGCGAGCAACGCGCACCAGAGGGAACAAGTCGATTTGCGGAGCATGCAGATCCTCAGCGGCTAAAGCCGCGTTCAAAGCACTGACTTATCGCAGCGCTGAAGCGCTGCGCCACCCAAAATCTCTCGCAGAACGCCGGTACTAAGCGCCAAATCTCCCTAGAAAGTCGGCGGCGTGTTGACCCATAGAAGGCAGGTCTCGCTGCGGCCGGGATTCGTCCAACGATGAGGCGTGGCGCTTTCAAAATAAAAACTGTCGCCGCGCTTCAGATGGTACTCTTCGCCGTCAAGAGCGATCTTCAATTCGCCGCGTAACACGAATAAGAATTCCTCGCCTTCGTGGGCATAGGATTCACCGCTTCCGGCGTGAGGCTTGATGCGAAAAAGATGTGGCTCCATCACCTTGTTGCCCCAGGCGAGCAATTCCATACGCACGCCGGGGCCGGCTTCGAGCACCTTGCGTTTGGGAGGGCGCACCAATCGGGTATTCAATTCCGTCGCATCGAAAAAATCAAGGATGTTAGTACGGTAGTAGCGTGCTAGCCTGCGCAGTGCGCCCACGGAGGCGCTCATCTGGGAGCGTTCGAGGGCGCTGAGAAAGCCGACGGAAATTCCGGCGGCTGCGGCGACTTCGGCGAGACCGACTTTACGTTGTATGCGTAAGCGGCGCAGGCGTGGGCCAATCGATGAGATGCCGCTGGGGGCAGCCGGTTTGATCGCACCTTCGCGCTTCAGCATCTGCACGATGGCGGCGGCGTTAAGTCCGCGGAACTTGCGCAGGTAGCGCGCTTTTTTCAGCAGGCGAACGTCGTCGTTGGTGTAAAGACGATAACGGCTCTCGGTGCGGTGCGGGCGAGTGAGACCGAGAGCTTCCCAGCCGCGGATGGCCGACGGAGAAATCCCCACTAAGCGGGCTACGTCGCCGATTTTTAGATAAACTTGCGCTTCGTCCGGCATATTTCTGAAACGAGTTCCCAATGTGGATGCTGGTCGCGCCGCGGGAGCTTTTCCGCTTGACAGGAAGCGGCAAAGTCTCTAACCTTGCGCGATTATAGCAAGGTTTGTTTTGCACGCAAGCTGATTCGGATCTGACAAAATCGCCCCCAGATTTGGAGGATACCTTCCATGTCATCGTCGAAAGAATTATCAAAAGCTTCCCGCATTTTTTACTGGCTGATCTCTTTGAGTTCGATCCTCAGCTTGTTACTGGTCTGCTCGATGATGATGTCGGCGCAGGGTACTGGCGGACGTATTCTTGGGCGCGTCTCCGACTCCAGCGGAGCGGTGCTGGCCGGAGTTAAGGTCACGCTCACTAATGAGGCCACCGGCGTGAGCAGCGAGACTACCGCCAACGCCAATGGCGAATACAACTTCCCGCAAGTCGCGGTGGGCACTTACCGGATGCAATTCGATCTGGCGGGTTTCAAGACGAGCATCGAACGCGGTATAAATGTTGATCTCAACCAGATCGTAACCATTAATTCTGTTTTGCAGGTCGGCACAACCAAAGAGACAGTTGAAGTGTCCTCGGAAGAGCCGTTGGTTGACACCACCAGTACGCAGCTGGGCGCAGTCATGGACGCGCGGCAGGTTTCGACTTTGCCGCTCAATACTCGCGATACTTATCAGCTTCTGCAATTGCAGCCGGGAGTGATGTCGACTGTTGGTTCCAGTAACACTCTCATTTACGGGAGCGACTCCCCTGGCGCGGTGTCGGTGAACGGCGGTCGTGGACGATCTAATAATTTCAGCGTAAATGGAGGCGATGCGAACGACCTCTTCGCGAATTTGCCGACGGTTCAGCCATCGCCTGACAGCATTGCGGAATTCCGAGTTTTGACCAACACTTTCGACGCGGAATATGGGCGCAACTCGGGCTCGGTTGTGAATGTGGTGACCAAGTCAGGGACAAATCAGTGGCATGGAAATCTCTTCGAGTTTTTCCGCAACAAAGTGCTCAACGCCAATGATTACTGCCTTACGGCGGCGGAAGGGCTTGCTTGCGAGAAACCGCAGTTCAATCAAAACCAGTTTGGCGGGACGTTCGGCGGCCCCATCGTAAAGAACCGCACGTTCTTCTTTGCCAGCTACGAAGGGCGGCGCATTCGGCAAGGCATCGTTTCGCCCGCCGTCACCGTCCCCAGTTCGCAGGAAACTCCATCTCCAACTAATTTGGTGAATGGGCAGATTGTTTCGGATTTCACAGATGTAAATCCAGCGGGCACTCCGTTTACTGGTGTATTAAACAACTCGGCTCTACTGACGAGCAGACCTGGTTGTCAAGCGGCCAACTACTTGGTTAACGGTCCTACCGCGACAATTCAAGATGGAGCGCCGTACGGGTTCATCCCTGGGAACCCGAACCTACTTCCGCCTGTCTTCCCGACTAGTCAGATCCCGCTTGCTTGCATGGATCCCACGGCGGTCGACCTTCTTCAGTTCGTTCCTATTCCACCGAACGACGGCTCTTTAATTAGTACCGTTCCAACGGAGCCCATACGTGGAGATCAAGTTACGGCGCGAGTTGACCATCGCCTGAATGACAAGCAAAACCTTACCTTCTATTACTATTTCAATGATGATCGCACGCACAATCCGTTTGCCAACTTTGAATTAGCTGGCGCCGATCTTCCCGGGTTTGGAGATATCGTAGCGGAACGATTCCAGATGTGGAACATCAGTCACAACTGGACGATCAACAACAACACGGTCAATGAATTTCGTTTTAACTACAATCGCGAGGGTCAGGAGACATTTCAGCACCCGGCAAACACCGAGCTGGTGCAGAATTCCTGCCCGCCGCCTCCCTCGTGGCTAACGGCCAGCGTGCCCTGTTTTTACGGAGATAATTCGACGGATCCACTCGGCAGCCAGTTCGGGATACATCCGTTTCTTAACGCAAACCGCGAGGGACTTCCTTTCATTTCTATCTCGGGAGGGTTTTCCCTTGGAAATGATTGGGAGGGAGAGCTTCCTCAAGCGGGGAATTCTTTCCAATGGGCAGATAGTTTGACCAAGATCAAGGGTAATCATACTTTCAAGTTTGGCGCGGATATTCGCCGGCAGCAATTTAACCAATTTTATTACTACAACGTAAATGGGGAATTCAGCTACTTTGGCGGCGGACCGAACGACACCGGCGCCGCTAATCTGTACCCTAATTTTCTGTTGGGTCTTCCCGATACATTCGGAGAAGGCTCGGCTCAAAACGAAGAGATCCGCAACGTCGGAGTATATGTATACGCGGAGGACAGCTGGAAGGTGAAGCCGAATCTCACGTTGAATTATGGGCTGCGATGGGAGCTAAACACTCCCTTGGCGGATAAGGCGCAGCACGTTGAGACTTTTCGACCCGGCCAGTCGTCTACGATCTACCCTTGTGGCGGCCCTAACACCGATTGCACGTCGCAAGACGCAATAGGGCTGGTTGTTCCGGGTGATCCCGGTGTACCAGCGGGCATGACTACAACCTATTACAAAGCCTTCGCTCCCCGGATTGGTGTTGCATGGAGTCCGGGCGGTTCGGGTAAGACCAGCATTCGTGCTGGGTGGGGACTGTTCTATAACCCGATTGAGGAACTGGTGCTGGCGCAATTCGGTGCCGAGCCTCCCTTTGGAGGGAGCACGACGGTTTCCGAGACACAATTTAACCTGCCTTTTCTCGGTCAGGATGGAGCCACCACTTATCTGAATCCGTTTAACGGAGTTATAACTCCCCATCGCGGGGCGCCTCAGAATTGGGCACTATACGAGCCGATCGATCTGTATGGCGATTTTCAGCCACATTTGCGGTCGCAGTATACGGCGCAATACAACCTAACCATTCAGCGCGAATTGGCTCGAGACTTGAAGATGGAAGTTGGGTATGTAGGATCGCAGGGACACCGCTTGCTGGCTACCCATGATATCAACTATTCCAACCCCCAGACTTGCCTGGATATCGACAGTATCGCCACGGCGAACCCAGGGAACGTGATTGCGGGACCCACCGGTGGACCGACGACCTGTGCCCAGTTCACGGAAGATGCTCCATTTCTTGTCACAGTTCCCAGCGGATTCACCAGTTCTGCGGGTGGAGGCTTCCATCTGCCCAATGGCACGGTGGTAGCGGGGACGGGACAAACGCTTCAATTCGTAGGTTTGCGTCGCTATTCGTCGCCGCAGTGTGATCCGTTGACCGGGAACGGCTGCCCCCCTAATGGGGTGCCGGTTTTTACCGGAATTTTTGCGCAGGATACGATTGCCGGATCGGGCTATAACTCTTTGCAAGCTTCGTTGGATAAACGATTTGCCCGTGGACTCCAATTTACCGCGGCCTACACCTACAGCAAGTCCATTGACGAGGCGTCCAGCTTTGAGGGGATATTGAATCCATTGCCGGGCGCCCATAACTATGCGCGTTCGCTCTTCGACGCACGCCACCGCTTTGTCGTTAGTTATGAATGGGAGTTACCGATAAGAAAATACAATGGTCTTGCCGGGAAGTTAGTCGATGGGTGGTCCGTGTCAGGTATTACCACTTATCAGACGGGTTTTCCGATTCGTATTACATCCTCGTCTGACAATGAGTTGATGAATAGCTTCGACTTCGAGTTACCCGGCGAACCCAACCAGGTCGGGCCGTTTCACTGGCAAAGGCCACAAAGCAATGGCAACTATTATTTTAATAACTCCCTTAGTCAAACGTCGATTTTCAGCGAGGCCAACGTCTTCGGTTACATTGGCAGCGCACCGCGCACGATCTGTTGCGGACCGGGAATCAGCGAGACCGACATTGCCGTCGTAAAGCTCCTTCCGCTTGGTGAACGGACGCACGTCGAATTTCGAGGAGAATTGTTTAATCTCTTCAATCATACGCAGTTCTATAATCCGGACGGGAACAGCACCGACGGCGCTCAGTTTGGCCAAGTCACCCAAGTAAAAGACCCGCGCCTGGCGCAGTTTGCCTTAAAGTTGTACTTCTAGTGCGAAAGAGGAGCGGCAAAGAATAAAATAAAATTGTAGAAACCCGGGCGGTTTCGGTCGTCCGGGCCTAATCTAATGGCCTACCTGGCCTGAGCATATTGGAGAATCACGATGTACCCCGCATTGCAAAAAGAGCTCGACACGTTCGCGCGACGTACTCCGAAGTCTGCTGAAGCGCATAAGAAGAACCTGAAGCGTCTGCCGTTGGGCGTGGCTAGTAATTACCGCGCCTATGATCCTTACCCGATTTTTGTTGCGGAGGCTTCGGGCAGCAAGTTCCGCGATCTCGATGGTAACGAATATCTGGACCACAATTTATGTTTTGGCACGCTGATGGCGGGGCACTCGCATCCGGCGGTGATCAAGGCGGTTGAAGGGCGCCTGCACAAGGGCACGGCTTATGGCATGCCGCACAACATGGAGTGGGAGTTGGCAGAGGAGATCTGCACGCGGTTTCCGGTGGAGATGTGCCGCTTCGGTAATAGTGGGACGGAAGCGACCATGCATACGATTCGCCTGGCGCGGGCGGCTACGGGACGCGACAAGATTATTAAGTTTGAAGGCGGCTATCACGGACTGCACGATGCGGCACTGGTCAGCGTGAAACCGCATCCTCCGGCTGATGATTTCGGCGATATTAAGAATCCGAAGGCTGTGTCGGGCGGGGCGGGCGTGCCGAAGGCGAGTCTGGATAACGTGAAGGTCGCCACTTTCAATGATCTGGAGACGGTGGAGCGGCGGTTCCGCGAGAATCCGAATGAGATCGCGGCGGTGATTCTCGAACCGATCATGATGAACGTTGGGCTGTGCATGCCGCAGAAGGGATTTCTCGAAGGACTGCGCGAGCTTTGCGATAAGAACGGTGCGCTGTTGATTTTTGACGAAGTCAAGACGGGCGCGAAGCTCGGCTGGGGTGGTGCTTCAGAATATTTTGGCGTGACGCCGGATATGATTTGCCTAGCCAAATCCATCGGCGGAGGATTCCCGTTAGCCGCTTTCGGTGCGCGTAAGAAGGTGATGAACTTGATCGCCGAGCACAAAGTATTTCACGGCGGTACTTATAACACGAATCCGATCTCGATGGCTGCGGGGTTGGCGACATTCCGCGAGGTACTTACTCGTGCTAACTACGCACATGTGGACAAACTAAGTCACAAGTTAGTGGACGGTTACAGGAAAGTCATCGCCAAGGTAGGGTTGCAGGGTTACATTGCGAGCGCTGGGGCGAATGGCGTGCTGATGTTATATCCCAAGGAAATTCGGAATTATCGCGATTGGCTGGCGATTGATATCGATCTGTGGCGGCATTACTGGTTTGGTATGGTGAATCGCGGCGTAATGTGCCAACCCTATTGGTGGGACGAGCAATGGACGATTTCCGTGCAACATACGGAGGCGGATATCGACCTGCATCTGGCGGCTTTTGGCGACATCGCCAGGTGGCTGGCGGCGGCGCAGCATGAGCGCCTGGGCGCGGTAGTGGCGCACTAAGTCAGATCCGGCCATCTCGCCATCGGGTGATTGAAAAACTGATCACTCGATGCGCGAGCAACCGATTTGTGCAACCTGAATTACGCAAGCTGGATAATGCCTACAACCGAAGACAATCAGCCGCACTTAAAGCGGGTTCTAGGGCGTTTTGACCTGGTGTTGCTGTTTGTCGTTGCCGTATTCAATCTCAACGTCGTTCCTAGCATTGCGGCCAACGGCGGAGTGACAGTATGGTTATGGTTGATCTCTCTGCTCTTGTTTTTCTGGCCACAGGGAATCGCGGTGATTGAACTTGCGCATCGCTACCCTGGCGAAGGCGGCGTTTATTTGTGGGCAAAAGAAGTGTTTGGCGACTTCCACGGATTTCTCTCTGGATGGTGTTACTGGACGAATAACATGCTCTATATACCGACAGTAATGCTGTACTTTGTCGGAGTAACTGTGTTTGCCATGGGCCCGCGGCATGCCGGACTTGCCGATAATAAAAAGTTCGCCCTGGCTGCTTCGGTGTCGTTGCTGGTGCTGTTGACGGTGGTAAACATTGTTGGACTAGGAGTCGGTAAGTGGCTCAACAATGCGGGTGCGATAGGAACATTTGTTGCGGCGGCGGTTTTGATCGGTCTCGGAGTTACGATTTGGCTGCGCTTTGGCACGACCGTCGCAGCTGCGGATTTCCGAATTCCGGCGGACCCCAGGTTTGTGCTGAACTCGTTCGGCGTAATTTGCTTTGGCTTAGTCGGGCTCGAGCTCGCTTCGGTGATGGGCGACGAGATCCGAGATCCTCAGAAGACTCTGCCGGGCGCGGTGGTGTGGGGCGGTGTTATTTCCGGATTGCTTTATATCGGAGCGACACTCACGTTGCTGATTGCAGTAGGCAAGAATGATATCAGTGTGCTACAGGGGATTGTGCAAGCGGTTAGTCATATGGCCACAAGAGTTGGAGTGGCATGGGTCATAACTCCGTTCGCTTTGATGCTGAGTCTGTCGATTGCGGGCATTGGCTCGGCATGGATGGGAGGATCAGCGCGCATACCGTTTGTCGCTGGTCTTGATTCTTACATGCCGGCGTGGCTCGGTAAGGTCCATCCACGATATAGGACTCCTTATGCGGCGCTTATCGTGCAAGGGATCGTCTCGCTTGTGTTGATCATCATCAATTTCTATGCCTCGGGCGGCGTGCAGGAGGCTTTCCAGACCATGTTATCGTTGGCGGTTGTTCTGCAATTGGTGCCATTTCTCTATGTGTTTGCAGCGCTGCTGAAGTTTGCGTTCGGCGACAATTTGTCCGGCGGACGCTACCGCCGCGCCACTCTGATTGTGTCTGGGTTCTGCGGCTTTGTGACCACGGCGCTGGGAATCGCGCTGGCGTTCTTTCCCGCCAAACAGATTACCTCGGTGTGGAAGTATGAAGCAAAGATGTTCGGCTTTACATTGTTCTTTCTGCTGCTGGCCGCGTTTTTCTTTTTTGTTTATGGACGACTGAAAGAACCACAGGCAGCCCTAGTAGAATAGAGATAATTTGTGGAGGAGTTATGCCCGGTGGAGTTAAAACCGACGTCAAGACTTATTCGATGCTGATCAATGGCGATTGGATCGCGAGTAAGTCGGCCAAAACATTTCCTGTGTACGATCCGTCGACCGAAGAGGTCATTGCCCAGGTTCCCGACGCGAATGCGGACGATGTGAACCGCGCGGTTGCGGCTGCCAAGGCCGCATTCGAGGAAGGGCCGTGGGCGAGCACAACAGCGCAAGAGCGGGGGCGTGTTCTGTTTCGATTAGCCGACAAAGTACGGCAGAACATGAGTATGCTCGCCGAACTGGAATGCCGTAACTCAGGAAAGCCGATCGTGGAGGCCGAGTATGACATTAATGACGTCGCGACCTGCTTTGAATACTACGGCGGGCTGGCCACGAAGGTCGTGGGCTATGTGAATCCTGTTCCCGACAATGCAATGAGCCTCTCGCTAAAAGAACCGATGGGCGTTGCCGGTCAGATTATTCCGTGGAATTATCCCCTGATGATGGCCGCGTGGAAGTTGGCTCCCGCGCTGGCGGCGGGTTGTACTTGTGTGCTGAAGCCAGCCGAGCAGACGCCGCTCACCGCGCTCGAACTGGCGAAGTGGTTGGATGAAGTTGGCCTGCCCAAAGGCGTGGTGAACGTGATCACGGGCTTCGGCGAAAGCTGCGGCTCGCCTCTGGTCAAGCATCCGGACGTAAACAAAATTGCCTTCACGGGATCGGCCGCAGTCGGCAAGATCATTGTGAAAGAGGCAGCGGATACCGTGAAACGCGTGACACTGGAACTGGGAGGTAAGTCGCCTAACATTTTTTTTGCGGACGCTGACTTCGAGGCCGCCATCGATGGAGCGTTATTTGGGGTATTCATTAATCAGGGCGAAGTGTGTTCTGCGGGTAGCCGCATTTTGGTGCAAAAAACGATTTACAGTAAGTTTGTGGAAGCTATGGCCGAGAAGGCTAAGAAAATTAAGATCGGGCCTCCTCTTGAGCGCGAAACAAAGATGGGATCGCTAGTTTCGAAAGAGCAATATGACCGGGTGTGCGACTATGTGGAGATCGGCAAGAAGGAGGCCAAGCTAGCTTCTGGTGGCGGGCGTCCAGAGAAGTTAGCCAAGGGCTACTATGTGCAACCAACCATCTTCTATGACGTCGATAACAATGCCCGAATCGCACGCGAGGAGATATTTGGCCCGGTTGCGGCAGTGATTCCGTTCGATGATGAGAAAGACGCGCTCAAGATTGCGAACGATACGCCTTACGGACTGGCGGCTGCTGTGTGGACACGCGATATTTTCAAGGCCATGCGTGCGGTGAAGGCGTTGCGCGCGGGCATTGTTTGGGTCAATCACATGCAACCGACTTACGTTGAGGCGCCGTGGGGCGGTTATAAACAGTCAGGCTTTGGGCGTGAGTTAGGACCGTGGGGGATAGAAGAGTATCTCGAGACGAAGCAGGTATATATCAACCTAAATGAAGCGCCGATTGGCTGGTACTGAGAAACAGTTGCCAGTTACCAGTGCTCACTTGCCAGTAGAGGGCGCCAAAACAAGAATGAGATTGATTTATGTCGAGTATTCAATTGCGCACATCTATTCCGGGACCGCGCTCGCAAGCGTTGATGAAGCGTCGCGATGCAGCGGTCGTTCGAGGGGTGTTTCACGCTACGCCGGTGTTCGTTGCCAAGGCAGAAGGGGCGGTAGTCGAGGATGTTGATGGCAATCGGCTGATTGATTTTGCCGGCGGTATAGGTTGTCTGAACACGGGACATCGCGCACCGACTGTGGTGGACGCTATCCGACGCCAGTTGGATCGTTTCCTGCACACGAGCTTCAATGTGCTCCCCTATGAGAGTTATATAGCTGTCTGCGAAAAGTTAAATGCATTGGTCCCGGGTAAAGGTCCTAAGAAGACCATCCTTGTGAACACGGGCGCTGAAGCTGTGGAAAATGCGATCAAGATCGCGCGCTGTTATACGAAACGGTCCGCGATTATCAGCTTTGAAGATGCGTTTCATGGCCGTACTTACATGGCGATGGCGGCGACCAGTAAGACGTATCCTTACAAAGCTGGTTTCGAGCCGTTCCCGGCTGAGGTCTATCGTATTCCTTATGCCTATTGTTTTCGCTGTTCTTACTCGATGAGTTATCCGTCTTGCGATGTGTATTGTGCGCGGCACATTGAAGATACTTTCAAACGGGTGGTTGCGGCTGAGTCGGTGGCGGCAGTGATTGTCGAGCCGATTCTGGGCGAGGGTGGGTTTGTAACACCGCCTGCGGAGTTCTATCCGACGCTTAGCGCGATTTGCCGCGAACATGGAATTGTGCTCATTGCCGATGAAGTGCAAACCGGGTTTGCGCGCACGGGGGCAATGTTTGCATGCGAGCGCCTAGGGCTGGAGCCCGACCTGGTCACGATGGCGAAATCGCTTACTGGTGGACTGCCTATGGGGGCAGTGACGGGACGCGCCGAAATTATGGATGCTCCCGGCGTCGGCCAGTTGGGCGGAACGTTTGCGGGAAATCCAGCTGCTTGCGAAGCGTCGTTGGCCGTTCTCGACGTTATCGAGAAAGAAAATCTTTGTGCGCGCGCGAACGTGCTGGGCGAACGATTTCGAAAACGCGCGGCAAAGTGGCAGGCGCGGTGGGAACTCGTCGGAGATGTTCGTGGCCTTGGCGCGATGCAGGCGCTGGAACTTGTGCGGTCGAAGGCAACGCGCGAACCCGCAGATACAGAGACGACTCGAGTCTCACAATATTGTTACGAGCATGGATTGATAACCATCACGGCTGGGTCCTACAGTAACGTGATTCGGTTGCTGGTGCCGCTGGTGATTGCGGACTCGCAAATCAATGAGGGGATGGACGTGCTTGAATCTGCGCTGGCGCACGTTGCTGAGAAGAAAGATGTGTTGACCGGACAGTTTGCTTAGGATGGTGTCCTGCGCTGTCCGTAGATAAGTTTGGCAGGCTTTTAAATCCTATGACTATGTCAACCGAAGTTGCCGCGATGACCGGCCAGGAGATCGTCGATCTCACTAAGAAGCACACATTGTTTGAGTGGTCGGCACAATCGAAGGTCGATCCAATTCCGGTAGCGCGGGCGAAGGGAATTTATTTCTGGACGCCGGAAGGGAAGCGCTTCATCGATTTCAACAGCCAGTTGATGTCGGTAAACATTGGACACGGCGATGAGCGCGTGATTCGAGCGATCGCGGAGCAGGCATCGGTATTGGTGTATGCCAATCCGTTTATGGCCACGGAACCGCGGGCGCGACTGGGAGCTAAGTTGGCGGAGGTTGCGCCGGGCGATATTGATACATTCTTTTTTACGAATGGCGGCGCTGAAGCGAATGAGAACGCGATCAAGATTGCCCGCTTCTTTACCGGAAGGCACAAGATTATCGCGCGTTATCGCTCTTATCATGGAGCTACGGCGGGGGCAATTAGCCTCACTGGCGATCCTCGGAGATGGGCGGTGGAGCCGGGAATGCCGGGTGTGGTGCGCGTGCTTGACCCGTATCACGGCATCGAACGCGGATGGGAGTCGGCTGACACCGCACTGTCGACAATCGAGGAAATTGTTCAACTGGAAGGTCCGCACACGATTGGCGCTTTCATACTCGAGCCGGTGACCGGGACGAATGGCATTCTTGTGCCGCCGGATGGATATTTGGAAGGCGTGCGAAAACTGTGTGACAAGTATGGAATTCTGATGATTGCCGACGAGGTTATGTCGGGTTTTGGCCGCACCGGAGAATGGTTCGCGGTCGATCATTGGAAGGTTGTTCCTGACTTACTCTGCATGGCTAAGGGACTTACGTCGAGTTATTTGCCTTTGGGTGCGGTTGGGATGCGGCAGCATATTGCCCGGCACTTCGATGACAAAGTCTTCTATGGCGGACTTACTTACAATAGTCATCCGATGGGATGCGCAGCGGCGCTGGCCACTGTTCGCGTTTACGAGGAAGACCACTTGATTGAGAATTCGCGGAAGCTGGGCGAGATCATGAAGGCGCTGGGCGCGGAGTTGCAGGCGAAACATCCGTCGGTAGGCGCGGTGCGGTCGATTGGATTGTTCGGCATTGTTGAATTAATTCGTAATCGCTCGACGCGGGAGCCGATGGCGCCGTTCAACGGTACTTCCGACGAAATGGTTGCGCTTGGCAAATTTTTCCGGGAGAATGGGCTCTATACGTTCGTTCGCTGGAATACTTTTTTCACCAATCCTCCGCTGTGTATCAACGAGCAACAACTGCGCGAGGCGTTTGCGATTATTGACCGTGGGCTGGAGATTACGGATCAAGCTGTGAAGTAGAAGCTATCGAGTTATTTTTGGACGAATAACACCTGGAACTCTTCGCGCAGTTGATAACCGCTCGTCTTACTCTTCATCATGGCGGCAGCCAAGTTGAGAATTCGCTTGGCTGCTTGTTCTGCCGTAACTCCGCGAACGTGAATATTCGAGATTAGATTGCGACGGGCATCGGTGTGAGTTGCTCTTGGCCGATATGCCATGTACGCTGAAAGACTCTCGGCGGTTGCTAACCCTGGGCGTTCGCCGATGAGTAGCACTACAACTTGCGGATTGAGTAACTCGCCAATTTCGTTGATAATGCTGACTCGGCAGTAACGGATTTCAAATATCTGGCCGATGCTCCAGCCGCGGACTGTCGCGCCCTCGGTTAAGAGTGGCAACAGTGGCGGAACTTGGACGGCGACGGCGGTTACTGAAAGGCCATCGCCGATCACAATCTGCAAATCGTTTCCGGTTGTGCAGTGCCTGTTTATTTCCTCGCGAGATGCTTTACTGAGATGTCGACCCAGGTCCGGGCGAAGTAGATATTCGTCTTTGGTCGCTGCTTGCGAGCTAACCTGAAACAGATTCCAGTTGCGGACGAAATCGGCGCCTAGAGTAGTGACTAGGTCTAACTCCGTGCGCACGGCATCGCGAGCGGCGGCATGGGCTTCGCGCAGTTCCAGTTGAGTATTGGTTCGGTAGGCGGCTCCACTGCGACCGGCTAACAGGCGTGCCGGAGTTTTCGCGCGCACTTTCTTTAGGATCTCGGACACGCCGAAGTCGGACAAATCGCGGGTGGCGAGTTGGTCATCTTCCAAGGCCATTCAGAGCGCTTTCTCCAGCGATGCCTCCAAACCATGCATCAGTTGGCGTCTCGCGGACGGGTCAAGAGACGCCAATTCCGTGCCACGATAGATTCCCGTGTTCTGCAACCAAGCGAGAAACTCTGGGGCGGGACGAAGATTGAAGAGACGCCTCGCGGCCAATGCGTCGTGATAACTGGTGGATTGATAGTTGAGCATCACGTCGTCAGAGCAGGGAACGCCCATGAAGTAGTTACAACCGGCTGCGCTTAGAAGTAAAAGCAAGTTATCGGCTGAGTTCTGGTCGGCGGCGGCGTGATTGGTGTAACAGACGTCGCATCCCATAGGCAGCCCCAGCAGCTTACCCATGAAATGATCTTCGAGTCCGGCGCGGATAATTTGGCGTTCGTCGTATAAATACTCGGGGCCGATGAAGCCGACCACACTATTAACTAGGAAGGGGTCGAAGGCGCGTGCTACTCCGTAGGCGCGCGCTTCGAGTGTGAGTTGATCGACTCCGTTATGCGCCTCGGCGGAGAGGGCGCTACCCTGGCCGGTTTCGAAGTACATGACCTGGTCGCCTGCCCAGCGGACATTTCGTTGGCGATGGTGCTCTTGAACTTGATCACGACCCTCGCGGAGCATGTTTAGAGTGATTCCAAAGCTGCGATTAGCCGCCTCTGTGCCGGCTACGGATTGGAAGAGAAGATCGACTGGGGAACCGCGATTTAAGGCCGCCAACTGCGTGGTGATATGGGCGAGGCAACAGGTCTGCGTGGGAATTTCGTAGGCGTCGATCAGGCGATTGAGGGCCGCTAGAATCGCGCTGACTGTTTCGACCGAATCTGTGGCGGGATTCACTCCGATGACAGCGTCTCCGCAGCCGTAGAGCAAACCCTCGAAGGCGGCTAGGAGAATTCCGCCGATGTCGTCGGCAGGATGATTGGGTTGGGCGCGGATGCCGAGCACTCCACGCTCGCCCAGGGTATTGCGGCAGCGGGTGACGTTGCGAATTTTGGCAGCGGCTAGAACCAGATCCTTGTTGCTCATCAATTTGGCTACTGCGGCGGCGATTTCGGGGATGATCGCTTTTTGCAGCGAATGCAGTTGCGTCTCTGTGGTGCCGTCGTCTAGTAGGAACTCTCGAAATTCGCCGACGGTCATGCTCGCGATGGAGCGGAAGGCTTGCTGACCGTGGATGTCGAGGATGAGGCGGGTGACATCATCTTCTTCGGGATCGATCAGCGGGCGTCGGACAATTTCGTCGAGCGTCAGGTCGGCGAGTTTGCGTTTTGCGGCTACTCGCTCGCGTTCCGAGCGCGCTGCGATGCCGGCTAGTTGGTCGCCAGATTTCTCTTCGTTAGCTTTGGCAAAGAGCTCACGGAGATCGGAGAAGTCGAAGCGCTCGATCATGGTGCACACGGAGCAGCGACACTATGTTACCGAAAAACGCGCAGGTGACGTGCGATAGTTTGTCTGGATTTAATCGGTTGGTGGTTTGTCGTTTAGCGCCAGCTGCGCTGTTGGCTGTCGGCGGCGGAAACCACCAATGGTTCGTGGTGCGATTTTGCTGCGTGATCGTTGATGGCGGTGGCGGCCTGGGTGCGGAGGTTGCCGGCTTTGGCATCGAAATCCAGCGTGCTGACGCTGTGGGTGCAGCGCGTGCAGTTGAACTTCATGCCGCCTTTGATGCGCTCGATTCGGTAGGCCTTCACTGACTGGATTGTATCCTTGCGCGCCGGGAACGGAAACGTAACGGTGGGAACGAAGGTAACCTAGGCGAACCGGTGGATTTACGTAGCTGCAGGCGGTCGCCGAGCTTTGCTCGGCATGGGCCCTTCGACTTCCCCCTCGGCTTCGCTCGGGGCTTCGGCGAAGGCAGGGCAGGCTCCCGAGGGCGGCCGTACCTACGTGAGTCTGGTTAGTTGAGAACGCCGTCCGCGCAACGTTTACTTTGCCAGGCGGTTGTATTTTTTTAGCACTTCGCGGAGACGGTCGTGCGGCAGCGCGTAGACAGTGTAGTCGTTGATGCCGGTCATGGTTTCGGCGGCGACCATGGCATTGACTACCGCTTCTTCCGTGGCCTGAACCGTGGCTAAGAAAATCGGATTGATTTTTTGGTTGGGCAGCATTTTCAGGTCGCGCACTCCGGTCGCATCGGCTGCTCCGGGATTGGCGGTGGAGAAGGCGATGAAGATGTCGCCGGAACCGTCGCCGGAAAAGCTGCCATCGCGGCCGAGGCCAAGTGCAGCACGACGGGCGACTCGCTTCAGTTGCGTGGGAAGCAGCGGAGCGTCGGTGGCGATCACGATGATGATCGATCCGATGTCTTCGTCGCGCACCATGTGGTCGGTAATTTCCTGGCCGACGGGAACTCCGGCTATCCGCAACTGGCTACGCCTGCCGTAATTGCATTGCACGAGGACGCCAACGGTGTAGCCTCCGAGGCGGGCGGGAAGGACGCGCGACGAGGTGCCGATGCCGCCTTTGAATTCGTTGCAGATCATGCCGGTGCCGCCGCCAACATTGCCTTCTTCGACGGGGCCGCCGTGAGCGGTGTCGAGAGCATGGAAGGCGTGCTCGGGCTTTACGTGAAATCCATTCATGTCGTTCAGGTCGTCATCGGCGGTTTCAGCGACGACCGGCAGGGACCAGGAATAGCCTTCACTGTCGGGCGGAGCTTTCTTGATGCGCCACGCAATGACGGCGTCGCGGACAACGCCGACGCTGTGCGTGTTGGTGATCATGACCGGGCCTTCGAGAAAGCCGGAGTCTTCGAGCCAGGTGGTGCCGGTCATTTCTCCGTTGCCGTTGAGCGTGAACCAGGCGCCGAAGACGGGATCGAGCGAATCTTTGCCGCGGGGGAGGACGGCCGTGACGCCGGTGCGGACGGGACCTTCTCCGACTTTGAGTTTGCCGCTGCCGGAGATTAGCGTGGTGTGGCCTACTTCGACTCCCTTGACGTCGGTGATGGCGTTGTAGACGCCGGGAGTGCCGTCGAAGGGGACGCCGAGATCGCGGGCTCGCGGCTTGGCTTGGGCGACGGCTAGATTGGCGGCAACCATAAATGCAGCGATGAACGGAAGGATTCGAGATTGCATCATAGTAGGGTTCGTTCGTCGGGATTGAGCGCCGGCGGGACAGTATAAAGCATGGAGCGTTGATTTAGAATCCTGCTAGGAAATAACGAGGAGATGACATGGAGAACTGGAAACGAGCGGTGATTGCGGGATCGGCGGGAACCGCGGCGATGTTGGCGCTGAAGGGAAGACGTCCGGCGGCGATACTGGTGGGCAGCGTGGGATTAGCGGTGCTGGCGTCGGAGTATCCGGATCAGTTTGTGCGGATTCGCGAAGAGCTGCCTTCGTATGTACGGCAGGGCACGCGGTTTCTGGATCTGGCGATGAAGATCGGGAGCAAGATTGAGGAGTTGATGGAACGGCGCGCGGCGCGGGCGTTTGAGGAGTTGGGAGAGTTTTAGAAGGCGCTTCTCGCTGTTCGTCGTTCGCTCTTCGCAATGGCGGTCTAGCGACATCCAACAGCGAACAGCGAACGACGAATAGCGAACGGCGAGCTATTCGATCCCTAGTTGCTTGCGGGCGTCGGGGCTTAGACGTTCGGGGGTCCATGCGGGTTCCCAGATCACGTTGACGTTGGCGTTGCGGACGCCGGGAAGTTGCTCGACGCGGGATTTGACTTGGGCGCTGATGTTAACGTGTTCGGGGCAGCCCTGGGCGGTGAGGGTCATATCGACGGTGACGTCCTGCTGGCCCTCGGGTAGGTCGTCGAAACGGATGTCATAGATCAGGCCTAGGTCGACGATGTTGACGGGGATTTCGGGATCGTAGCATTGCTTGAGTGCGTTTAGAACGTCATCTTGGGCTATTGGCATAATTCCTCTTTGAGTGGCGGAGTGATACTTACGTTTAGTTTATCTGATTGCTGGTGCGAACTTCATCTGCACAGGCGACCGCCGCGAAAGCTTTACCACTAAGGGCACGAAGTTACACTAGGGAAAAAGCTCGCTAACGAAACCCTGGCGACGTTTCAAGGACTCAAAACTCATGGCGTTGGATTCGGAGTTTCAGAAGAAGCTGCAGATTTTTTTGGTTGCGGCGATTGTGCTGGCGGGTGGACGCGCGGCTTATGTCGTGTATGAGCGGCACGAGGCGATGAAAGAGGATGCTAGGCCTAAGCAGGAAGGCTTGCTCAAGGCCGACTATTACGTTTCGCCTAAGAAGCTGCATCCTTATGATCTGCGGTCGGCGCATCAGTTGACTGAGCAGCCCGTGTGGGCGAGGTTCGGCTATCAGCTTACTTACTATCCCTATGATCGCGAGCGCCGGAAGACGGATTTTGCGCACGAGGCAGGGACGTTATTGCCTTTGCAGAAGCTGGCGATACAGGATGTGGTGACGGATGTTTCTCCGCAGGCTCCGGGAATGAAGCAGGTAATGGCGGTGTTTTCGCTGGATGGGAAAGGTTATGCGGTTCCGATTGGAGCGGAGCAGGGCGGCGATTTTAGGATTCGTTCGGATGATATGTTTTTCATTGAAGATCCGCACGAGCTTTATAAGCACTGGCCGGCGGAGGTTTGGCAGAAGATTGACGCTCATGAGGTGCAGGCGGGGATGAGCGAATTGCAGGCTAGCTTCGCGATTGGGATGGGGATTCCTACGGGGCCGGGGGATTATGGGGCGCGGACTTTGCAGTATCCGAACGGAGGGAAGCCGGTGACGATTGATTTTCAGAATGACAAGGCGGTGGAGATTAAGGCGGGGACGTAGAGATAGGCGCCAGAAACAAAATGCATAGGTCCTTCGCTCTCGCTCAGGATGACAAACTTGTTTTGGGATGAGAGTGTGCAACAGCTGACAATCGCGCTCTCACGTATTCGACGACTTCTGGCGTGAGGTAAGTGGGTGGTTGGATCGTGAAGGTGGGGCGGTTGATTACGGGTTTGAGCGAGACTCTTTCCCAGGCTGGAGTCGTTGAGGTTTTGACGGAGTGCAGCAGGACGGCGTCGGCGCGGTCCAGGAAAGTTTGGGCCGAAGTCTTGAAGTCGGCGGTTTGCGGATCCAGGACGGTCAGATAGAGATCGGGTTTTAGGAAGCGTAGGATGCTGTTGGATTCGATGATGACGTTTTGCGCGGCTTCGAGAATTTTGCGGACGCGGGGCATGGCTTCGGCGAGGCGCCCTTGCTCGGTGCGCACCCACCAGGAGTGATCGGCTCCAGCGGCGAGGAAGCGCGAGGTGTCGGAGTCGCCGCTACGATCTTTTTCTTCTGACACAGCCCAGGAATGATCGGAGGTCGCGCAGTCGCAGGCTTCGCCATTGGCGGAACAGACGCCGTGTCCGTATTGCGTGATTTTTAGGGCGGTCCAGCGGTAGGCGGGCAGGGCGGCGATGAGGCCGGCTACTACGCTGGTCTTGCCTATGCTGCGGGTGTGGCCGCCGATGACGATTGTTGGCATAGTGAGGCGGCATTTAGCAATTAGTAGTTAGCTTTTAGCTAAACCCAAACCTTCTTGTACTTAGCGTTCTTTCTTTGCTGCGCGCGATAGGAACGCCAATTCTTTAAGATACTCCCGAATCGGGCGCGCGGGAGTGCCCCAGAAAACTACTCCTTTGCCGCGTATTACTTTCTTGGTGGGGATGCCGCTTTGTGCGCCGAGGATCGCTCCCGCTTTGATGCGGACGTGATCGGCTATGCCTACCTGGCCTCCGATGATTACGTTGTCTTCGACTACCGCGCTGCCGGAGAGGCCGGTTTGCGCGGCGATTACTACATCTTCGCCAATCTGGACGTTGTGACCGACGTGAACTAGGTTGTCGATTTTTGTGCCGCGGCGGATGCGGGTTTCGTCTAGCGCGCCTCGATCGATGGTGGAATTGGCTCCGATTTCTACGTCGTCTTCGATCACGAGCCGTCCGATTTGGGGAAATTGTTCGTAGCGTCCGGTTGCGGAATCGCGGACGTAGCCGAAGCCTTCGCTGCCTAGCACCGCTCCGGCTTGGACGATGACGCGGTCGCCTAGAGTTGTGCCAGGGTAGATGGTGACGTTGGCGTCGATACGGCAGTGGGCGCCGATGGTTGCTTTGTCTCCGATTACCGAGCCCGCACCGATCTTTGATTCATCTCCGATCTCTACTTGCTCACCTAGGATTGCGCGGGGGCCGATGGCTACGTTTTTGCCGATCTTTGCGGATGCGGGAACGATGGCCGCGGCATGGGTTACGCGAATCTTTTCGCGATCGCGCAGCAGCTTTGCGGCTCGTGCGAAGGTTAGGCGGGACTGAGTGGAGATTAGGATGGGCTTCTGCGCTGCGTCTGTGGCGGCCGCGAATTGTCCGGCGATTACGGCGGCTGCGGGTGAGCTGAGCGCGGCGTCTAGGTGCTTTGCGTCTTCTACGAAGACAAGACTTTCGCTGGTTGCGGATTGCAGGCTGGAGACAGTAGTTATGGTGATCGAGCCGTCTCCGATAAGACGGCAGCCGAGTTTATCGGCTAGATCGCGCAGGGTTTGCTTCATGGCTGTCTATTGTCGCTTTCCTGTCGGGTATGCACAACGTCCGAGAAGCGGACAAGAATGTCCGCTCCACACGATCACACAAGCTAGTACAACAGCGGTTGGCCGGGCGGGCGGGTCTTCCAGCGGCGGTGGACCCACAGCCATTGGTCGGGATATTGGCGGATGATTTTTTCTATTGCTTTCGTGAATTTGGCTGTGTTGGCTACTATGTCGGACTCGTTGTCGGCCGTGCGAATTAATTCTATGGCGGGCTCGAAGCGCAGGATGTATTTTCGCAGCTTCGCGTCCCACACGGTGAAACCGGGGACCACGGCGGCGTCGGTGCGAAGGGCTATACGGGCGAGACCGCTGGCGGTGCAGGCGGGGATGCCGAAGAAATCCACAAAGACGCCTTGCGGCGGAGTCATGTTGGTGTCCATGAGGATGCCGACGGTTTCGCCGGCGCGCATCGCTCCCAGCAGGCCGCGGACGAAATCGTCTTTATCAACGGTGCGGTTGCCATGCATGGTGCGGTAGCCCTGGATGAGCCGGTCGATGTAGGGATTGTCGAGCGAGCGCATGACGATCGACAGCGGATGGCCTTGAAGGGAATGAGCGAAGGCGGAGAGTTCCCAGGCTCCGATATGCCCGGTGAGGAAGAGGACGCCTTTGCCGCGGGCGTAGGCGCGCTCGAAGTTTTCGAATCCGTCGTAGACGATGGTGCGGGAAACATTCTCGCGGGTGTAGCGCGGGAAGAGGCAGACTTCGGCGAGCTGGCGGCCGAGGGAGACGAATTCGCCGCGTAGCAGGCGGCGCCGTTCGGAGTCGGGCATTTCGGGGAAGGCGAGAGTAAGGTTGCGCAGGCCTACGCGGCGGAGGCGACCGTGGAATGCGTAGACGGTCAAGCCGAGCGTGATGCCTATGGCGCGCGCCACGGGACGCGGTAGCAGGCCGAGGCCTTTGATAAAGGGCCAGACTAGCGCGTACTCTAGGCGTTCTCGCACGGGGAGTCAGTACCCAGTACCCGGTACCCAGCCTTAACCTCTAAAAAATTGAGGAAAAGAAAAAGCACTGGGTACAGCGTACTGACAACTGAAGACTTATTTTGCGGCTTCCTGGGCCCACTTGGCTAGGCTGCTCAGGAATGGGTACGAATCTTTGGGAGCATCGACTTCTCCCTTAAGCGAGGTTTTGAAGGGGACCATGTGGCCGTAGAAATCGCGGGTGCTGTCTTTATCCTGCTTGATGACGGCGCCGGAGAGTTCGAGGCCGGCGAAGAGGCCGCGCGAGCGCGAGTAGGTGAGAACCTCGGCGCGCATCTTCCAATCGGTATCGGCGGAGGCGTGGCGTCCGACGGGGCCGGCGGCTGCGCTGGCATCGCCGCCCAGCTTGAATTTGCTGGAGAGCAGGTCATCCATTCCGTGCTTGTTCATGATCAGCATGACGACATCGGTCGCCTGACCGCCGATCTGGAGGCCGAAACTGCCGCCGCCTATGGTGAAGAAGGCGGGCGCGCTCCAACCCTTGGGAGTGCGGCAACTGGCAACGCCTTTGCCGTAGCGGCCGCCTACGACGAATCCTCCGTTGAGCATGGAGGGAACGACGGCGACACATTCAGCCGAGCCGAGAACTTCTTCGGGGATGCGCTGGTCGGGAGCGGCTTGGATTTCATCGAGCACGGTGCCGGCGGCCTGGACGCGGCCGGAGGCTTTGGTGTCGGCTGTGGGGGCGTCGTCAGCGGAGAGAATCGGGGTCAGGAAACAAACGAGCAGCAGCAGAACGAGGGACTTTCGCATCATGCCTCACTTGGAAGTATGGAATTTATTGTCTATTGTCTATGATTCTATTCGATGCGGGGGGTGAGGAGGGGGATAGCCGGGAGTGGCTAGGGTGAGTCGGGCGGGCAGTTCATCTTCATTGCTGTCCGACAGAAGAGCTTGAACCACGGGGAGCACAGAGGAACACAGGGGAAATCTAAATGCGAAGCGTTGTTTGGGCGGAATAGGCGGTTGGGAGTGTGGTGGGCAAAAAAATGCGGGGCTGAAATCGGCGACCCTAATCTCCGTCTCCAGCCCCGTCTCCCAGGTTCTGTGGTAGGTGAGGCGAGTATGAGGCAGGTCGAAAAAAGGGACAAGATTACCGAGGTCACTGTACCTTGGTAACCGAGAAGATGGTTGGATCGTTCCCACTTAGAATAGGGTTCGTGCGAAGGGCCTGGTTGCGAGGTTATGCCATTCGGAGGCTCAGTCGGCGGGCGTGTTTACTGGTTAGTACCGGTACCCCCTTCCCGGTAAATATCCCTACAGAACAAGGTGTACTATTCGGGCCGTGACAGGGCAGTTGGCAGGCAGAGTGCAGTTTGGTCGGGAGGACATGTTTGCCCGTCTCTCCTCACTGAACTGCGGTAACTTGGCTCTAGAGGCCCTTTACAAATAGGCTTCCAACAGAGTACAAGTGACGGGCTTCCCCTAAAGACCCGTCTATGGCAGAACGAAAAGAAAAATCCCAACTGGTAGGTGATTTTCTCCGCGAGGCGGCAGTTCTCGTGGCAGTGACGTGGCCGTTGGAGGATGCTCTTGCGCACGAAAATAAAATTAACTTGAATGTGCTGCTGTTCGCCATTTTGATAGGCGGATTGCTGCTGTATTTGGGAATCATCCTAGAGGGGAGGGATGCGCTGTGACGATGACGACGCTTCAAGCCTGGATCGTGACCGCGATTTTTTTCTTCTGCGTTTTTTGTGTTGGGAAATATTTACAGATGAAGGAAAAGCAGGATCGGATGGTTAAGGAGGTAGAGACCCGACTCGATGCTCCGCGCTCCGAACGTCGAAGTGGAAGGGATAGACGGCAATCTGCTTCGCCCTCTCCAGCGAATGCGCTAGCCCAACGTAGATAAGCTTTTCACTGATGCCCATTTTCTAGGGCTAGTCGCTGCGTTCCCGAAGAAAATCGTTCAGGAACATTCTCCATCCCTTAATTTGCTGGTACGGTCCCCAGAAGTCCCCATGAGAAGAAAGAAGAAAATACTGTTTAGTGGCATCGTCTAGGTGGACATCGAGAACGTTAACCGCAAGGAATCTTGATTCGATAGAAGAGTCGAAATATTGTTCTGCAATTTCTCCCACTCTCCTCTTGATCCGCTCCATGTCTGCGGCAAGTTGGATGACATTGCTGAAATCGTAAGCCCCGAGTTCACACCGAGAAAGCTCCACTAAAACTCGCCCCAATTCCTCCCTGCCCTTTTTCCGCCGATAATCGATCCGGTACGTGACCCACACCGCGACGACCACCATCGCGATTGCGATGCCGAATAGGGCATACGCAATATAGAAGTGTTGGATGGTTGCTAGGAATGATCCGATTGCCGTTAACACCGTCGCCACTCCAAGGAAGAGCGTTTGTTTCATCCGCATTGCACGCGGACGACTCCTGCGGTATAGTCCGACTCAGGGAGTCGTCCCACGTCTCCTTTCGAAATATGTCCACTCGCCCCGAGACTCCGGTCAAGATGAATCGGGGCGAGCCGATTTTTACCAAGCAAGACTTCTCTACGCTTTTGACACTGGCTTGTGAGACGCCATCTCACCCACCCGTTGCAAAATCGAAGAGAAAACCAAGTTCCCGGAATCGCGGCGGTTATACCGGAACGAATACTCGTCAAGGTAGCTCTGTAAATATTTCGCGCTGACCGAGTGGTACACGCCGCCAATTCCGCGTTTCACTAGCGACCAAAATCCTTCAATCGTGTTCGTGTGAACTTCGCCCGCAACATAGACCTGTTGCGAGTGATTGATGCGCTTGTGCTGATAGCCCATGTTCGGCAGCGCGTTGTAGGAGGGGAACTCGTCCGTAAAAACAGTGCTCTCAGGCAGGACGTATTTTTTCACGAGTACGCCTGTGGCTTCCATCGTCAACTCTTGGCAGACCCGCGCCACGATGCGGCCCTTGCGCTCCACGATCCCAGTCACCATCGTTTTCTTCGCCAGATCGCCCTTGAGTAAGCGCCCGGAATCGTTCTTGCGCCGTCCGCCGTGGTACATCTCGTCCATCTCGACGCCGGGAGTGCCAGCGCCGCCAAGCTGCAATTCTTCCCGCATCAGCTTGCGAATCTGGTTAAACATACGCCATGCCGTCTTGTAGGTCACTCCGGTTTCACGCTGAATCTGCTTTGCCGAAATGCCACAGCGGGTACTCCCGATCAGGTACATGGCGTGGAACCAAGTTCGCAGCGAGGTGCTAGACTTTTCAAAGATGGTTCCAGCTAGCGGGTAGATATGATTACCGCACGTCTCGCAAGCGTAAGCCGTCCGACCCCTAACGCGGTAGTGCTTGCGGGGCTTATCGCACTTCTGGCACTCCGTGATCCCGCCGGGGAAGCGTTGCTCCTTGATCTGCTCTAGGCAGGCATCGTCGGTCGGAAAGTCTTGGTCGAATTGTTTGAAGGTGTAGCGGAGTTCAACGGGGATACTCTGGCGCGGTTTCATGGCAAAAACAGTATGCCCTTTGTTCTCCTTGTAGTCAAGGGATATTTACCCCCCTTCCCCCTCGGTATCTAGAATCATCGAGTTAGCGGGAATTTTTGGGCTCGGTCTTTGAATCTTAAGGACTTATATCAAAGTATTGCGGAATAAGGAGTTACTCCGATTCGGAGTCGGCAAGGCGGATCGATCACGTTTATCTTCGGTTGTCAAAGAGCACTGAAGATGATTTTGGGTGGCTTCGAGGTCCGTTTTTTAGCGGGTGGCAGTCCTCGGCACTGTCCCAATCAGGAGGCTATTTTCGCAGGCGGAGAGTTCTGCGTCTGTGATGGTGCTCACCGGCTGGGTGTGATGAAAAGTCCCAAGGGTGGACTGGCCGGTGGAATCCCACTTCTCGAACAGCGCGAGAAGTGGGGCACGCTCGGCGGAGACGTGAGTCGTCGGCCCTCGCCCTCTCTTTCGGTAGTTGGTGAGATCGCGATTTAACGCCAACTACCGATTGGAGCCTTCTTTGAGCCGCGTGCTACGATTCCATCGTGTTCAATCTCGGCAATCCGAAAACAGGTGGCGACTGGATCGTCCATATTGCGGGAGCAATTGTTGCAATATTCCTTGTGTGGTGGATGCTGCGACTCTATGTGCTGTAGTGCCCGTTTCAGTGAGTGTAATTGATTCC
>PKXQ01000026.1 GCA_003132405.1 Acidobacteriaceae bacterium | reverse complement strand
GTGCTTCGCACCGGAAGAATTTGGACACTCCACCCCTGGAAGGGTACACGAACGTAAACGCCCGTCTACAAACGTCAACTCATTCGCACCGATGCGTTTGCGCGAATTGACCGTATACGGCGTTTGCGTTCGTCGACGGGACACGAACAGGTGATTTCAACGATGGAAAATGCGATCACATTCAGACCAACAACCGATGGCTCCAAACGCCCGCTTGCCCGGAACCGCATCCTGTCGGCGCGTTTCATGGACAGCGAATATGCGGCCCTTGAGAACTTCGCCTGGTCCAAAGGAATGACACTCAGCGACTGGGTGCGCGGTGTGCTCTTGCATAGCCTGGAAGGCCCCGGTGAGGAGCAGATGGAGATGCACATCTTTACTGAGCTCGTTGGCATTCAAATGCTCTTGATGAACACGCTTGAACCGCTGCTGCGCGGCGACAAGATCGTCCCCGAACAGCTCGCCATTCTGTTTCGCCAAGTCCAAACCACTAAGGCCGCGAAGGCGCAGGAACTGCTCGCCAAGCGCAGCCAGAACAGGGAGAAGTAGTCATGCCAACCGTCCAACACTGGGGCCGCAATGAATCGCTGATCTGGCCGCCACGCACCTATCTCTACACACTCAGCGCGTTCTTCCTCTCGCTCGCAGCGACCGGACTCTTTGTCTATGTCCACTTCCAGTTCGGCTTTTCACCGCTCGAACGCTACTACCTGCCGTACTATCTCCGCAGCGAGATGCCAAGTCTCACGCATCATGCCAGCACGTATCAGTTACTCTATGTTTCCGACGGCAACTCGCGGGCGCGACCCGCGCTCGCCGTCGACGTGAGGTCAGGGCAGACCGCGCAACCCACTGGCGCGCCATTGCCGCTCGCGCTTTCCGAACTGGCACAGCAGCAGGGTTTCCGCTTGTTGTACCGCGAACAGCCGCGCGCTTACCTGAACAAGACTCTTCACACTTGGATTGAGCACTGGATTTATACGGACGTTCCTCTCGAACGGCTCTTCAACGCGCAACTGATTCTTGGTCTCGCGGCGTTCGTATTACAGCTTCCGTTTTCGATCCGCAAAGACGTCCTGCGGCGCAAGGAACTGCGGTACGGAAGACGCCTGAAAGGACCGATTCTTGTCAGTCCACGCCAGTTCACGAAAGCCGTTGCCGGCAATGGCATCGGCATTGCGACCAACGATTCCAAGCGCCCGTTGCGGATTCCACGCGACGCGGAGAACAAACACTTTCTCATTGTCGGCGACACCGGCTCGGGCAAGTCCAGCATCATTCGCCAGATGCTTTATCAGGTGGATGCTCGCGGCGACAGCGCCATCGTCTACGATCCCGCCTGCGAGTTTGTGAAGCAGTTTTACGATCAGCACCGCGGCGACATCGTGCTCAATCCGCTCGATGCCCGGATGCCGTACTGGAACCCCTCGAAAGAACTCCGGCGCAAAGCCGAAGCTAAGGCCCTGGCCGTCTCGCTTTACCAGCCCGAAGGCGTGACGAACCGCTTCTTCGTCGAAGCTCCGCAGAAGATCTTCGCCCATCTGCTCACCTATCTGCCGACGCCGGTTGAACTGGTCCAGTGGATGTCCGATCCCGCCGAGATTGACCGTCGCGTCAAGGGAACCGAGTATTGGATGCTGATTGATCCGAAAGCCCCGCAACAGCGAACGGGCGTTCTCGGCTCTCTCAACATGAGCGCCGACAGCTTCCGGCTTCTGCCCAAGGAAGACGAAACAACCTCGATATGGACGGCGACGAAGTGGGCAGAGACGCGGCGCGGTTGGATCTTCATCACGTCCCGCCCAACCATGCGCGAAGCACTTCGCCCGCTCATCAGTCTGTGGATCGACACGCTCGTTCTGCGCCTCTTGAACGAACCCATGCCCGACCAAAAACCTGTTTGGTTCGTCATCGACGAACTGGCCAGCCTGCAGCGGTTACCGCAGCTTCATACCGCGATTACGGAGAATCGCAAATCGCAGAACCCCGTTATTTTGGGCTTCCAGGGGCGCAGCCAAATGGAAGCCCGCTACGGTGAAGACTCCGAAGCCATGTTGTCGCAGCCGGCCACGAAGATTTTCCTCCGTACCACCGAGCCGCGGGCGGCGAAATGGGTGAGTGAAGCCATCGGCGAAATCGAAATCGAGCGGCTACGCGAGACGCACTACGACGGTTCCCGCACCGGCCGAAACTTCGCCCTCGACCGCCAAACCGAGCCGCTCGTTCTTCCTTCCGAAGTTTCCGGCCTCGACGACCTGCGCGGCTTTCTCAAGTACGGCAATCATGTCGCGCGATTCTCGTTTCCGTTCGTTGCACTCCAAGAAAAGGGTCCTGGTTTTGCCGAGCGGAAAATGGACGACCTGATCGTGCCAAGCACCCCGCTCCCCACCGAACCAGAAGAGATACAAGGCAATCTTCTAACGCCGGAATATGCCGTCCAACCTCCCGAGAACCAGATGGAGTAGACAAGTCATGCTGACGATCTCAAAGCCGCTGTCTGCAGGCCAAGCGCAGACTTATC
>PKXQ01000141.1:6496-9996 GCA_003132405.1 Acidobacteriaceae bacterium | reverse complement strand
AGCCCTTGATGCGTTCTGCCCCTTGATTCCAGCTGGCAACACGACCCTCGGGATCAAGCATAAGAATGGCATAATCCTTGACACCGTTTACCAATAAACGAAGCTGCTCGTCTTTTTCTCGGGATACTTCTGCTGCTCGCTTGCGCGCCGTAATGTCCCGTATGAAGCTGCTGAATATCCATTGCCTTCCGAACTTGACCGGTGAGGTCACCATCTCGACAGGGAACTCGTGACCGCCGCGGTGTAGCGCTGTAGTTTCTGTCCGTTGCCGCAGCATCTTCCCCTCACCGGTGTCCAGGAAGCGTTGGAGGCCTCGTTCGTGTTCCTCCCGAAACCGGCGCGGCATGATGATCTCGGATAGCCGCCGGCCTAACGCCTCCTGAGAAGACCAGCCGAAAATTCTTTCGGCCTCCGAGTTCCAGTTTGTGATCACGCCTTCCGCATTCATGGTGATGACGGCATCCAGGGCTGTATTGATGATTAAGCGAAGCCGCTCTTCGCTGGATTCCAGAACCGAGAATCGACGGTCCACCACCGAAGTCAGCACGGCGAGACCGAGGACCATAAACGTAGCTATCGTTATTCCGGCGATTCCTAGGGAGGAGACGCTTACGGCATGGGATAGGTCCGGCGCCTCACCGGTAAATGTAAAACTGGCGGCGGCCATGCCGGTGTAATGCATGACCGTAATCGCCGATCCCATTAGCACGGCGCTCGCTATTTTTGACAACCATTTCCCCTTCACGTCATTGCGGAAACGAAACGTCAGCCAAAGGGCTACAAGAGAGAACACGATGGCGAACAGTACGGAAAGGGTAACGAGCGCGGCAGAGTAGGAGCACATCGCCGGCAGCCGCATCGCTGCCATGCCCGTGTAATGCAGGGTTGCGATCCCAGCGCCCATAATGAGGCTGCCCACCATAGCTGCCAGCAATCCCATTTCGTTGCGGCTCACGACGAACAACGCAATGACGGAGGTAAGAACAGCAGCCAGCAGAGACAGCAGTACCCCGGGCCAATCGTAGAGCACCGGAATCGGCAAGCTGAAGGCCAGCATGCCAATGTAGTGCATTGACCATATGCTGGTCCCCATCGCCGCGGCGCCCCCAAAAAGCCACGCGAACCGCATTCTGCTGTGTGCGGCGGTTACCCTGGCGGCCAAATCAAGTGAGGCGTAGGAGACGAGGACCGCGATCAAAACGGATAGAGCAACCAGACGATAGTCGTAAGAGCCGTGAATTACCCCACCAATGCCAGTCATTGTCCTCCACGACCTTACTCAATACCGCCGAAAACCCTCATACCTTGTAATGCCCGGTTGAATCGCTGCCTATTGTCCGGCCACTGCGCCTCGAGATAGAGACTCGGCCGTGCCGCTCCTCATCAGCTGCTCGAATTGTTCGAAAATGTGCGGATCCCACCAGCCTTTCGCGACCTCTTCCTTCATGGTTTGAAGCGCATCGGTAATGAAAAAAGCGCGCTTGTAGGGTCTCTCGGTCGTCAGAGCATCGTAAACGTCGACGATTTGCAGGATCCTGGCAGTGATCGGGATAGCGTCCCCTCGAAGTCCATCCGGATATCCCGAGCCATCAAGTTTCTCGTGATGGTGTCGGATGATGGGGAGCACTAATCGGAACGACTTTAGCGGCGCACAAATGCGCTCGCCCACGACGGGATGCTCTCGGATGACTTTCCACTCCTCTTCGGTCAGGCGACCGGGCTTCAACAGAATCGAATCGGGCACGGCAACTTTGCCAACGTCGTGTACGACTCCGGCGCGGCGCAGCGCGATCAGTTGCCCCTCCGAAAGCTTGAGGTGCTCGCCCAGCCGAGCCGAATACTCCGATAGGCGCTCACAATGACCGTGAGTGTATGGGTCTTTGCCTTCAATGCTTCGTGCCAGGGTAAAGAGCACTGCTTCGGCCCGCTGCAGTTCGTCGGTGCGCTGCTTGAGCTTCAGGAGTGATCCCACCCTGGCGAGCAGTTCGGCTCGATCCACCGGGCGGGTCAGGAAATCATCCGCTCCAGCCTTGATGCCTTCGATCCGGTCTTGCTTGTCCGACAGCGCCGTAATCAAGACAACGGGTATTAAATACGCTTCCGGGTTGCTCTTGATTTTCTGGCAGACCTCAAACCCGTTCAGGTGAGGCATCATCACGTCCAGAAGCACTAGGTCGACTTGAGTCTTGCTGAGTTCTTCAACGGCAGCAGCACCGTCCGGCACAGTGACTACTCTGAATCCTTGCGCTGTGAGGAGTTCGTCTAACAGCTCGCGGTTGGCGGCTTGATCGTCCGCGACTAGGATGGTTCCAGTTACCGACTGATGGGACTGATACTGCATTTATTAACATCCGTATTCCAGCCCAGCGTCGCACGGAAGGTTAAAAGTAGCTAATTACCGAAGTCACGGAGCTGGTTGGCCTGTACCGTCGATTGTGAGGTCCAACCTGTCCCGTCTTAAAGATAGTGTCTATCTCAGGATGTCAGTGGAGTTAGCGTCGAGGGAATTGAGTGCTGCAAAGAGCCTGAAGTTCCCGTGACCGTGATCGGGTAGGCGCCCGGAGCGGTTTCTGATGTTATATCGCCTGCACGCCAACAACCCGCTCGCTTGAGTCTAAGAACGCTGGACGACCCACGCAGCGGGAGTAAGGTCTGGGAGGCGCCGGATCGGGAGATCGGCAAACCCAGGGAGAACCGCGGCCAAATAGTCGCGGACTGGGAGTTTCAACCTGCGGCAGCTTTCCACGACCGAGANNCCGAGAGAATGGCCGCAACCTTTGGCGCCGCCTGGGGGCTGCCGATGTGTATCCAGTTCTTCCGGCCCAGTGCCACGGGACGCATTGAATTCTCCGCCAGGTTGTTGCTCAGCTCAAGTTCCGGATGTTCCAGGAATCGTGTAAGTTTCCTCCACAGTGTAAGGGCGTATTGGCAGGCCTTGCTTAGCGCACTGGAAGGCAATGCAGCGGACTGTGCTGCCTCGATCTTGCTACGGATATCATCCAGGAGAGGCTGGGCTCTTTCTTGACGCAGAGCATGACGCCCAGTGAGACCAATTACTCTGCGGCGAGCTTCGGCGTCGACGGCAAACAGTTCGTCCATCCGCGCAACAATCGGAGTTGCGACCGAGTCTCGTGGATTTAGCTGCACCGCCTCGAAAAACTGCCTTCTAGCATGAGCCCAAGAGGCGGCATGTACCATTCTCGTCCCGCCGATCTGATCGTAGGCCGTGTAGCCGTCAGTTTGCAGAATGCCTTCGAACTGTCCCAGGAACCGCCTCGGTCCATCGCGTCCACGGCCTAGACGGAAGTCGAACACCACGCTTCCTCCGGGTCGGCCGTACTGCCACAAATAGGCTTGATGATTCTGTCCTCGGCCCTCGCGCATCTGCACATCAACCGGGGTTTCATCGGCCTATATGTAAGTTCCGCTAATCAACTCCCGCCTCATGGCGGCTACCATCGGAATCAGCAACTCGCCCACTTTGAGGACCCAGCCGTCCA
>PKXQ01000141.1:0-6470 GCA_003132405.1 Acidobacteriaceae bacterium | reverse complement strand
GACCACTCCGAGTTCCTCACACCTCCGGCAAGCCCGTTTCTCGCGTTTCGTGACCAGCACGAAGTACTTCGCTGGCTCTACATCCAACTGGGAACTCTCCTCGTGGCCGATCACCACGGTTTCTTTGCCGCAGCGCTTGCACACGCGCTGATCCGGCGCGCAAGGAAGAATCCGCTCTACGCGAGGAAGATTCGGAGGCAACTCGCGGCGCCCTGGATGTTTACAGGATGTCTTTGTCGAGCGCCGGGCGGGCGCCTGCTCACTCTCCGCCTGCTCGATCATTTCACTGACGACGGGCTCAAGTTCGAACAATTCCATTTGCGCGTGGGAGAGCTTTTCGCCGCTTGCTCCAAACTTCTCGATCTGCATCAGTCGCAGACGCTCTTCTAGCACACGAATCTTCAGTTCCGCAAACTGCAACCTGCTTTTCAGTCGTGCGATGAGTTCCAGATCGGCTGGCGCAGAAGGAATGGGAGCTTCACTCACGATGAGTTACTGATTTAACAGAATCGATCGAAACGTTCAAGCAACTCATGCGGCATGTCCTTCCGGCAGAGCTTTCCGGTACCACCGCTTGCGCTTAGTTTTGGCCAGATCGATCCCGCCTAATAATAAGGAGAGCTCTTCGTGAGTCACGATGACCTTGCCCTGCGCATCGCCGGATTGCGGCCAGGTGAAGCGAATTATGATGTCAGTCGGGTCGCCTTCTGGTTGCAAGAACTGAATACAGTCTTGTTTCGGTTATTGCTATCCGTCGTATGTTTCCAATGGCTTCGTTTCGCCGGAACTCTTTCGCATATGAAACCCGAAAGTCATGCGACCCTTACGAGTGCGACTGGCTGCGTGTCTGATGTGTTCCTTCGATGGCGGTTGACATCGCTGTTGGTCGCCCTGAGCTTCTTTCCCTTTACAACTTTCTACTGGGACCTGGTCGTTCACGCGAAGGACACGCGATTCCTGCCCGCCGCAATCATTCTCCACACGAATCCTTCGGTGCTCCGTTCCTCAAGGCACTCCTGTCAAAATAGGGTCGAGAGCGCGCCGGTGATTAGCTTAGCTGGCAGCCCCGAGTTGATCCTGACCGTAAATGGCTCCGATTTCCTGTCACCCTCTGTCATCGAATGGAACGGGGCGGTCGTTCCAACCAAGGGTATATGCAATCGTTGCGTTGCCATGAAAAAGTGCTGGCACCAGGGAGCAGCAAGGTCAGAGGTTGGGACCTGGGCCTCCAGTTGCGAATCAGAAAGGTAATTGCTTGGTGAGCAAGATCTCGCTGCCAATGGCTGAAGTTGGGCTAATGATGAACTCGCCCGCGCCCGAACCCATGACAGCTTTGATGCCAACAGTCTAGTAATGGTTACTCTGCGACAGGACGCTAGTCGCGCTGGGTCTGGACAGAGTGCTGAAAAACTCGCTGGGCATGGGGCAGTTTCCCTCGGCGGCTAAAGCCAGTATTCAAAAGAAGCGCTTGATCGCAGCGGTAAACCGCTGCGCCACCCAAAAGCAAGCGCAAAAGCGGCGAACCGCCGCGCCACCCAAAAGCAGAGACAAAGTCGAGTTTTTCAGCAAACTGTAGAGTCGAAGAGACATGTTCCAACGATTGCGAAGATAGACGGTGTGTGCGTTATTGAGCAGCCTGGAGTTCACCCTTCCGAACATAATTGGCGGTGGCGCCATCTCCAGATATGTAGGAGCGACCTTGCAAAAACCAATCAAGAGTATAGGGAAAACCCCCAATTTCAATCCCGAAGCCTTTCTTTCAACCATTGGGAAAGGCAGAGACATGGTGTCTTTTAAAAAAAAGAAACCGATCTTCGCTCAAGGCGAACCTGTCGATGGCCTGTTCTTTATCCAAAAAGGGAGGGTACGGCTCAGCGTCGTCTCGGAGGGCGGGAAGGAAGCAACCCTTGGTATCCTGGATGGCGGCGATTTCTTTGGAGAAGGAGGCCTGACTGGCCAGTCGCTGCGCATGTCATCCGCAACCGCAGTGACCGACTGCGTTCTTCTGCATGTCGAAAAGAAGGCGATGATGACGGCCATGAATCTGGAGCCAAAATTGTCCGCCCTGTTCGTCAAATATCTGCTCAAGCGAAACACCCGCTATCAGGATGACTTGGTCGATCAACTTTTCAACTCCAGCGAAAAGCGGCTGGCGCGAGTTCTTCTGTTGATGGCGCATTTCGGCGCAGAAGGAGTGTCCGAAATGTCGGTGCCCAAGTTGAGTCAGGAGCTTCTGGCGGAGATGGTGGGGACGACCCGCTCGCGGGTCAACTTCTTCATGAACCGGTTCAGGAAGCTTGGCTTCATCAACTACGACACGGGAAATACTCTACAAGTTAACAGCTCCCTGCTTAACGTAGTGCTTCATGACGAGAGTGCGACTCCGGATGGGGCGAAACCATCTGGCCATGCTCACTTCGCGCTCGAACCGCCAGTCGAGCCCGGCGAGCCCCCTGATAATGAGCGCGCCAAACGGCCGCCTCTCCCGAGCCCCGATCGTCGCCGGTCGTCAGTGTTGCGTGCCTGACACGGCGAGTTATTCCGGTGGGGCGGTACAGAAGCATCAGGAAAGCGGAAGACTCAATCGGGAGGAGACAGATACGTTTATTCCGGTGTGTCCGCGGTCGAATATTGGACGCCAGTAGGAACAGCCGCCTAATACGACCGGATGCAGATGACACGACCACTAGCCACTCCTCTTACAAGTTATTAGAACAAAATAATCTCTACCTGTGTCATATTGAACAGCCATGAAAGTCGTATCAAGGTACTCTCCTATTAGTACAGGGAACTTACATGGCTACTTCTATTTCGGCTACGCTTCCCCCTATTGCCTACGTTCCCGCGGCCGCGGGCGCCCAGGCGACGTTGCTCTATCATGAAGGTGTAACTCCGTCCGAGATCGGTTCGATTCTTGGCCTATCGGCGTCTACTGTCGACAGTTATCTTGGGATTGCGAGTAACTCTGCCACTTCGGCTGCGTCTGTACCTCAAGCGACAGAGTCATCTTTGGTTAACCAAGCTCTTCCAAAGATATCCGTATTCGCTTGAGTGTATATGCTAGCCCTGTGAAGAGCCTCGACGGGGCTCAAGCTAGGTCGTGGGTTTGTGCAGGTGAATGCTCTTATGAGGGATAACTAGTTTCTTACGGAATACGATGATGAAGCTTGAGCAGATGCGTCCGTTACAACCTGTTCCCAGTAACCGCTAGTCGTGCAGAACTACGTCGAGCAGCGAACTATGAACTTGCAGTTCGTTGTTCGTGCCATATTCAACAAAGCCTAGCTTTCTGAACCGGTTCATAAAACAACTGACCCGGGAACGCGTGGTGCCGATCATCTCCGCGAGAGTTTGCTGGCTGATCCTTGGGATTGTGGTTTCTGGCACGCCGTCCTCTCCGAAATGGGCAAGCAAGAGCAAAACCCGGGCTAGTCTTTTCTCACTGGAGTTGAAAAGTTGGTCAACCAAGTCCGCTTCGTAACGGATGTTCCGCGCCAATAGATGGGCTACGAATAGTTCCGAGAGCTTGGGCTCCCGGTGTAAAGCAAGCGCCATCGCGTTGTTATCAACGCGCACAAGCGCGCACTGTGTCACGGCATTTGCGGATCCCACGCGTAAAGGCTGCCCAGCCAGGCCGCCCTCTCCGAAAAACGAACTGTCGTTTAAGATACCCAGCGTCGCCTCCCGACCATTCCTGGAAACGACAGTTAGTCTAACTTGGCCTCCTGTGATGTAGAAAACCGCCTCTGCCGGGTCGCCTTGGGCGAAGATTGTTTCTTTCTTGGAGAAAGTCACGGCTGTGCTACCCACGCCGATGGTAGCCGGGAATGTCTTGGGGTCGAAGTCGAGCTTTTTCGCGACTACTACAGTTGTTGACACGAAAGCCTTCCTCCTTGTCTCCTTGCGAACCGACACTTTCGAAAGTCGAGATAGGTGGACTCACGAAAGATGGTCATGATTGCTGATTTGCAAAGCTGCGCCGGCGCCGGACCGGCGTCGGCGATCCGGTCCTAAGGTGTTTGCAAGCGCCCCGGGTAGTTCCAGCCATCGGCAGATCATCGAAAATTCTTCCGCAAGAGTGCCGGAGACTGGGGATCAAGCTTTGGCGTGCGCTACCGGTTCAGGGGCAGGGCTTTGCGTTGTCGGGGTTGCCTGAACCGGAGCGGGAGTCGGGGCAACCGTAGGCACGGCAATGCCTAAGTAGCCATCGACAGCAGCGACTGAAATCCCGAGAGTTTGGGCAATTTCGGCGGGGCTTTGACCTTGTTGTTGAAGAGTCAGGGCTTGAGTGCTCTCCGACAAATCCACTATCGTGCTTGAAGCAATTCCGGAGGTAGTGGGTGCCGCTGCGGCGGGCGCAGGAGCGGGAGAATAGTCAGGGGCAGCAGTTGGCGGAGCCGATAATACGTCGGTAACAGAGATTGACATGGAATACTCCTTTTTTGTTGTACCGGTAGAAGATCGTCGGACTACCGGGATCGCAGTAGCCTAGTTACGTCCTTGCAGCACACGGCCCGAATCCAATACGGGAAGTCGCTGGGGACTGCTCAATTTTGGAAAAGCGCCCTGGCTGCCTTACCATTGCTCTTGCTTTGACCGATCCACATGCCTGCAACCAGGAGGCCCATGCGCCGAACGAAGAGCCACCGAAAGGACAAACCAAAGCCATCGACGAAGGAAATTGCCGCTTGGCGGCGCCAGCTCGAAGCCTGGATCGTGGTGAAGAAAACTGCCGCGCATGTTCGCCTTTAAAGACCTCAAACCGGCATTCGGGTTTATGAAGCGCGTCGCGCTCGCGCCTGACAAAATTAATCATCATACGGACTTGTCCAGCTCCTATAACAAAGTCACCTTCGATTTATCCACGCACAGTGCTGAAGGGCTGACTGACCCGAACTCGTACAAAAGACAATTGGCCCCGTCGCGCGGGATTGTCAACTGGGTCCCACATTTCCATTTGCGAGATTAGCTGGGCGATTGTCCCACCTTCTATTTGTCTTCATCTTGAATTCTGCGATTACGTCCTGCAGCCGGTCGCGCGCTCCCACAGACATCTCCTTGAACTGGATTCCCATGCCAGAGTAGTTTCCTCTTTCTTTGCCGGCCACACGCAATGGAAGGACGTGGGTCACCTTGCCGCCTATACGGAACGACATTTTATTGACTTGCAGGATCATCTCAACTTGGTCGCCTACTTCAGGGACTAACACTGATCGAACATAGCATCCGCCAACACTTAGATTGTCGATTGCTCCCGTCTCCGATTGTCTCTGGCGTACTAATCGGATGTCCGCGGAACCCACGCAGTTATAGCGCGGCGCAGTATGACCAAGAGGAATCTTCGGTTGTTCCGTAGGCACACGCGCAGCCAGTAATTAGGTTGGCGCAGGATCAAGATCCATAAGGCTGAGGCCGAGACATTGCTGGCACCAGCGTGTAATGTATTCGAGGGCCTCTTCCTTCGGTCGCGTCCACCGCCCGGGATCAGGCGGGCGGAATCGAAGCTGCGACGCAGATCGAACTGTGTGCAGTTCCGCAATGTAATCCGCTCCTGGTTCGCTCGCAGCAAGATGCACAGCCCTGGCCAAGGAATTGAAATAATCGGGCAAACAAGGGTCCTTCTTGTCGGGGAGGCAGTCGAGTTCGACACAAATGGCCGCCACCGCCAGTTCTGTGGCGCCATAGGCGACGATGAGATCGTGCTGCACGCGCACCGATTCAGGCACCGCAGAACCCTGCCAATCCGGCTTTGCCAGCAACCACCTGCTAAGAATGAGTTGTTCTCGAACGTCGCGATTTACATTCATACGAAAGTTACCTCTGTGCTGCAGTCGATGGCGTTGGTCGCCGCCCAAGGTATCCCGGCTTGCTTCTACAGGCGATTGGTTGCGGGACTAGGGACGGGCTTACGAATTTGAGATTGCGCTTCGTTCAAGAATTCCCGATGAACAATCGAGTGTCTGTTTTTGTGGAAGGTGATCTGTTGGCAATGTTTAAGCGAACTACGCCATGGCTACCGCTCGCTGCATTGTCAGAAAGCTGCCTATACTCTGTTTGAGCTGCGAGTCCGCTTCATCGGCAATAATCATGACGTCCTTCAGCACCGAAGTGAAATCCACCGTATCGAGGTTCCGTTGGATCGTCTCGAAAACACAGACTTGCAGGATCCGTGACTCTTGTACGATCATTGGCGCGGTATATCCTTGGTAATAGCGGCGTTGTCCGTGAGCCACAGCCGCGGGAGATGCGCGGTCAATCACCTCTACGTCGCGGACGGCGCGCAGCCGTGTGGTGATGTTTCTTATGATCTCGGGAAGATACTCGATACGCTCTTTCGCAGGTAGCGGCAGAGAAGTCAATTCTCTTATTTGTTCCACACGTGACAACCAACTTTGGATTGTGACTGAGGCGTCGCGATCCAGAATGGAAGCGACATTTTCCTTGTCTGATCTAGGGAAACTCTGAATAAG
>PKXQ01000027.1 GCA_003132405.1 Acidobacteriaceae bacterium | reverse complement strand
CAGCCAACAGAATGCGCTTCAGGAGGTTGATCCGTACCCGATGGTGTTAAAAGCGGCAAGTTACTTGCTGCGGCATGGGCCGGTCACCCAACAGGAACGCTGGGAGGAAGCCAGCGGTTATTCTCCGTCCACTTTGGCTTCCAATATCGCAGCCCTGATTGGCGCGGCTCACTTTTGCAGGCAGCGAGCGGATAAAGCCGCGGCGGAATATCTAGAGCAGTACGCTGATTTTCTAGAATCGCATATCGATGCATGGACAGTCACAACCGAAGGCACGCTGGTTTCAGGCATTCGGCGCCACTACATACGGATACTGCCAGACGATGTGGACAACCCCGACCCGGCGGAAGACCCCAACTCAGGAATCCTGAAGATCGCAAACCTTGCGCCTGGAACCCAGAATTCATTTCTCGCAAAGGAAATTGTCGATGCCGGATTTCTTGAACTGGTTCGTTACGGCATAAGAAAGCCGGACGATCTAATAATTCAGGATTCATTGAAAGTAATCGATGCGGTACTGAAAGTGGACACTCCAGTGGGGCCGGTCTGGCGCCGTTACAATCATGACGGTTACGGCCAGCGAGAAAACGGAGGGCCTTACGTCGGATGGGGCAAGGGCCGTGCATGGCCGCTTCTTACGGGAGAACGCGCGCACTTTGAACTCGCTGCAGGACGAGATGTAAAACCGTTCATACGGGCAATCGAAGGGTTTGCCTCGGCAACGGGCTTATTGCCGGAGCAAGTATGGGATGAAAAAGACNNCACGCGGAGTACGTCAAACTGCTGAGATCCGTATCCGATGGCCGCGTTTTCGATCTGATTCCTCAAGTTGCAGAGCGCTACCTCGGAGATCGGAAGGCCTGTCAGTTATTCGAGATTTGGAAGCCGAATCGCAGGGTGCGTTTCGTGAAGAAGGGCTACACGCTTCGAATCCAGGCTCCGGCTTCCTTCCATCTCCATTGGACAGGCGACGAGTGGGGTACGGTCAAAGATACTCCGTCCTCGGCGACCACTCTCGGAATTGACTTCGTCGATATTCCGATTACTGCAAAGCAGCATGCGCCGATCCGATTCACCTTCTTCTGGTCCGAAAACAATTCGTGGGAAGGCCGTGACTACATGGTCGAGATCAAACAATAGAAAATACCTTCCTTATCCTCCGTACGGACATCCCAAGAGATAGCGAGGGCCGAGAGTGGTATTGCAAGAGAGGTGACAAGGGTGCCCCAAGAGAATCATTTTGACATCATCATCATCGGCACGGGAGCTGGTGGCGGAACGCTCGCCTACCATCTCGCTCCATCCGGCAAACGCATTTTGCTTCTGGAACGGGGCGACTACCTGCCGAGAGAAAAGGACAACTGGGATGCCCGTGCCGTGTTTCTTGAAGCGAAGTATCAGGCCAAGGAAACCTGGTACGACAAGGACGGAAACACATTCCATCCCGGTATTCAGTATTACGTTGGCGGCAATACAAAAGTCTACGGCGCTGCCTTGCTGAGATTTCGCAAGGAGGATTTTGGAGAAGTCCGCCACTATGGCGGCATCTCACCCGCATGGCCGCTCAGCTATGAGGACTTCGAGCCGCATTACACCAAAGCGGAGCATCTGTACCACGTGCACGGAGAACGTGGGATTGACCCCACGGAGGGCCCAGCGAGCGCTCCTTACAGTTACCCTCCAGTGAGCCACGAACCGCGTATTCAAGAACTCTTCGACGATTTGCAGACGAGCGGCCATCATCCATTCCCATTGCCGCTGGGTATCCTGCTCGAAGAAAAAGACGGCAAGGCCGTGCACACGAGTGCTTGCGTGCGTTGCGCGGCATTCGACGGATTTCCGTGCCTGGTTGACGGCAAAGCCGATGCCCAGGTGATTTGCGTGGATCCGGCTATCGAGCGCGCCAATGTCACGCTTCTCACGGGCGCCTACGTCAAGCGTCTCGAAACGGACGCGTCTGGCCGCACGATCACTAAGGTGCTGGTCGAACGTGAGGGACAACCTGAGGAATATTCGGCGGACATCGTTGTCGTCTCTTGTGGAGCGATCAACTCCGCGGCTCTTCTGCTGCGCTCTGCGAACGACAAGCACCCGAACGGGCTCGCGAACAGTTCCGATGTGGTGGGGCGACACTACATGCGTCATAACAACTCGGCCTTTATGGCCCTGTCCAGACAACCCAATCCGACCATGTTCCAGAAAACCTTGGGCTTGAACGACTTCTATTTTCGCTCCGAGGATTGGGAATACCCAATGGGGGGCATCCAGATGCTGGGCAAGACCGATGGCGAAATGCTCAAAGGCGAAGCGCCGGGCTGGGCCATCTGGAAACCCAAATTCGCTTTGGATTACATGGCGGAGCACTCCATCGATTTCTGGGTGCAGTCCGAAGACTTGCCCCATCCCGATAACCGCGTCACCCTGAACCCGGATGGAAAGATCACGCTAGCCTTGCAAGAGACCAACGCGGAGGGCCATCAACGTCTGATCGCAAAGCTCAAGAGCATGCTCAACGATCTTGATCTGCATGAACACTTAATGTCCCGATCGTTGTATCTGGGAAAGAATATTCCGATTGGCGGTACTGCTCATCAGGCGGGAACGGTTCGCTTCGGCCCTGATCCCAGGACCTCGGCGCTTGATCTCAACTGCAAGGCCCACGATATGGACAATCTCTATGTTGTCGATGCCAGCTTCTTCGTGTCGATTGCGGCAGTAAATCCTAGTTTGACCATCATGGCGAATGCGCTGCGAGTGGGAGACCATCTGCTGGAACGGCTGGGATAACAACGAACAGTCAACTCTGCTCCACGCCAGCATGCGAGAAGCAAGAGCTTGGAAAAGGGCGATACTAATGAAAGCAATTGCGATTATTCCCGGTACAGCCGGCACGCGGATCGTGGACCGGCCCGAACCCGCCATTACCAGCCCCGATGAGGTCAAGGTCAAAGTCAAACGCGTGGGCATCTGCGGCACGGACAGGGAAGAAGTGTCCGGGGGACGTGCCGATGCCCCCGATGGGCAGAAAGAACTGGTCATCGGCCACGAGATGTTCAGCCAGGTGGTGGAAGTGGGCACGTCGGTCACGCGCGTAAAAGTGGGAGATTTCGCCGTCTTCACCGTCAGACGAGGATGCGGCCAGTGCGCGCCCTGCCTGATGGGACGTGCAGATATGTGCCAGACGGGCAATTATAAAGAGAGAGGCATCCGCGGATTGGATGGTTACCAAACGGAGTTCGTAGTTGATAAGGAACAATACATTGTGTCCGTGCCGGCCGAACTGGAAGCGGTTGGCGTGCTGATGGAACCGCTTTCCATCGTCGAGAAAGGTATTGAAGAAGCGCTGCGCTTGCAAGCTGTGCGTTCCCCCGAGGCTGCCATCACTCCTGCATGGATTGTCGGACGCCGTTGCCTGGTCGCCGGACTGGGTCCTGTAGGTTTGCTGGCCTGCATGGTCTTGCGACTTCGAGGAGCCGACGTTTACGGACTGGACGTGGTCGATTGTAGAAGCTCACGCCCGAAGTGGCTCAATGT
>PKXQ01000047.1 GCA_003132405.1 Acidobacteriaceae bacterium | reverse complement strand
GCTAAAGTGGAACCAGCTTCAACAGCCGAGCCGTCGAAAGTAAAAGCTGGAAGTTCGTCGGGCGACGCAACTGTCGCTGCGGGGAAGGCCATTTTTGATTCTAACCGCTGCAGCGGCTGCCATGGGCAGAGCGGAGGTGGTGGCGTTGGGCCATCGCTGACTCATATCACCACTCAATATCCTCCTGCGCAATTGACAGCACTTCTGAAGGCGCCGAGGGCCAACATGAAAGCTGCCGGCATGGTCCCTCTGACTTTGAACGCCGCCGATATGAAAGCTCTGGTTTCCTACTTGGCGAGCCTCGGGGGAACTTCGGCTGCCTCTGCAGCGGTACCTTCCGGGCCGCCCTCACTTGAGCCAGATAAAGCGGAACCAGATATAACAGACGGATCGTCGAAGTTAAATGGGGAAGCGATCTTCAAAGCGTACAAATGCGATAGCTGTCACGGGACCAATGGTGTCGGAGGTACAGCTCCTCGTCTTGCAGGCCAGAACAGCAGTTACTTGGCCAACCAGTTACTGCGCTTTCGCGCCGGGGATCGCGCACCGGCCTCCGAAATGACCTCCATCGCGAAGCAACTCGACAGAGAGCAAATCCGCGCCGCCGCAGCTTTCTTGGCGTCACAATAAACCGCGCCGACTGGGCAGACGTTGAATTTGGCCACGCGCACAACAACCTCAGATGAGCTTATGGTGCATGGCATGCATAACGGCCTGGAGCCGGGTGTTCCAAGCTGTGGCCACAAATTGAAATGTGGTCCTTATTGAACAGAAATCCTTTTCCTCAGTATTTACGATGCCGTCTTAGATCAGCAGCTCTTGATCAAGATAGGAGAAACAACAGTTCGTCCCGAATATCGCATCGATTTGCGGTGAGAACTTATACCTTTGCGAACTGAGTTGAGGAATGGAATCATCGGATCGCGAGGATGACGTGAATCGCACACAGAAAGCTGCCCAGGTCTTCCAGGAGATCATGAACACACCGGATCAGGGCATTCCTTCGGGTCTTCTGGAATCGGCGAAGTGTATCGCCATCATTCCAGGGGACAAAAAGTTTGCCTTTATATTCGGTGGCAGCTACGGCAGGGGACTTGCAACCTGTCGCACCGAGAATGGCTGGAGCGCTCCCATCTTTGTGGCCATTGACGGCGGAAGTGTCGGTTATCAGATCGGGGGTTCTTCTACCGACCTCGTGATGCTCTTTATGAACGATCACGCCTTGCAAAGCCTGCTCGGCGACAAATTCAAGCTCGGAGCAGATGCCTCTGTAGCCGCCGGGCCGGTGGGCCGGAATGCCGCCGCCGGCACCGACCTGAAAATGAATGCCGAGATTTTGTCTTATTCGCGTTCCAAAGGCGTGTTCGCTGGAGTGAGCCTGGATGGTGCCGTAATGAAAGCCGACAAGAGTGGAGACAGAGCCATGTATGGCGACGACGTAAACCGCCGCGAAGTTCTTGACGGCAAAGTTGCTGTTCCTGCATCGGCGCAAGCGCTGGTTCACGAACTTGGCGGATATGTCCATGAGGCCAAAGCCGAATAGTGAACTCCGATAGAGGGGAGAGTTGCAGAGTGCTTTCTTCTGTCGGGAGCGGCGCATCGGGCGTGAACCGGAAATGACCGAGGGTGTTGCGTTTGTTTCGGGTATAAGCCTTCACAGCCTAGGAGGTTGGGAGACTGCTCATTTAGGCAGGGACCCAACCCTTGCTCCGAGTCAGAAGGAGGGGCTTGGCCGTCTGGGCGCTAAGAAGCTCGCGCAACACGTTCGACAAATTGTTGTTGGTTATAGCCTCAACTTGGTGAGAAATGCATTGAGCACTTTGTCCGTTTTCGCGTTCGAGCGATCAACGATGAAGGGTCAGTGTTGGGAGGCGATGAGTGACACTCTCTGGAAGGGACGTGCTCCTGGTCGGACAGGCCTTTCATGGTGCCCAAGTACTGACCGACCGGCTGCACCGTTGGGGATTCCGCTGCCATTTTGCCAGCAATATGCGAGCGGCTTCCGATCTCTTGAGTTCTCACCCAGTTGCTCTGGTGCTCAGCGAATCTGTCCCATGGAACTGGCTTTGGCCTCCTGATGGCTTTGGCCGGACTGCCGATTACGGCATTCCTACGTTTGCCCGTCGAAAACAGCTGCTATTGGCTGCCCGCCATCGACGCCGGGAAAGCCTGTTTGGGATTGCCAGCTCTGCGACCTTCGGAGTTTGCGAACATGCTCGAAGAAATAACGCTGTGTTTAGCGGCCGCGCCGTGAGTCAAAGCCGGTTCTCTTCGAGCGCGAAACAAGACGTTGGTTCCACAGAAAGGGAAAAAGCAATGACACACCATACCGATTTGAATCTCGTATCCGTTCATGAACTCTTCGAACATACACAAGACGTATACAATCTGATTGCCCGGCGCGCCTTTGAGATTTTCGAGAGCCGCGGACACACGCATGGAAATGACCGGGAAGATTGGTTTCGTGCGGAATCCGAACTACTCACTCCTGTGAAGTTTCACCTCTCGGTATCCGGCGAACAGCTTACCGCCCGCGCCGAAGTTCCTGGATTCAGCAGGGAGGAGATCAAGATCAGCGTCGAGCCGCGTCGGCTGAGTATCAGCGGCAAAACCAAGCTTCACGAAAACCACCAATCAGGAAAACACGCCCATTCGGTCAAACCCGCGCAACTAATGTTCCGTGTAATCGATCTGCCCACTGAGGTTAATCTTTCGAAGGCCAGAGCGACATTTAGCGATGACACGATCGAGGTAGTGATGCCAAAAGCGGCTCCTGCGAAGAGCGTTCGGGTCGAGACAAACCTTGCGTTGTCTGCCTAGCGTAAGACTGCTGTCCATGAAGGTCGGGATTGAGAAGCCTCAGGTGAATTGCCGGTTGTCACTAGAGCGAACCGGCTGATCGTCAAGGATTCATGGGACTCTGCGGAGAAACGTGTCCGTCGAGGCAAAGGCTTCCAAAGCCGACCTACGGAGGAACGACGGTGAGCTTTTGCGATTCGGCGGAGTGCCCGACACGGCTTTATTTGTTCGGGTTCGAGCGGGGTGACTATTGTTCGTTCCACATACTTATTCAACAGCGCTAGTGCTTATGCTCCTGAGCATGCTCTGTTGGGGTAGTTGGGCCAATACACAGAAGATTGACAAACGGTGGCGGTTCGAGCTCTTTTACTGGGACTACATCTGGGGTGTGTTGGCATGTGCATTGTTATTTGGAGTGACCCTCGGAACTAAAAGTCCCGCGGCGCCCGACAGTTTTTTCCGCAATCTATGTGCCGCAAGTCCTCGCAGCCTCGTCGAGGCTTTCTTCGGAGGCGTCATCTTTAACCTCGGAAATTTGCTCCTCGTGGCCGCTATATCTGTGGCGGGCATGGCCGTCGCCTTCCCGATAGGAGCAGGTTTGGCTTTGGTCATTGGGGCAGTCATCAACTACATCATTTCGCCGAAGGGCAATCCCATTCTTCTTTTTGGCGGAATCGCGTTGATTTGCATCGCCATCATCCTCGATGCAATGGCCTATCGGGGCTTACACGGGGGTGCGAAGGCCAGCACAAAAGGGGTTGGATTGAGTCTAGCTTGCGGTGTTGCTGTTGGTCTCTTCTACCCATTTGTCGCCAAGGCATTGACAGGCCCGAACCATTTAGGACCCTACACCGTTTATTTCGTCTTTGCCTTGGGGGCCGCTATTTCCAATTTCCCAATGAACTATGGGTTGATGCGTCGGCCCGTAAATGGCGAACCGCATCGGGTGAAGGACTATTTTAAGGGACATGTGAGCCTGCACGCGTGGGGAATACTAGGCGGAGCGATTTGGGGCATCGGCACGATCGCCAACTTCGTGGCTTCCTACGTGCCGATGATTGGACCCGCCACTTCTTTCTCCCTGGGCGAGGGCAACACGATGATCTCCGCCATCTGGGGCATTTTTGTGTGGAACGAATTTCGCGGCGCCGGAACCCGAGTCAAGGGTCTCCTCGCGATTATGTTTCTGTTCTTTGTATTGGGACTGAGCTGTATAGCGCTCGCCCCGGTGATCCACTAGGAGAACGCACACTGGCAGAGCTGGAGCACAGGAGGCAGGATGACGAAGTCAGGCAATAAGAATGGAGCGTTTGGACAGCCGGGGATTCATCCCCGATGGACCCATGGAGGCAAAGACGGAGTAGGAACTGCGTATGCAGCTTCCAGCCAAATCTGGTTTACGCTTTGGAATGGCATCATCACCGAAGTCTACTATCCAACGGTTGATCGGCCGCAACTCCGCGACCTTCAATACTTGATTACTGATGGTAAGAGTTTTTTTCATGACGAGAAGCGTCACCTCAAACATAAATTCGAGCGCCTATCCGATCACGCGCTGGGATACCGCTGCACNNTTCTTCAGCGCACAAAATTGACAGGTGACGAATCGTTCATTTCGAAGTTACAGCTGTATGCGCTTTGTGCTCCTCACTTGGAAGTCGGAGGATGGGGGAATAACGGCTATGTTACCGAGTTGAATGGCCGCAAGATTCTTATGGCACAGAAAGAAGGAACATGGCTGGCATTGGCCGCCACGGTGCCTTTTTCTCGCACTTCGTGCGGATATGTTGGCCGCAGCGACGGCTGGACTGACTTATCGGCCAACTTCCAAATGGACTGGGAGTTCGACCATGCGAATGACGGCAATACAGCGCTCACCGGCCAACTTGATCTGACTGCCTACCGCGAGTTCACCCTTGGACTTGCGTTTGGAGACACCCAACACCACGCGATTACAACACTCTTTCAGGCGCTGGGCACTCCCTTCGAAGAGCATCACAAACGATACACGGAGCAATGGGATCGCACTTCCGCACACCAGATGCCCTTAGAGAAGGTTTCGAGCGACAAGGGCAACTTGTACCACAGCAGTTTCAGTTTGATGCTCGCTCACGAGGACAAATCCTATCCTGGCGCCTTGATCGCCTCTCTCTCAATTCCTTGGGGAGAAGCAGCAGGTGACAAGGACCAGGGCGGGTACCACTTGGTTTGGACCCGGGATATGGTCAACAGCGCTTCCGCGCTGCTCGCTTCCGGTGAGAGTGCCACGCCGCTGCGGGCACTTATCTATCTTGCGGTCTGCCAGCAAGAAGACGGTGGTTTTGCGCAGAACTTTTGGGTGAATGGAAATCCGTACTGGCGGGGAATCCAATTGGATGAGGTTGCCTTTCCTATACTGCTGGCCTTACGCCTCAGCCAACAGAATGCGCTTCAGAAGTTTGATCCCTATCCGATGGTGTTAAAAGCGGCAAGTTACTTGCTGCGGCATGGGCCGGTCACCCAACAGGAACGCTGGGAGGAAGCCAGCGGTTATTCGCCGTCTACTTTGGCTTCCAATATTGCAGCCCTGATTGCCGCGGCTTACTTTTGCAGGCAGCGAGCGGATAAAGCCGCGGCGGAATATCTAGAGCAGTACGCTGATTTTCTGGAATCGCATATCGATGCATGGACAGTCACAACCGAAGGCACGCTGGTTCCAGGCATTCGACGCCACTACATACGGATACTGCCAGACGATGTGGACAACCCTAACCCGGCGGAAGACCCCAACTCAGGAATCCTGAAGATCGCAAACCTTGCGTCCGGAACCCGGAATTCATTTCCCGCAAAGGAAGTTGTCGATGCCGGATTTCTTGAACTGGTTCGTTACGGCATAAGAAAGCCGAACGATCCAATAATTCAGGATTCATTGAAAGTAATCGATGCGGTATTGAAAGCAGACACACCGATGGGGCCGGTTTGGCGCCGTTACAATCACGACGGTTACGGCCAGCGAGAAAACGGAGGGCCTTACGTCGGGTGGGGCAAGGGTCGTGCATGGCCGCTTCTCACGGGAGAACGGGCGCACTTTGAACTCGCTGCAGGACGAGATGTAAAACCGTATATACGCGCAATCGAAGGCTTTGCCTCGGCGACGGGTTTATTGCCCGAACAAGTATGGGATGAAGAAGACCAGCCGAATGCTCATATGTTCCTCGGCCGACCAACGGGCTCGGCTATGCCTCTCATGTGGGCTCACGCGGAGTACGTCAAGCTGCTGAGATCCGTATCCGACGGCCACGTTTTCGATCTGATTCCTGAAGTTGCCAAGCGCTACCTCGGAGATCGGAAGGCCTGTCAGCTGTTCGAGATCTGGAAGCCAAATCGCAGGGTCCGTGTCGTGAAGAAGGACTACATTTTGCGCGTCCAGGCTCCGGCTCCCTTCCATCTCCATTGGACGAGCGACGAGTGGGGCACGGTCAAAGATACTTCGTCCTCGGCAACCACTCTCGGAATTGATTTCGTTGATATTCCGATGATTGCGACGCAGCGTGCGCCGATTCGATTCACCTTCTTCTGGCCCGAAAGCAATTCGTGGGAAGGGCGTGACTACATGGTCGAAATCAAACAATAGAAAATGCCTTACTTATTCCTCCGTATGGTCATCCAAAGTGATGGCGAGGGCCGAGAGGTGGTTTTGCGAGAGAGGTGACAATCGTGCCGCAAGAGAATCATTTTGACATCATCATCATCGGCACGGGAGCCGGTGGCGGAACGCTCGCCTACCGTCTCGCTCCATCCGGCAAACGCATTTTGCTCCTGGAACGTGGCGACTACCTGCCGAGAGAAAAAGACAACTGGGATGCCCGCGCAGTGTTTCTCGAAGCCAAGTATCAGGCCAAGGAAACCTGGTACGACAAGGACGGAAATACGTTCCATCCGGGCATTCAGTACTACGTCGGCGGCAATACAAAGGTCTACGGCGCGGCCTTGCTGAGATTTCGCAAAGAGGATTTTGGAGAAGTCCGGCATTATGGCGGCATCTCGCCCGCCTGGCCGCTTAGCTACGAGGACTTCGAACCTTATTACACCAAAGCGGAAAATCTGTATCACGTTCATGGAGAACACGGGATCGATCCCACGGAAGGCCCAGCGAGTGCTCCTTATCGTTACCCGCCAGTAAGCCACTCACCACGCATTCAGCAACTCTACGACGACATGAAACTGCGGGGTCATCATCCGTTCCCGTTACCGCTCGGCATATTGCTCGAGGAAAAAAACGGCAACGCGCTGCACTCGAGTGCTTGCGTACGGTGTGCTGCATTCGACGGATTTCCGTGTCTGGTCAACGGCAAGGCGGATGCGCAGGTTATTTGTGTGGATCCGGCTCTCGATCACCCGAATGTCACGCTTCTCACGGGCGCCTACGTCAAGCGTCTCAAAACGGACTCATCCGGTCGCGTGGTAACAAAGGTGCTGGTCGAGCGCGAGGGACAACCTGAGGAATGTTCGGCGGACATCGTTGTCGTCTCTTGTGGAGCGATCAACTCCGCGGCGCTTCTGCTGCGCTCTGCGAACGACAAGCACCCGAACGGGCTCGCGAACAATTCCGATGTGGTCGGGCGTCATTACATGCGACACAATAACTCGGCCTTTATGGCCCTGTCCAAACAGCCCAATCCGACCGTGTTCCAGAAAACCCTGGGCTTGAACGACTTCTATTTCCGCTCCGATGATTGGGAATATCCTTTGGGCGGCATCCAGATGCTGGGCAAGACCGATGGCGAAATGCTCAAGGGAGAAGCGCCGGGCTGGGCCATCTGGAAGCCCGGATTCGCTTTGGATTACATGGCGGAGCACTCCATCGATTTCTGGGTGCAGTCCGAGGACCTGCCCCATCCCGATAATCGCGTCACCCTGAACCCGGATGAGACGATCACACTAACGTTGCAAGAGACTAACACGGAGGGCCATCAACGTCTGATCGCAAAGCTCAAGAGCATGCTCAACGACCTTGATCTGCATGAACATTTGATGTCCCGGTCGTTGTATCTGGGCAAGAATATTCCAATTGGCGGCACTGCTCATCAGGCGGGAACGGTTCGCTTCGGCCCTGATCCCAAGACCTCGGCGCTTGATCTGAACTGCAAGGCTCACGATATGGACAATCTCTATGTTGTCGACGCCAGCTTCTTCGTGTCGATTGCGGCAGTGAATCCTAGTTTGACCATCATGGCGAATGCGCTGCGAGTGGGAGACCATCTGCTGGAGCGGCTGGGATAACAACGAATAGTCAACTCTGCTCCACGCCAGCATGCGAGAAGCAAGAGCTTGGAAAAGGGCGATACTAATGAAAGCAATTGCGATTATTCCCGGCACGCCCGGCACGCGGATCGTGGACCGGCCCGAACCCGCCATTACCAGCCCCGATGAGGTCAAGGTCAAAGTCAAACGCGTGGGCATCTGCGGCAC
>PKXQ01000110.1 GCA_003132405.1 Acidobacteriaceae bacterium | reverse complement strand
GGCTTATTCAGAGTTTCCCTAGGCACCGATGACATTCAAATGCTGAGGCTCCTGAAGGAAGCGTATGATGAGGCTATTCGGAAAGCACCTAAGTTGGAGGATCCAAACATCTGGAGTCATCACTACAAGCACTACAAACAAATGGCTCAAGCACGGGGAATCCGTCCCGACGACCGAGTGTCATTGGGTGCACGGCTTGCCGGGTTCGGCCTGGCATACGAACCTCTTGTTCAACCGTTTGGTGAACACTTTGTCCGACCTACTCTTAGGGGATTGTATCTGCTCGCGTTATTAGAGGACGGACGAAAAGAGATTTCTTGAACACCTCATCGCGACACTGCCACGGCGATGGCGCCGTCCTATCGCAAAGCAAAGGGCGGGCTTCTCCGAACCGCCGACACCGGATCTTCGTCGTAAGCGCATCCCACGGATTCATCACATCCAGCGAGTGATCACCCTCACAGACATCCCACGCGCCATCCGCGAAAATGAAATCGGATTGGCCAAGGCAGAACTGTGCCCGTCTCCAGGGACGGACCTTCAGTCCGCACGAAGATGCCGCAACGAGAGCCATTTGCCTGTGCTCATTGAAAACGAAAAACCAGATAGCACCTGAAAACTCTCCACCAGTTCCCAAATTGGGAGCGTGGTAAACCCGTTTTCCCTTAAGTCCTTATTCCCGAATACTTTGATATAAGTCCTTATTTTTCAAAGACCAAAGCAGAAAATTCCCACCAAGCCCATGATTCCATTAGATCGGGGGGAGGGGGGTGGGGGTACCAAAGAGTAAACACCGGGTCGGTCGTACCTCCATTTGTCGAAACCTCTTCAACCTGACCCACCGCCGGGAAGAGTACCAGCTTGCGCGAATCAACCCGCGTGTGAGAATACTGATGGTTCAACTTCGATCGTCACTAGATGCCCACCTTTGCCGCCATCGACATCGGCTCCAACTCTGTCCGCCTGAAAATTTCGCGGCTGCAGGGCGGGCGACTGAAAGAGATCCACGAAGACCGCGAAGTCACTCGCTTGGGGGAAGGCGTGTTCAGCGGCGGGTTGCTTTCGCCGGAGGCAATGTCAGAGACGGTGCGCGTGTTGCGGCGTTTCAATCGCGCCATTCAGGAATGCGTAACCGATACGGTGAAAGTAGTAGCAACCGCGGCCCTGCGCGATGCTCGCAATTCACGCGCATTCCTGGAGTGGGTGCGATCTACCACGGGTTGGACGATCGAAATTATTTCGGGGTTGGAAGAGGCGCGTCTCATTCACTTGGGAATTGTTTCGGCGGGGCGACTGGGGGCGCAGAGTGTTCTCCTGCTCGATCTCGGCGGCGGCAGTTGTGAGGTCACGTTGTCGCGTGGCGGCCATCTGCGGGATACCGTTAGCCTGCCGCTAGGGGCGGTGCGGCTGACAGGCGAATTCCTGAAGCACGATCCGCCGCGCAAGAACGAACTGAAGCGGCTGCAGGAGTTTGTGGCGCGTGAAATTACGCGGATTCAAGATCGAATCAAAGCCGCGCGAGTGGGTGCGGTCATCGCCACGTCCGGCACGGCGGCCGCTCTGGTAGGCGCTGCAAACCGCATGGCGAGGTCGAAAAAGAATCGCTCCTTAGTTCTCGGCAAGCGGACTTATGCCACGCGCGACATGATTCGACGGCTCGCAAAACAAATTTCGCATTTGTCGCTGGAGCAGCGGAAGAAGGTCCCTGGTATTGGCCCGAGGCGCGCGGAGATTATTTGTGCGGGGGCAATGGCGTACGCGGAATTGTTGGAGCGCTGCCATCTGCCTGGATTTCGCTATTCCTCGCTTGGACTGCGCGACGGCATTCTGGCGCAGATGGCGGCGGACTATGATCGCAGCACGCGATCGGGACGCGCGATTGAATCGGAACGGTGGGAATCGATCAAACGGGCGGTGGAACATTATCGCGTCGACTTGCATCACGCTTTGCATGTCCGCGATGCGGCGTTGCTGCTGTTTTCCTCGTTGAAATCCGTTCATCAGCTGTCGCCCGAATATCGCGAATGGCTATCGGCCGCGGCCATGCTTTACGAAGTCGGCGACTATGTGAATCGTAATGGGCATCATCGCCATACGTATTACATTATTGCGAACTCGGAAATTCTGGGCTACACACCGCAACAGCGAAGAATCATCGGCTCGATCGCGCGTTATCTGGGGAAATCGCGGCCCACGGGGGGAGACGGCCCGATGAGCGCACTGAGCCCCGAGGAGCAGGAGAATGTAACGAAAGCGTCGGTGCTGCTGCGAATTGCGCGCGCTTTGAATATGGGACGGAGCCAGTCGGTCGGAAAAGTTGCGGTATCCGCGCGCAACGGCAGAGTTTCGATGAAACTGACGCCGCGAGGAAAGGCCAGTGTGGATTTGGAAGTTTGGTCGATTGAGAAGGATCGCGGTTATTTTCGCGAAGTCTTCGGGCGCGAACTTTCTGTAGCGGCGGCGTGAAGCGCTCGCAGAATTCGCGGAGTGATGCACCAACTGAGCGATCCGGAATTACGGCGCGTTTCGACTTTGGCCACGGCGCCCTTTTTGAGCTCCACCACGGCTTCGCAGCCGCTATCGCTGATCACGCGGCCGAGAAATTCGCGCAGGTTGGGATTGTGGCCTACCAGTAAGACGGAATCCTGCGGGGCGTACTTCTCGAGCATCTTTTGAAATTCGGAGAAGGTCGCTTGCGGGCGCAGCGCGTTCTCCATCACTAATTTGCCTTCATGCCCCATTTCATTGCCCACCAACGCCGCGGTTTGCGTGGCGCGTTTCAGCGGGCTGGAGACGATGATTTCCACCTGCACGCCGAGGGCGGCCAGGGCGCGGCCGATATATCCGCATTGCTCGATGCCGTCTTTATCGAGGCCGCGCTTTTCGTCCTTCTTCGCGCTGCTCAACTGTTGCCCGGCACTGGCGTGGCGTAAAAAATAAAGAAACATTGCGAAGCGACAATTCCTTTCGAGTTACATCTCGTCCGATCTATATTCGAGCGATCATTCTGGTGCAATCATTCTTATCCAATCAGTGCTCGACGGGTAGCGGCTCGCCGCGGGACGGAAGCCGGAATTTCTTCGGGCGTCCTGGTGCCTTCGGCCACACCGACCAGAAAATCCTGCGCGCTGAAAGCAGCAGCGCCTCGCGGAGGCCGCTTGCTTCGTCCCTTGGGCGATTGCCAGGAGCGCAGGTAGCGGCCATCCTTTTGCAGAAATCTTGCTTTCACATTGTCGGCGAGATAGGCGGCCAGAATCTCGTGCCTTACGCGATCGCGCAGGAGCGGGTTCTTGAGTGGAAACATAACCTCAACCCGCTCGTGGAGATTGCGATTCATCCAGTCGGCGCTGCCCAGGTAAACTTCGGGATCGCCGCCGTTTTCGAAATAAAAAATGCGGCTGTGTTCGAGAAAACGGCCTACGATGCTGCGCACGCGGATGCGGTCGCTGATGCCGCGAATTCCGGGTCGGAGCGCGCACATGCCACGCACCAACAATTCGATATCTACACCGGCCTGCGAAGCGCGGTAGAGGGCCTGGACAATGTTGATGTCGAGCAGCGCGTTCATCTTGGCAATGATGCGCGCGGGGCGGCCGAGACGGGCATGTTCGGCCTCACGCTCAATCAGGCTCAGACACTTTTCGGCCAGGTCCAGCGGTGCCACCAGCAACGGCCCATAATTGGGATGTTCGGCGTAAGCCGTCAGAAAGCTGAACACATCATGCACCGCACTCGTAATTTCAGGGTCGGCAGTGAGCAGGCTGAGGTCCGTATAGATCCGGGCGGTGGTCGCGTTGTAGTTTCCGGTGCCGAGGTGCGCGTATTGGCGGGTCACGCCATCGGGGTCGCGTCGCACCAGCAACGAAAGTTTGCAATGCGTCTTCAGCCCGACCAATCCATGAAAGACTTGTACGCCGGCGTCTTCCATTTCGCGCGCCCAGCGGATATTTGAAGCCTCGTCGAAGCGCGCCTTTAACTCTACGACGGCGGTGACCTCCTTGTGGGCCGCGGCGGTCATCAGCGCTGGAACGATCAGAGAATGCTCGCTGGTGCGGTAAAGAGTCTGCTTGATGGAGAGGACGCGCTCGTCTTCGGAAGCGGATTGAATGAACGACATGACGGCGTCGTAAGAATCGAAGGGATGGTGCAAGAGAACATCGTGGCGGCGCAACTCTTCGAAGAGATCGTGAGACTTGGCGGTGAGGCGCAACTCGCGCGGCACGTAACTGTGAAACTTTAGATCGGGGCGCGTCGCTTCATCGTAAATGTTGAAGAGCCGCGAAAGGTTGACCGGACCGTTGACCGGAAAAATCTGCCAGGGGTCAAGTTCGAAAACCGTGCCGAGGCGTTCGATGATCTCGGGGTCGGCCTCAGACTCTATCTCCATGCGCACCGCGTCACCCTTGCGGCGGTTGTGCAATTCGGCGCGAACGGATTCGAGCAGATTGCGCGATTCTTCTTCCTGGAGATAAAGATTGCTGTTGCGCGTGACGCGGAAGGCCGCGGAGGAAATGATGTCGTAGCCCTGATACATGCGTGCGGCGTGATGGACTACCAAGTCAGCGAGAAAAATGAAATCGATTGTGCCCTGCGATGGCAAACGAACCAGCCGCGGCAGCGACCGGGGCACGGTGACGACTCCGGTATAAGTCAGCGAGGAGCGACGGCGGCGACGCAATAAGAGCGCCACACAGGTCGCTTTGTTGATCACCCGCGGAAAAGGATGCGCCGGATCCACCGTCACCGGCGTCAGCAGCGGATCGAGCTCCCGCATACAGTAATCGTTGGCGAAGGCCAGCGCCTCTTCGTCGAGATCGTCAAGGCCGAGAACACGAATTCCCTGTTCCGCGAGTTCCGGCTGCAGGCGCTCGTTCCAGCACGAATACTGTTCTTCGACGAATTCGTGGGTTGCTTCCTTGATCAGTTCGCGCTCCTCGACCATGGTGAGACCGTCGGGAGTGGTGGAGTTGTGCCCGTCTTCGAGTTGCTGCAACAGGCCGCCGACACGAACCTCGAAGAATTCATCAAGATTGCTGGCCGAGATGGCGAGAAATTTCACGCGCTCGAGCAACGGGTTGCGGAGATCGCCGGCCTCTTCGAGCACGCGCCAATTAAATTTGAGCCACGAAGCTTCGCGGTTCAGAAGAGTGGCGCGGTTGTTCGGAATCTGTCGAACCATATCGTAAAAGGTGGAACGTTTTGCTGCAGTCCGGAGGCAACTAAGAGCGGCAATCGACCCAAAAATAGTATACCAACGTGGGGACGGGCTAGCTCAATCGGGAGATCGGCCATCGGAGGACCGTAGCAGCTCGCGAAGGAAGGTTTCCGCCCTTCGAAGTGCAAGTCGATGCATATGTATCCCTCGGTCTAATTCCGACGGATTCTGCACACCACTCAAAACAAAAGATTTAACGCGCACGTAAAGATGCGGGTGAGTTGGCGCAAAGCATGCTATGTCTGTCATGTTAATAAAGTCTATTAATACACTAGACTTTAGGGCATGATGACCGTCCCCCAGGATCTCCACACAAGCGATGCATCCGTGCCGGAGGTTTTTTCTTTCAACTGTGGCGAATGTGCTTCCGTATCGGGTTGTTTTTTGTGTCATGAACTTCGACTCACGAAAAAAAGGGAGAGGATTTAGATTTATGAAATCAACCAACCGCAGGTTTTTCACGGCCCTAATGTTGGCGGTAGTTGCCGCCGCCGCTTGGGCACAAACTTCCGACTCTGCCGCTCCGGGTCCTAAAAAGAGACACAAGCCGGTAGCCGCGGACCCAGCGCCACCGGCGATAACCGCAGCCGATGTTCAGTCCTTGAGGGACGCACTGGCCGCACAGCAGCAGCAAATCCAGCAGCTTTCTCAGCAACTGCAACAGGCGCAGCAGAACTGGCAGCAAGCGCAGTCTGCGGCGAGTGACGCGGCCAACAAGGCGTCTGCCGCGCAGACCCAGGCCTTCCAACAGCAGCAGACTGTGGTTAAGCTGCAGACTGACGTAGCCGACCTCACGACCACCACCAACAACACAGCGATGACGTTACAGGACACATTAAAAGACACAAAGAACGTGAGCACGCAGTGGGAGACTCCGCTGTCGATCCATCTCAAGGGCATTACCATTACGCCGTCCGGCTTTGTGGCCGCCGAATTTGTGCATCGTTCGCGAGAGCTGGGAGCTGACGTCGTAACTCCCTTCAATTCGCTCACCATGCCCGGCGCTTCGCAGAGCCAACTGCCGGAGTTCTTCGGCAGCGCCCGCCAGACGAGGCCGTCGGTCTTTGTCGGGGGCCGCTTAGCCAATGTTGAACTCTCCAGTTACGTCTCGGGTGACTTCCTTTCTTCCGGTACCACCTCCACCGCAACCCAGACCAATGGCTATACTTTCCGCATCCGCCAGGCGTGGGGTCAAGCCAAGTTTGACAACGGCTGGAAAATCCTCGGCGGCCAGATGTGGAGTCT
>PKXQ01000039.1 GCA_003132405.1 Acidobacteriaceae bacterium | reverse complement strand
GATGATCGGTTGTGAGACGCCGGGGGGAATACGATCAAAGTTTGAGTAGAGCTTGTTGTAGGTCTGTACGATCGCATCTTCTTCTTTGGTGCCAACATAGAAACGCACGACCAGCATGCTCACGCCCGGATGACTGATTGAGTAGATGTACTCAACGCCCGGCACTTCGCGCAGTAACTTCTCCATGGGAAGGCTGACGCGCTGTGCCACCTCGTCAGCCGATGCACCCGGCATCTGCACAAACACGTCGAGCATGGGCACAACGATCTGGGGCTCTTCTTCCCGTGGGGTCTTGAGAATGCTGAAGGCGCCAAGAAGCAGCGCAGCGACGATAACCAGCGGTGTCAGTCTCGAATCAATGAAAGTGTGGGCAATGCGACCGGCGAGGCGCAAGCCCTTCGGGGGCTGTATCACCGAGTTGGATTTGCTATCAGTCATTACTGGACCTCGATGCGTTTGCCATTCAGGTCCACTGCACCCGGTTTGGCCACGAGGCGCTCGCCGTCCTGGAGGCCCGCCAGCACTTCGACCTCGGCACCGGAAGGCTTTCCCAAAGTGATGTAGCGCAAGCTCGCGACCCTGTATTGGTCCAGCACATAAATGCCCTGCAATTGGCCGCGTTCGATTACCGCCGAGCGCGGAATCATCAGCGCCTGTCGCTCGCCACGAGAAAACTGGGCCCGCCCGAAGAGCCCCGAACGTAGCCGTGTGTCTGGGGGGAGCTCGATCTTCACCAGGAACGTGCGACTCGCGGCGTCCGCGGCTGGGACGATTTGCACAACCTTACCCTTCAGACCCAAGTTGTCGAGGGCATCGATGACGACCGAAACCTGCTCTCCTGTTCGTACATACTGGAGATCGTTCTCGTTGACGGTGGCCTCCAGTCGATAGCGGTGCACGTCCTCGACGGTGAAGATCGGCATACCGGGTGAAGCCAGCGTGCCGGAATCGGCTTTCTTCTCCGTCACCACGCCGTCGAATGGCGCCCGAATCCGTGTGTAATCCAGGGACGTGCGTGCCTGGCTCAATGCTGCCTGCGCCTGGGCTTGCCCAGCTTTTGCCATATCGCGACGCGCGAGAGCCGCTTGTCGACGGGCTTTCACTTCGTCGAACTCCTGCGGACTCACGGATTTCTTTTCGAAGAGAGTTTGATAGCGCTTCAGCGTTGATTCCGCCAGGGTCAGGTCGGAATCTGCTCCGACCAGTTGCTGTTGGGCGGCAAGGTCGGCTGCGGTCGAGCGATCTACTGCAGCTCGCGGCTGGGAGTCGTCGATTACGGCGAGCACTTGACCGCGCTGAACGTGGTCTCCTTCGTGAGCCCGGATCTCGACGATGTTCCCCATCATTTGGCTGGCGGCGTCACTGGTTTGGGCGGCACGTACCGTCCCCACCGCTTCCAGCAAATCGGGCACGTTGGCCTGCTGCACGGCGAGCACGGGAATGTTCCGCACGGTTTCCGGCGAAGGAGCCGTGCGGGTTTTCTCGTTAGAGCAGCCGGCGAGGCTAACAACCGCGAGCAGCACCAAAAACGAAAGTCTGCGTTTGGTATTCATACGATTCATGGCATCACCACGGGAGATTGCGGATTCAAGCTTCCGCTCGCCAACTCCAGGTTGGCGTAGCTGGTCTGGAAGTGATAAACGGCCTCCCAGTAGTCGGTCTGGCTGCGGCGCGCCGCATCTTCAGCGCCCAACAAATCGGTAATCGTGGTCAGTCCGCTGTCGTAGCGGTCCTGGTTGATGCGCAGACTCTCCTGTGCCTGGGCGATTGCCGCTCGGGCCACTTCGATCTGCTGCCGATTGGCATCCGTCTCGTAATAAGCCCGCCTCACTTCTAGGCGAACGGCATCGCTAGCTGACTGTTTCATCGCCACAACCTTTTCTTCGATGGCTCGCTGCCGGGAGAGTTCCGCCCGCTTGGCACCGCCTTGAAAGATATCGAATTGCACCTCGATCCCGCCCAACCAGTTGTTGCCGCCGCCGCCGGCGACGAACGTAGGGTTATCCATTTCCCAGCCTGCAAAGGCGTTCACCCGAGGACCGAATGACGACTTGGCCATCGACACGCTCTGCCGCTGAGCTGCTTCCTCGGAGGCGATCCGCTTCAAGTCGGGGCGATTTGCGAGTGCCTGCTTCTCGACTTCCCCAAGTACAGGGGCGGGAAGCGTGCGCTCAGCCAACAGCTCGATAGTCTGGAACGGAGAATCGAGCGGCACACCCATCACCGTGTTCAGCTGTGCCCGCGCCACTTCCAGAGTGTTCCTGGCCCGGATCATTTCCTGCTGTCGCGCCGCCATGCGAACCTTCGCTGTCAGCAGATCTGACTCCACAGTCAGCCCACTGTCGAATCTGGCCTGGCTACGGTCCATGATCGAGTTGGCAGTTTTGGCCGACTGCTCGGCAACTTCCAGTTCCTTGGCTGCCAGTAGAACGTCGTAGTAGGAACTGACCACCCGGAAGACAATCTCCTGATCCGTGCGGTCCAGTTGGTGTCCGACCGCCTCGTTCATCTGTTTTGCCTCATTGATTCCGTGCCAGCTGGCGAATGAGTCGAAAAGGTTCCAGCTTCCCCCAAACCGCGTAGCGAAGTTGCCGAAGGGGAGAGGTGAGTTCAGTTTGTTCAATGCGAAGTCTGCAGTGCTGAAACGCTGCTGTCGGAGCTTGCTGCCGAAGACATAAACCGGGTCATCACCGCGAGTTGCTGTTTCGGAAAAACTCAAGTGAGGCATGAGGGACGAGCGTGCCTCACGAACTCCGGCAGAGGCAGCTTTTGTGTCTGCGATAGCTGCCTTGCGCAGAGGATTTTTCTCCAGCGCGATGGTTACTGCCTGCTGCAGAGTAAGAGACGAAGGCTGGGCCTCTTGCTGAGCCGAGGCTGACAGATAGGTTAGACACAGCGTTGCGATGCTCAGAACCACTTTGAACAAGCCTTTCAAGCTTGCACTCCCGCGGCCTGAGCCGGCTTCATCCACTCAGTCTTGTCTTCAACGATTTCGTAGGTTGTATGAAAACTCGCGGTCTTCTGCACCATGGCCCCGACCGAGCAATACTTTTCCTCGGAGAGACGGATGGCCTCCTCCAGCGCCGCCACGTCAAGTTCAAAACCGGTGACCACATGATGGATTCGCACGGCCGTGAACACCTGGGGCGGGCGTTCCGCTTGGTCGGCTTCCACCCGCACTTCGTATCCCGTGACCTTTTGGTGGTACTTCTGGCGGAGGATGGTCACGACATCGAACGCGGTACATCCCGCCAGCCCGGCGGCGACAAGTTCAATCGGCTTTGGGCCCGTGCCTCCGGCTGCATCGTCCAAGAGCAGATGATGGCCGCTTCCGGTCTGGGCCACAAATTGGCGCTGCTGTCTAAGTGGTTGAGTCAGTTCGACTTTAGCTGTGATCATGACTGCCTCCTGCTGTTTCATATCGACCAAGCACAGGAATAAATGCACACCGACAGATTTTGTTACAGGAAAAATTTCGGTATCCGATGGCTTGCGAACTCAGTGCCTCTCCTTGCGACTGTATGATCAGGAATTGATAATGCGGAGAGAACTCCAATGAGTCTTCCTATCAAATTTCGCCCGCTCCTCTTTGTCCTCATCTTTGGCATCGCCGCGGTTGCGCTGACATCCTTGGGTTTCGCTTATCAGGCGAGCCTCATCCCGGCCTCGCGCCTGATCAACCCTGACGAGCTGGTCAAGATTCTTCAGTCGGCCAAGAGTGAGAAACCGCTCATGATTCAAGTGGGCTCTCATGTCCTCTACACGCAGGCGCACATTCAGGGCTCGGAATACATTGGCCCAGCTTCCAGTGAGACTGGCTTGCAGTCCTTGCGGAAGCGAGTGGAATCCTTGCCGCGAAACAGGTTCATCGTTCTGTATTGCGGGTGCTGCCCGTGGAGCCACTGTCCGAACATCAAGCCTGCCGACGACGCATTGCATGCGATGGGGTTCACCAATGTGAAAGTTCTCTATATTGCGAGCAACTTCGGTGCGGACTGGGTCGATAAAGGCTATCCGGTTGCTAAGGGAGACTAGGGAACTGAACGCTTCTTGGCTGAGGTCGGCATATTGAAGAAAGGGATTTTCCGTTGCCTGGCGTTGATCGTAGTGGTAGCTGGACTCTACTTCATTGCCCGCCATGATGACGGGCCCCCCGGCACGAGGGGCACGAGTATCGGCAACAAATCCCTGGCCCCCGATTTCTCACTTCCCAACTTAACGGGACAAAAACTCGATCTCTCATCCTATCGGGGCAAGGTCGTCCTCCTGGACTTCTGGGCAACCTGGTGCGATCCCTGCCGGGAGGAGATCCCGCATTTCGTCGAACTACAAAACAAGTACGGTAACCAGGGCCTGCAGATCATCGGCGTTTCCATGGATGACGGACCGGAACCTGTACGCGAGTTCTACCAGCGCTTCAAGATGAACTACCCGGTTGTGATGGGCAATGCGCAGACGGGTGAACTTTATGGCGGAGTTCTCGGATTGCCGATCGCATTCCTGATCGGGCGGGATGGCCGGATCACCGCCAAACATATTGGCGCAACCGACATCTCAGTCTTTGAAAAGGAGATTGCGAACCTACTCCGAAGCAGCGCTGGTTCTACTAGCCTTCTTCGCAGCCATCGACTACTGGCGGATGTTCTTTGCGACCATGCGTCCGTAGTCAGCAAGAACCTTCATGCGCAGTCGCACCGCTTTCTTGCGGTCAGGGCCCTCTGAGGGTAATCTTCGGCACTGCTCAATCGTTGCCTTGAGACTAGCGAGGAATGCCTGGCATGGTCCGCAGCCGTTCAGGTGCCGCTCCAGTTCTTCACAAAGCGAATCGTCCAACTGTTCGTCAAGGTAGTTTGAGAGCTCGGCAAACATTGCTTTGCAGCGGGCAGGTCTGAGATCGTTGCTGGGTGGTTCGTGGGAAGGTGCCCGCGAAGGGACGCCTGCTCTCCCCGAGCGTAGTTTCAAGCCTTTGATCAATTCTTTCCGAACAAACAGCCTAGCGCGGTGGAGACGAACCCGCACTGTCCCGGAACGTAGTCCGGTGATCTCTGCGACTTCTTCGTCGGTCAGCCCTTCCATATCGCGCAGCACCAAAACAATGCGGTATTGGGGCGGTAGCTGCTGAATGGCGTCGCGCAAACGACCCGCTTCTTCACTCCGAATAGCGAATGCTTCGGGGTTGATGCCGCCATTGGTCCCCAGTTGCTCAAGTTCCTTCCGATCCGGCATGAGTTCTTCCAGAGAGAGGTCTGGGTTGGGAGCAAACTTGCTCCGGCGCCGACTCATGAGGCAGCGGTTCTTTGCCACCTTGTAGAGCCACACCACGAGCGCCTTAGGACTGTCGAATTTGGGCAGGTGCGGAACCGATTTCAGCAGCACTTCTTGCATAGTATCTTCGGCGTCCTCGCGCTGGCCGCAGACGCGCATGCTAAAGGAGAACACGGTACTCTGGAGCAGAGCCAGAGCCTGCTCCAACGCCGCATCGTCACCCCGTTGCAGGAGTTGCACGGCTTGTTCTATCTCAGAACGCATTGCCGTAAATGTAGCACGGCAACTTCTGGCCAGCTTGATCCTGAATTCCGTTTCTCTACACAGACCAGGTGGACCCGATAAGGCTGTAAGCCAAAACTAAGAGCACGATTGACGCGACGACGACGTACATGCGGTCGTGCTCCTCTGCAAATCCAAAGATCGAAAAGGCCACACGGGCGACTGGCGTCGCGATGAGGAACAGCAGTCCTAGCTGGATGATGCCCTTGCCCTGCAACGCTATCGCATCACGGAGGATCCCCCTGACGCTGCGAAGGTCTGAAGGCTCGCCACGGAACACCCTGTACTCAGTGGGGGAGTGGCCATGCCGCACCAGATAGATGACGGCACCAAACAATACAATGAGCGCAGAGAGCACCACCCCAGAGCGGAGCAGGTTGCCGATAACCAGGTCCATCCGTCTATCGGTCCATCCTCGGTCACTGGCCATATCAAATCCTCCCCGAAAGCCCCTTGTAGAGCATCTCGATTCCTAGAACCACAATCACGATGCTGAACACCCGACGCAACCACTTGGTGTCCGCTTTGACGAGAACCCGTGTGCCCAGCAGCGATCCGGCAAGAACGCCCAGCACAACGGGCATGGAAAGACCAGGATCGATATAGCCGCGGGCGAGATAAACCCCTGCGCTGGCCGCGGCTGTGACTCCGATCATAAAATTACTGGTCGTAGTTGAAACTTTGAAAGGGATTTTCATCGCCTGATCCATGGCGAAAACCTTCATTGCTCCCGAACCGATGCCGAGCAAGCCCGATAAGGTTCCAGCGCCAAACATCAGAGTCCATCCCAGCGGCACACGCTGGACGTTGTAGCTTCGAATGCCATCTACATCGGGAAAGCTCCCATTCAAGTGCAGCTTGGTGGCGAGCGGGTCGGGCGGGATCTCGCGTTCATTTTTCGACCGGGGCTTCCGGGACAGGTACGCGGAGCCTATCAGCACCAATCCAAAAACAATGGCAATGGCACTGCTGGAAAATGCGCGTCGCCAGGGTTGCGCCAAGGAGCGCACCCAACGTCGTAGCGATCTCCAGAAACATCCCGATCCGGATGTTGGAAAAACCCTCTTTTACGTAGGCTGCCGCCGCTCCCGAGGAAGTGGCAATCACTGACACCAACGAAGCCCCAATGGCATATCGGATGTCCACACCAAGAAGCAAACTGAGCATGGGGACAAGCACCACCCCACCGCCCAGCCCGGTCAGTGCGCCTAAGAAACCGGCGATGACTGAACCGGCCCAGACAAGCGAGCTAAACTCCAGGATAGTCATGAACTCTCCGTCGCTCTCGGGCAGAACCTAAAAGAGTACGTGAACTCTACGCTTCCCTGCGGTCCTCTTTTTTTGTGAGATAGTGTTTGCGGGACTTGTGACGAGAATCCGGGTCGTCAATAATGTCAGCCAGGCTAGTATTCTCGAGAATACGGGCGGCTCCGTTCCGGACATCCAAGAACACCTGGTAGAGTGCGCGGTGGTCAGCATCCCTCGCAATCAGAACTCGCAGTTGATCCGCATCCCCGAACGGCGCGAGCGGCCCGTCAATCAGGCGAATGACTTCACTGAGCCGAATCTCGGACGGCGGACGGCGGAGCTGGTAGCCTCCCTTTGCGCCACGTAGGCTCTCGACAATGCGAGCGTTCTTCAATTCAAGCAGTATTAGCTCAAGAAACTTCCGCGGGACGTCCGCCTCAGAAGCGATGTCCTGAACTTTAACGACTCCTTGTCGGTATCGCCGTGCGAGCGTCATCATCGCCTGCAATGCGTAAAGTCCTTTTTGGGAGATTTTCAATCACACCCCGTCGTTGCAATCGGTGACGCCTTCAGACCACTGTTCTCCACACAACTGCCGCGTGTTCCCAATGTGGGTTAGCTCGCAATCTCACCTGCTTCCTTCTGCTTAGTATGCCCGCTTAAACCTGGAGTAGCGCGAATCCGCCCTCTCTGTTGGAGCAAGCTGTAGATCAGAGCCAGCAAGGCCACAGCCGTAAAGAGAAGATACATCCGGTCTCGCTCCATCGCGAATTCCACGATGGACACAATCAATACTGCAAGAAATAAGACTCGCTTCATTTCAACCTCCGACGAATCCGTCCAGCGGCTCGTTTCAGGAGCAACCCGGCGCACCGCATCCAACCAGGGGACACTGCGCAAAGAAATCTAACTCAGGCTAGGGGTACGAAAGGAGTCTCAGCAGGACGGGGGAGGTCGATCAAAAAGACGCTGTTGCAGCAAGGCGCTTGGGAACCCATCGGGGTGTGCTACGGGAATATGGAAAGGACGGACGTGCAGAATCGCACTCGGCAGGACGGGAACAATCCAAGGTTGGGCATCTCGCTCCAAGTGCTGTCGCATCCCCTGAGTGGAACAGGCCGCTACAGTAGCGGAATGCAAGATCTGCAGACGGAACGTACGCGTTCCGACGTTTACGGCTAGAACAGAAACGACGAGGCTGACCAGGAAAAGTCGGCGACGGGAAACTATCCAACGGCCCGGGCACGAATTAAGACCATTCGCCATTTTGAAGCCAAATCACAAAATCACTATATCGCAAGTCCCATCGTCCCGCGTGTAACTTCTGTTCGTTCACGGAACTCAATGAGCCAGGTACAGCACACACTACTCCATGTCAAACGCTAGCCACTGAAATCCACCGCCCCGCTCCACCTGCAGTACGACCGGATCATGTGGCTTGATCTGCGTCAGAGCCGCCCGGAGAGAACTCAACGAGTCGATCGATACCTGGTTCACGCTGTGGATAACGTCTCCAGTCTCCAGACCAGTCGCGAAACTCATGACGTCCGCTACTCGTGCCACCACGACAACTCCAGAAGGATTGCGCAACGTGCCCAACATGGAACGCACCTGATCGTTCAAACCGAGCGCGAGTACCCCCAGCCGAGCAACCAAGCTGTCGCGTGAATTGACTAAATCAGGCAGAGCATCCATCGGATCTTTCATCTCAAGCGCGGGAATGAAAAGGGTCTTCCGTTCGGTCCCCCGAAGAACTTCGAGCTTAATCACTTCATCTAAAGGATGGAGGTAGAGAGCGGCAGTGAAGGCCGGCAGCGTGCCGATAAGGCGGCCATCCGCTCTGACTACAATATCCCCGACCTTCAGACCAGCTGCCTCAGCAGGACCTCCCGGCGTCACGTCATCGATCACGACCCCCCAATTTTGCGCAAGCCCCAATCCTTTGGCCAAGCTGCCAGTGATCGTTTGAGCGCCTGCCTTGACCTCGATGCGGTGCACGTGCCCATACTTGCGCAGGTTCTCGTACACGAAATGCACGATCCGTGCCGGGATGGCAAACCCTAGTCCCTCACTTCCACCCGCTGCGGAGAGAATGAAAGTGTTGATCCCTACCACATAACCGTCCGTATCCACCAGTGGGCCGCCGCTATTTCCTGGGTTGATCGGAGCATCGGTTTGAATGTAAACCATCGGACGACTCGGATCGGCCTGCCTCGCAACTGAACTCACTACGCCCATGGTCACCGAGTTCTCCAGTCCCTCGGGACTGCCCAGGGCAAACACAAGTTGCCCTTGATGCACAGGACGGCGGTTGCCCAGCGAAAGCGTGGGCAGCCCAGTCTGATCAATCTTGATTAGGGCAAGGTCTGTTTCTTTGTGGAGGCCTATAAGTCGTGCCTCGACAATCCGCTGCTTGCCCACGGGCGCAATCTGGTCGGGAAAATCCACCGAAGGCACTGCAAGCGCAACGTGGATGCGCTGTGCCCCCTCGACGACATGAGCGTTTGTCATGATGTAGCCGTCAGGGTCCACGATCACCCCCGAACCGATCGCATGCTCGCGGGTTACGAGCGCCGTTTGACCACGGTTGTTTTCTTCCAGAGGCCCATAGCCGGTAACCAGAATTTGAACCACCGCAGGCGAAATCCTGGCGGTAAGCTGCTCGATGGCGGAATTAAGTTGCTGCAGCACCGGTGGCGGTTCTGCAGGCCGGGTTCCCATCAATTTTGCCTTGTCAATGTCAGGCTTTGCCGCTTCACCAGCGGTGGCCGTGGTTGGCGGCGGCGCTTGTTGGCCAAAGCTCGGCGCCGCAAAACACAGGGAGCAAAGGCACGCAGCAAAACTAAGAAGCGAGACGTGGAAGATCCTTTTCGAACCGCAAGCTGGGCAGTGCATAGTGACACACTCCTTGGGCACACCTCTATCGTGTTACGACCCAGATCATGATTACGCTGGAAAGGAATAAAAGCGAGCTTCTATTTAGAGTAACTTCGCAGCATTCAAGAAAAAGGCGAAACAGCTCAGGCAACCTGTCACTCTCACTGACGTGGAGAGGGTTTCTGAGGAGCCTCTAAATCTCCAACACCTCTCAGCGGCGTGTCGATGTCACTGAAACGTACGATTGTGAATTCTCCGCTACAGGCGGCCGGCATTGCTGGAGCCCCCCGAAAACAAACAGCCATGAGACTCCGATCGTAGATCATGGCCATGGCCCACAGATTGTGACAAGTTCACCCTTACTTGTCGGAGACTTAGTGCACGGTGCATTCTTTGTCGATGGTCTTGATCGAAGTGATCATTAACGTCACCGAGGCCGGAGAACCCATTCTTGCTGAGGTGTCGGAGCTCGTGCTCAGCGACGGTGACTCCGTCCCGGTTACTTCTACTCGTTGTCCCAGGTAGTGGCGGAGCTTTGTCTTGCCAGTAGCCTGAAGTTCGTAAGTCATGCCCGGGTCCTGCTTTGTCAGTATGTAGTCGCCGGTAGATCTGCCGACGCAACCCTGAACTGTTATCTG
>PKXQ01000158.1 GCA_003132405.1 Acidobacteriaceae bacterium | reverse complement strand
AATCATTCTGAACGAGAACAGCCCCTTTGGAGGCTGCGGATTTGGCTAAGAACTACGGTGCAATTTCTGGCATGATAGGGCGACCTCACTGATTGGAGATTGTGTGAATCGCGCTAATACCGAGTCGAGCACTGTATTTCTTTTCGACGTAGACAACACGTTGCTCGATAACGACCGCGTATCCGAGGATCTGAAGCTGTACCTGACGAAAAAAGTGGGCGAATCCAGCGCTCAACGCTATTGGGAGATTTTCGAGCAACTGCGCACCGAACTCGGCTATGCCGATTATCTTGGCGCTCTCCAGCGTTATCGTCTGGAGCGGCCGCGCGATCCCAAGCTGCTGGCAGTGTCGCACTTCATGGTGAATTATCCCTTTGCCAACCGGCTGTTTCCGGAGTCGCTGGATGCGGTCGCATACGCGCGGCGACTGGGGCAGGCGGTAATTTTGAGCGATGGCGATGTAGTTTTTCAACCGCTCAAGATTGATCGCTCGGGTCTGTATGAAGCATTCGAAGGCCACGTTCTGATCTACATTCACAAGGAAATGGAACTGGACGATGCAGAGGAAAAGTATCCGGCGGCGCGCTATGTGATGGTGGATGACAAGGTGCGGATTCTCGCGGCTATCAAGCAGCATTGGGGAGCGCGGGTGACTACTGTTTTCCCGCGCCAGGGACACTACGCGATGGATGCGGCGCAAGTGGCTCGCTATCCCAAACCCGATATCACCTTGGAGCGGATTGGCGAGCTGCAGAGATATTCGCTCGACGAGATTTTGGCAGCCGCGGGAAAGTAAGTGGCTAAAGTGAGCGGCTATTCGGCTTCTTCCAGTTCCTGCGTCGCGCCGCTGCGCATCAGGGCTTCGAGTTCTCGATTCAGAGCGACGCGGCTATGCTCGGGCAGTTCGATGAAACGGAAGGGCTGAAGGCATCCCTGCGTAGCCCACATGGGAAATAACATCTGCGCCCGGCAACGAACGCTGGTGATGCCCAGGTGAAACAGGACCGTCACGCGGATGGCCTCGTCGAGCGGATTTTCGAGAGATAGCAGGCCGCCATTGACGGAGAGTTGACTCATGCGGCAGCGGATCTGGCGCCCGTTCTCGAGCAAGACTAATGCCAGGACGGAGCCGCCGAGCTTGACGCGCGAGCCCCGTTGTCCCTTTTGCGTGCTGGCGATGGAGGCCATTCTCGATCAATTCTGCCTTAGGCGGGGGTAACGCGGCAGATTACGAAAGTTCGGGCTAGGTGGCGCGCGGGTGAAACTGAAGCCCGTGACAAAGATCACATCCTTCGGGTTGTCGGCCAGTTAGGCTGGAACTGCGAGGATGGTGGTATGGGAACGCAGGCTCAAGGCGAGGTTCAGGGTCGGTTTGGTGGTGGGGGTTACGTAGAAATCGAGCAAATCGCGGCTGCGAGAACGACGGAATTGCCGGTGAGACCAGCCGTAGAAGTAAAAAAGAAACCTGTCCGCCGCGACGACCACGACCGGTCGCAGGTTATGCGGCGCGGCTTCCAGGCAGCATTCCTGCTGCTTAACCTCTACCTCGGCGTCATCTTCTATTTATGGGTTCGTCAATTTGAGCCGGGAGGCGCGGCACCCTCGCTGCAACGTCCGGCCGGAGTCGAAGGCTGGCTGCCGATTGCCGGCTTGATGAATCTGAGATATTTTGCGTTGACGCATCATGTTCCCACGTTGCATCCGGCGGCAATGTTTCTGCTGATTGCGTTTCTTGCCATGTAATTTTTGTTCCGCAAGGCATTTTGCAGCTGGCTTTGCCCGGTGGGAACGATTTCGGAATACTTGTGGCGCATGGGGCGCAGAGCCTTCGGGCGTAACTTTACCTTGCCGCGCTGGCTCGATCTAGGGCTGCGCGGATTGAAGTATCTGCTGCTGGCGTTCTTTGTGTGGGCTGTCACTTCAATGGCGGCCGGCGATCTCGCGGCATTTATGAACAGTCCCTACGGCGTGATTGCCGACGTGAAGATGCTGAACTTTTTCCGTCACGTCGGCGAAACGGGCGTGATCGTGTTCGGCATTCTCGTGATCGCTTCGATCTTGATTCAGAATTTCTGGTGCCGCTATCTGTGTCCTTACGGAGCGCTGCTCGGCATCGCAGCGCTGTTTAGTCCGGCGCGCATTCGACGCAATGCCGAGAGCTGCATTGACTGCGCCAAATGCGTCAAGGTGTGTCCTTCGGCGCTCGCCGTCGACAAGTTGGTGACGATCAGGTCGGCGGAATGCACGGGCTGCCTGGAATGCGTGGCCGCCTGTCCGGCAAAAGATACGCTCAGCTTGTCTTTATCGCTATCGTTGAATTTGCCGCCGCGTGCGATTGCGTCTCGGCGGATGAAGTTGCCCGCATGGGCCATAGCGGTGGGCATCGCCGCGCTCTTCTTCGGCATGGTTGGATTTGCCAAGACGGCGGGCTATTGGGATTCGCACGTTCCGCGAGCGATCTATCAGCAATTGGTGCCCAATGCGGACGAGGCGCGCCATCCCATGCCGGGGGAGAACTGAGGCTGACTGCTCGATGCTGGCGGGCCGCGACCGCAATCACACGCTCGTTCTAAAGACCGAGTCGTGAGTGAAATCGAGATGTTACGCTAACTAACGCGCCAGAAAACACCCGACGGCGTCGCCACGAACTCCGAACGTAGTTAATCCCGTCTTTCCGCGCTCCGCTAACACGAACGAATCCACGGCGGGATCAAACATTAACAGCACACCCTTTCCGTCATCCGCAACCGCAGCACAGGTGCGTCTAGGTGCCTCGATCATCCCGATTTGCTCAAACGTATCTCGGATTTCAACCTCGGCCCAATAGGGCTCAATGAGAGAGGCTCGGAATTGCGCTAGGCCCTGCTGTACGGCTGCGTCGGTCCAAGGATTGCCGATTGCGTTATCGGGAAAATCGTACACGTACGTCTCAATCTCGTTCTCAACCTGTTGTCGCAACCGCGACAGATCAACTTTCTTGGGTTCAGTATTCATGCACGCGGGCTAAGCATAACTGATGCAGTCAAGGGTTGGCACTGACAACCCGAGGCCTCACTTCTTCGGTTCGTGCTGGAGGCCCTTGTCGAACATCGCCCCATAATCCAAATACTGCGCGACGGGATCATCCCAATAGTGAATCTCGACCTTGTCGACTTCGCCATTCTTGCCGATGCCCGCTGTCAGGTGCGCGTTCACGCCGGCAAAGTAGGTTGGCAGATTGAGCTTGCGATAGCGCTCTAGTACTTGATCGCGCAGGGCTGGATCGAAGTGGACTCCATATTTGTCGACCAGCGCTTTAATGGCGTCGTAATCGCCCTCCGCCTTGATGCGCATCAGTTCGGCCAGCAGCATGCCGACTCCCTGTCGCATCTTTTGATAATCGGCTACGCGAACGTAGGTCTTGCCGCCGCGCGTGAATTGTTCGATCGAGCCGGGAACCTTGTCGGCGATGTAGTGCGCGATCAGCTGGCGGTCGCGCTCGTGGTCTTCTTCAATCATGTCGCCCTTCGGAATGCGGCGCAGTTGCACCAGAGCGACCGAGGCGGCGCTGTCATACATCGCCTTGGCTACTTCTTCCTGATTCGAGACGAGGCCGAGTTCTTTGAGCTTCGGATCCCATATGTTCCAGAGAGCCATTAGATCGGCGCGAGCCTCTTCGAGGGTGGAGAAATATTCTTTGAGGAAGGGTTGCGCTCCGCCGCTGACACGCTCGCTCAGCTTGCCGGAGCCGTGGCCGATGACTTCGTGCAGCGCGACCATGAGGCTGTGCGCTTCCATGCCGTATTTTGTGTCGCGCTCGAGCCCGGCGGGGCCGGCATCGAACTCGGCGTTGAAAGTCTTGCCGGTCGCCGCATCGAGGGCGCGATCGCTGCTGGTGAAAAGAAAATTCTTCGATCCGTATTTTTCGTGGATCTCGTTTTCGTTGGGCAGATTGTCGCCGATCGTGGTCACGCTGAAATCGCCGGTTTCGATCAGCGTCTCGACGGCTTTCACTACCGGCAGCTTGAATGAGGTGAGCTTGTACTTATCGTCCCATGGAGCTTTCGACTCGAAGTAAGCGGCGTTTTCGGCGAGCTTCTTCATGGCAATAGTTAACGGTTTATCGGTGATGGTGACGAAACTCTGTGAGCTTCCTTTTTCGCCTCGCGCGTCGCGGTAGACTTCGATGAAGCCATTGTCAAAGTCGACGGTGGCATCGTTCTGCACCCAGGCGGTGCCAAAGGCGACCCATTCGGCGTATTCGCCGGTTTGATAGAAGCGGATGAGATGGCTGATGGCTTCGGCCTGCGCAGGTTCGGCATCGGCGCGGGCTTTCTCAAAGCAGTCGACGGCCTTTGCGAGAAAAGTGGCGTAGAGTCCGGGAGGAATTTTGCCGTCGGGAGTGCCGGCGCGGTAGACCAGTTCGGTCAGCTTGCCATCGGCGCTTTTTTGCACGCGCGAATTTAGCGAATACTTTTCTTGAAATCCTTTCAGATCGTCGAGACTCAGGCTTTGGTAATCCGCACCTTCATAAAAAGTGTTGGAGCTGGACTGGATCGTATCTTTTCCGCCGGAAGGACTCTTTGCAGTTGTCATCGGCTCAAACGTGGGATCAAAAAGCGGACGACGCAAGGCGTCGAGTTCGCGCGCCAGGTCGAGCGCGGTCTCAAGCGGCGGGAGATCGGCATAGGGCGTATGGAAAGCTCCATTGTGTTGCGCGGAGAGAGCGGCTTCCTTCAGTTGCATGAACGTAAAGCCGGGCAGAAATTTTTGCGAGGTCAGCTCGTTATGATTGCCGCGGTTGGCCCAGAAGAGTTTGGCGAATTCAGAAATCTTCGGCAGCACACGGGGATCGATCCCCTGAGGATGCGCCATTATCTCCTCCAAGAGACGTTTCTCCTGAAGTCCGTAGGCGGAGAGCTGATCGTAAATAATGGGATCGATGGCGATGGAAGCCTGCGTTAGCCAAAAGGCCAAAGCTTGCTGGCGAGGCGTGAGCGCCGGAAAGCTGGGCGCGTGCAACTGGATGAACGCCGTGTCGCCTACGCGCTCGACGACCACGCTGTTAGCTTTGTCTTCCTGACCCATGGCGGAGTTGATGAAGGCGACAATGCCAACCAAGAGAAGAAATGCAGTTTTAGGCGGTTTCAGGGCGACCTCCGGCGGGCGATGGAGCCAGCCAAACTCTGCAGGCTACCACAAAGCGGGTTGCACGTTCCTAACATCGGGACTGAAGGTAGTGTCCTAATTTTCAAATTAGGACACTACCGGACTGAATAAGCGCGCCGAACCCAGCCTTCCCGCGTGTTAGAATCGCTATTGTGAACCACGGGGCCGATGCTTCCTGACATTGAAAAATTGCTGGAACTGCAGGTTGCGGACAAAGAGATTCGCAAGCTGCGGGAAGAAGTTGCCGCGCTGCCCAAGCGCATGGCGGTGATCGAACAAAAGCTGGCCGGAACCAAGGCGCATCTGGAAAAGGTGCGGACGGCGGCGAAGAGCGACGAAGCCAACCGCAAGAAGTTCGAAGCCAATATCAAAGACCTGCAAGGCAAGATTTCGAAGTATCGCGACCAATCTCTCGACGTAAAAACTAACGATCAATATAAAGCTCTGCTGCACGAGATTCAGTTTGCCGAGCAGGAGATTCGCCTGAACGAGGACCGCATCCTCGAAGTGATGGTCAACGTCGACGCGCGCGATAAAGAAGTGAAAGCGGCCGAGGCCGAACTCAAGGCGGAGACAGCCGAGATCGAACAGGAAAAAGAAGACGCGCGCAAGGTTACTGCGGAAGATCAGAAGAAGCTCGCCGAATGGAATGCGAGGCGCGACGGGCTGCGGCAAGGGATTTCGGAGGATGTTCTTCGGCAGTATGAGCGCGTGGCCAAGTTTCGCGGCAGTGGGTTGGCGGAGGTCCGCGACCAGAAATGCATGGGCTGCCAGGTGATGCTGCGTCCGCAAACTTACAACGAGGTGCGGAATGGCGAGAAGGTCATGGTCTGCGAATCTTGCTCACGGGTTTATTACTTTAACCCCGCTAATGAAGTGAAGCCGGAGCAGGAAGTTGTCACCGTCACGGGCCGAAAGCGGGCGCGCCCTAAGGCGGACGCCCCGCAGGCTTGGTTTTACCGTCCGGATTACGGCGAAGAAGGCGAAGTGCTGCTGGTGTTTACCAATAGCGGGGGCAATTCGAGTCGGCGAGTTTACGAAATGCACACCGGACGCCAGTTCGGCGATGTGCTGATTCGCGAGGGTACTTACCGCCAGGCGTTTCCCGAGGACCTGACCGAGAGCGCGCTTCGGCTCAATGGCCATTGGGATGAAAAAGAGATCGACGAGTGGGGTTCTGAGATACCGTCGAATGTTCTCGATCTGCTGCAAAAGGATCTGCTGGCCATCCGGCGCGAGCACAAAGCAACTCTCAAGCACTCTTCCTCTCCCGCCGAACAACCAGCCGCCAGTTAACATTCGCAGGCCGAAGCGAGTTCTTTTCTGTAATCCCCACACAGCCAAGCCAAAGGTTCCGCAGGGTACTTTTGTAAGCATCAGCCCAGTTTCGTTGCTGCTATCGGCGCGTCATTACCGTTAACCTTTGTCTAAGGTCTGACGACATCGATGGATTGCGCCGAGCAGCAGCCCAGCCCCGCGGCTGGATCCGACATTTTTCACGCTCCGCAGAAACGCAGATTGGTGCTCTGCCTGCTGCTGGCGCTGGCGACGCTTGCGCTCTACAACCCGGTAACCCGCGCGCCATTTCTTAATTACGACGATCCGGTTTACGTCACCCAGAATGCGCAGGTTCGGGCTGGGCTCACCTGGAAGACGATTGTCTGGACGTTTCGCACTCCGAAAGATTTGGACTGGCATCCGATGACCTGGCTGTCGTATGCGGCCGACAGTCAGATGTTCGGGCAGAATCCGGAGGGCTTTCATACCGTCAACTTGCTTCTGCACACCGTCAACGCTCTGCTGCTGTTTTTGATTCTCGAGAGCGCTACTGGCTTCGCTTGGCGCAGTCTGGCGGCCGCCGCGCTCTTCGCCCTGCATCCGCTCAACGTCGAGTCCGTGGCCTGGATCGCGGAACGCAAGAATGTTCTCAGCATGTTTTTCTTTCTCGTCGCGCTGGCCGCCTACGGATGGTATGCGCGCCGGCCGGGCGTTGGGCGATACCTGGCCGTCACGCTGGCTTACGTTTTAGCGCTGATGAGCAAGGCTCAGGTGATTACGTTTCCGTTCGCGGTTCTGTTGCTGGATTACTGGCCCTTGCGCCGCTTTGAGTTCCAACGTGCTTCGGCGGACGGGGCGGAAGGGAATGTCTCGCTCGCCCTCGGTCGCTCGCCTTCTCTGTGGAGGCTGGTTGCGGAGAAAGTACCGTGGTTGGCGTTGTCCGTCGTGAGCGCGGTCATCGCCAGAACGACAGGCGGGCAAGCGTTCAGCTATACGCTTGAGTCGGAGGCGCCGGCGAATTTTCCGCTGTGGGTCCGCCTGGCAACGGCGGCAATCGGATATGCCAAGTATCTCGGAAAGACCTTCTGGCCGCGGAATCTGGCGCTCGTGTATCCACATCCCGGATATGCGACCAGCATTCCTGCTGCGGTTGTCTCGGCGGTATTCCTTGTCAGCATAACCGCGCTGGTTGTGCTCTTTCGCCAGCGGCGTTCACTTTTTGTAGGATGGTTTTGGTTTCTGGGAACGCTTGCGCCAATGAGCGGAATTGTCACCATTGGCCCGCACTCCATGGCCGATCGTTATACCTACATTCCTCTGATCGGGATCTTCGTGCTTCTCGCTTGGGGAGGGGCCGACCTGATCCAGCGCTGGCACATTCCCATCGGCGTAACCGCAACCGCCGGCGCCCTCGTTTTTCTATTGCTCGGAACTGCGCTGCACCGGCAGGTCAGTTTTTGGAGCGACAACGTCACCCTCTGGACGCACACGCTCGACCTTACCGGGAAAAATTTCAATGCCGAAGAGAATCTGGCGCTTGCATTAATTGGCCAAGGCAGAGTGCAGGAGGCGTTGCCGCACTTACAACGCGCTCGTTCCCTGCGACCGGACGATCCGCTGGCCACGGCCAATCTCGCGACTTACGATCAGATGCATGGCAACTATCAGGCTGCGCTGGAAGGCTATGCCGAGGTGGTTCGCTTCCCAAACTCAGCTCCGTCGTTGCGGGCGACAGCCTATGCGAATAGCGGGTACGCGCACCTCTCGCTGCAACGGTACGATAATGCCCGGCAAGATTTTGTCAATGCGCTGAATATGCAACCGAAAAACTCGGCTGCTTATCGCGGCCTGGGATTGCTGGCGCAGCGCTCGGGCGATCTCGCCGAGGCGACGAAAGATTATCAGCGGTCGGTAGAGTCGCAGCCGTCGTCTGTGGGCTATCTGCTGCTCGCGCAGGCGCTCGAACTCGGCCATCAGGATGGTGCCGCGCGCGCCGCCGTTTCTCAAGCCGCCAGCATGACGCAAGATTTCAACGACGATCTCGCCGTCATGAAGCAGCTATTGGCGAACTAATCCTTGTTCAAATCATGGGCGCGAAAGATCCCTACTTCGTGCCATACGGATTCGGATAGCGCAGCGCCTTATCCAGATTTCTGCCGCGTATGATCCCGAACGAGTGATAGGCCAGTCCCCAGGAATCGATCGATGACATATCGGGAAAGATGCATGCCTCAAGCACGGTATCGACCGGATCGGATTTTTTTACCCATCCGCCGCCCGCCGCATTGACTCCGCCAAACAGGTCGCTGCCGCCAAGCTGCGAGCAATAACAAGAGGCCGGATTGCCGTTGCAGCTGCCACTGATTGGAACCTCTGCGTAATAGGCGAGCGCCGCCAGCGTAGGCTGCTCGCTATAGAGTGTCGACAACAGGACGAAAATCCGCGATCCATCTTTCTTCGACGTAAACTTGCAAAACTGCCGAGAGCCATCGAGGCGAAACCAGTTCTGCGGGTCGTCGTTGGTGTTGTAGTAAGGCTCGCGATCGTCCACTTCGCCACCCCATTTGACGCAATGAGTCGCAGCTTTCGAAAGATCGGCGCCCTCGTCCGCAACGGCGCTGCGAGCGCCTGCGGCCTGAACTGGCGTGGTAGCGGGAAGACATATAGCGACTGCAAGCGCGATGCAGGTCAAAATCGCGAGTGCGACGAGTGGGCGTTTCACGAAGGGCCTCCGGGGAACCAATGGGGAATGCGACTCGCTTGCCAATTTTGTTGGTGAGCAGTCGCGGCCCGAAGATTAACACAAAAGCCGCAAGTTGCGTGGCTATTTCACGTTTTGCTAATCGTCACGCTCCCCGTCGCGCGCTTATCCGCATCATCGGGGTTCAAGAGAACGCGAACCACAGAGGACACAGAGGAGCACGGGGTAGAGCCACGGAGAAATTCATCAACAGCCGGATTTTGCGGTAAGATGGCTCGCACGAGGTGTGTCATGGCTCCCAACGATTTCAGCCTTTCGTCCGCATCGCGCCGTTCGTTTCTCAGCGTTTCTGCAGCGGCTTCGGCCGCTCTCGCTTTGCGCATCGTCACCGAACCGATGCTCGCGTATGCCGCCGCGCGCCAGAGCATGCCCGCGAATGCGGTGAAAATCGACTCCAACGAAAATCCGCTCGGCCCGTGTGCGTCGGCGCGCCAGGCGCTGACGGCGATTCTTCCGCAGGGCGGGCGCTATTCTTTCGGACTCCTCGACGATTTGCTCGAAACGCTCGCCGCGACCGAAGGCCTCAAGCCCGATCAGATTCGCCTCTATCCCGGATCGAGCGAGCCGCTGCATCACACGGTCGCCGTTTTTACGTCGCCGCAGCGCAGCTATGTCACCGCCGATCCCGGATACGAGGCTGGAATGATGGCCTCCAATGTCATCGGCACAAAGGTCGTAAAGGTCCCGCTGACGAAGAACTACGCCCATGATGTGCGGGCGATGCTGGCCGCCGCTCCCGATGCCGGCGTGTTTTATATTGCCTCGCCCAACAATCCGACCGGCACGCTCACCAGCCATTCCGATATCGAATATCTGGTCGACAACAAGCCGAAAGATTCGATCGTGCTGGTTGACGAAGCCTACATTCATTTCTGCGATGCGCCGTCGGCTGTGGATCTGGTGAAGGCGGGCAAGGACGTAATTGTGCTCCGCACCTTCTCGAAAATCTACGGCATGGCCGGGTTGCGCTGCGGCGCCGCGTTTGGACGCCCCGACCTGCTGGAGAAAATCGAAGACTACGGCGGCTGGAACGCCATGCCGATCACCGCGCTCGTTGCCGCAAACGCGAGCTTGAAAGACACGCAACTCGTGCCCGAGCGCAAGCGGATGAATTCTGCCGTCCGCGCGCAAGTGTTTGCCTGGCTTGATCGCAACGGATATTCCTACATTCCGTCGGAAGCGAACTTCTTCATGCTGGACACTAAGCGCCCGGCAAAACCCGCGATCGATGCCATGGCCAAGCAGAATGTATTCATCGGCCGCATCTGGCCGTCGATGCCGACCTATACTCGCGTCACCATCGGGACCGCGCCAGAGATGGAGCACTTCCAGGCAGCATGGCACAAGGTGATGACGGGAGCAGTCACGGCCAGCGTTGGCGCAATGCCGAGCGCGGGAGAGTTGGGCCGTCGCAGACGGGATCTCGACGGTCTCGTCGTGCGAGCGTAGAACCAGCCATTGGAACAGCTCGCGTAGGGGCAGAGCCTGCCCTGAGCTTGTCGAAGGGTGCCCTCACCTGCCAGCCGAGCAACGCCCGGCATCTGCCGCGAGCGCGTAGCCCTCCCTTCGCATAACATCTATTGATGCCGAAAAAACAAGCCCCCGCCGCCAAACACGCGGAGCCCTCCGTAAAACTTTCCACGCGCGGAGCCGCCCGCCTGCACGCGCGCCACCCCTGGGTGTATCGCTCGGATATTGTCGGAGCGAACGACATTCCGCCAGGTGCGCTAGTGCGCGTTCACGATGAACGCGGCAAGTTTCTTGGCACCGCTCTCTACAGTTCGTCGTCGCAGATCGCGATTCGCATGATCTCGCATGGATCGGTGACCGATTTGCCTGCTCTCGTGGCCGAACGCATTCTCGCTGCTATCGCCTACCGCAAGGATCTTGTAGCGAACACCGACGCCTACCGCATTGTCTTCAGCGAAGCCGACTTTCTTCCGGGACTGATTATCGATCGCTATAACGATGTAATTTCCGCGCAAATTCTGACCCAGGCAATGGACGCCGAACCGGTGCGCGAGGCCATTGTGCAGACGCTGCGCGAAGAGCTGCAACCGTTGGGAATCGTAGAGCGCGTCGACGCCCGCATTCGCGAACTTGAGCAATTGCCGGCCCGGCAATCTGCCTTGCTTTGGGGAGACAAGAGTTCGACCGAGATCAGTATGAATGGCGTCCGATTCTACTATGACGGGCTCGAAGGGCAGAAGACGGGCGCGTTTCTCGATCAACGCGAAAATTACGCCGCCGCGGCGCAATACGCGCACGGCGAGGCGCTCGATGCTTTTTGCTACCAGGGAGGATTCGCTCTGCATCTGGCGGCGAAATGCCCTGCTGTCACCGGGGTCGATAGCTCGCGCCCAGCGCTCGAGATGGCGGACAAAAACGCCGCATTAAACGCAACTCCGAACGGACGCGAAGTCGAATGGATCGAGGCCAACGCCTTCGACCTTCTACGAGACTACGCGGCCGCGAACCGGCATTACGACACCATCGTTCTCGATCCGCCGGCCTTCGCCAAGTCGAAGCGAGACCTTGAGAAAGCGCTCGGCGGCTACAAGGAGCTCAACCTGCGCGCGATGAAGATGCTGCGGCCGGGGGGAATCCTCGTCACCTGTTCCTGCTCCTTTCATGTCAGCCCACATGACTTCCTCAAGGTGGTGGCCGATGCCGCCCAGGATGCCCACAAATCGCTGCGCGTGCTGGAGAACCGCGGGGCGGCCAAGGATCACCCAATATTGCTGAATGTACCTGAGACGAGCTACTTACAATGTCTAATATTATCCGTAACTAATTGAAAAAGAGAGCAATTTAACTACTTGACAATGACACGCTAAGATTTTATGATGTGTTCATACTAATTACGAATCGGGAGCCTCTGACAGGCTCCCCACAACGAAATATCCAGTAGGAGGATTTTAGTTATGACACTGATTACGCGATATGACCCTTTCCGTGAGTTCGTTACCCTGCAAGATCGCATGAGCCGTTTGTTTCGCGATCCGCGTGGGTCGGAAGGGCAGGATGAATCTTTGACTTCGACCGCATTCGCTCCGCCGGTGGACGTTTACGAGGATGAGCACAACGTCACGCTGAAGATCGAAGTGCCGGGAATCGACGAGAAGGACATTGACGTCCGCATCGAGAACAACACGCTGACCGTACACGGCGAGCGCAAGTTCGAGAAGGAAGAGAAAGAAGAGAACTACCGCCGCGTGGAGCGCCAGTATGGCAGCTTCACCCGCACCTTCACTCTCCCGAACACCGTCGACCAGGAGAGCGTCCATGCCGACTATGACAAGGGCGTGCTGAAGATCACGCTGGCGAAGAAATCCGAAGCCAAGCCGAAGCAGATTAAGGTGAACGTTGGCGGCGCAAAGACGCTGGAGGGCAAAGAGCCGAAGGGCGTTGGCAAAGCGGCGTAAGAAACTCTATAGCTGTAGACTCAGCGGGAGGCGAGAAACAGCGCCTCCCGTTTATTTTTGAAGATCAAACGCAGTCTGGAATATCAAATAAGGTGTCATCCTGAGCGAAGCGAAGGACCTCTGCATTCCTCCGCTGCCGCCGCTCGTTTCTTCGTTACGCTGAGAATGACATCGCAATCAATAACATTGCAACAGGGGAACAACACCATGGCAATCCGTTGGGACAAATTCACCGTTAAGGCGCAAGAGGCCGTCCAGCGCGCAAACGAACTCGCCGGCGAACACGGCAATCCGGAGCTCGCGCCGCTCCATCTGCTGGCCGCCCTCGTCGAAGACAAAGAAGGCATCGTCGCGCCTGTGCTCGAAAAGATCGGCATCGGGCCGCAGGCCGTGCTCAGCGACCTCTACAAAGAAATTGAAAAGCTGCCGAAAGTGTCGGGCAGCGCGGGAGCTCAGCAGCCGTCAATGTCGTCACAGGTCAATCAGTTATTGGAGAAGGCATTCAAGGAAGCTGACGTATTCAAAGACGAATATGTCTCGACCGAGCACATGCTTCTCGCGTTGACCGATCTGAAGCGCGATCCGGTGCAGGAGTTGCTGGCGCGTTACGGCGCTACGCACGACGCTATCCTGAAGGCGCTTACCGCGGTTCGAGGATCGCAGCGCATCACCGACCAGAATCCCGAAGCCAAGTATCAGGCGCTGGAGCGCTACGCTCGCGATCTGACCGAGCAGGCGCGCCGCGGCAAACTCGACCCTGTGATCGGGCGCGATGAAGAGATTCGCCGCGTGGTGCAGGTGCTTTCGCGGCGCACGAAAAATAATCCCGTCCTGATCGGCGAGCCCGGCGTAGGCAAGACGGCCATCGTTGAAGGCCTGGCGCAACGCATCATCTCAGGCGACGTGCCGGAAGCGTTGAAGAACAAGCGCGTAGTCGCGCTCGACTTGGGAGCAATCCTGGCGGGCGCAAAATATCGCGGCGAATTCGAAGACCGCCTGAAAGCGGTGTTGAAGGAAATCGAAGACTCCGAAGGCAAAATCATCCTCTTCATCGATGAACTGCATACTCTCGTGGGCGCCGGCGCCGCTGAAGGCTCAATCGATGCCTCGAACATGCTGAAGCCTGCGCTCGCTCGCGGAGAGCTGCGTGCTATCGGAGCGACCACGCTCAACGAATATCGCAAGTACATCGAGAAAGACGCCGCGCTGGAACGGCGCTTCCAAATTGTCTTCGTGGGCGAGCCGAATGTCGAAGACACAATTGCGATTCTGCGCGGGCTGAAAGAAAAGTATGAAGTGCATCACGGCGTGCGCATTAAAGATTCGGCGATTGTGGCGGCGGCGACGTTGTCGCATCGCTATATTTCCGATCGCTTCCTGCCCGATAAGGCCATCGACCTGATCGATGAAGCGGCGTCATCGCTGCGCATTCAGATCGATTCCATGCCCACAGAGATCGACCAACTGGAGAGGCGTGCCACGCAACTTGAAATTGAAAAGCAGGCGCTGAAGAAAGAAGATGACGCCAACTCGAAAGAACGCCTCGCACACGTTGAAAAAGAACTGGCCGGCATCCGCGAACAATCGAACGCGCTCAAGGCGAAATGGAAACAGGAAAAAGACGTCATCGCAAAGGCGCGCGCTCTGAAGGAAAAACTCGAGCAACTCAAAATTGAAGAAGCAGCGGAAGAGCGTAAAGGCAATCTCGAACGCGTGGCACAGATTCGCTACGGCTTAATCCGGCAGACGGAAGAAGAGCTGAACAAAATCACAGCGCAGATCGACGGCAAGGCCGGGAAGCGCATGTTGAAAGAAGAGGTCGATGAAGAGGACGTGGCGCGCATCGTCTCCAAGTGGACCGGTATTCCAGTGTCGAAGATGCTCGAAGGCGAAGTCAAGAAGCTGATCAACATGGAAGACCGGCTGCGGCAGCGAGTCGTGGGTCAGGACGAAGCCCTCGAACGCGTGGCCAATGCGATTCGCCGTTCGCGCGCGGGGTTAAGTGACCCGAAGCGGCCGATTGGGTCGTTTATTTTTCTCGGCCCGACTGGAGTGGGCAAGACCGAGCTGGCTCGCGCGCTCGCCGAATTTCTTTTCGATGATGAACGCGCCATGATCCGCATCGATATGTCCGAATACATGGAGAAGCACGCCGTCTCGCGTCTGATCGGCGCGCCTCCGGGATATGTTGGCTACGAAGAGGGCGGACAGCTCACCGAGCAGGTGCGGCGGCATCCGTATGCGGTCGTACTCTTTGACGAAATTGAGAAAGCGCATCCGGATGTCTTCAACATCCTGTTGCAGATCATGGATGATGGCCGCCTCACCGACGGCAAGGGGCGCAAGGTCGATTTCAAAAATACGGTCATCATCATGACCTCGAACCTGGGCTCGTCGTATTTGCAATCCGAAAACGTGCGCTCAGCGGCGGCGTTCGAAGAGGCTTCAAAGCAGGTTATGGGCGCGCTGCACGGCCATTTCAAGCCGGAGTTCCTGAATCGCGTGGATGACATCATCATCTTCCACCCGCTGGGCAAGGAACAGTTGGTGAAGATCGTCGATTTGCGGCTCGAAGATTTGCGTCGCCTGCTAGCCGACCGCAAAATTTCTCTGGAGTTGACCGACGCCGCGAAGGAATTACTCTTCACCGAGGGCTACGATCCAAACTTCGGAGCGCGGCCGCTGAAGCGCGCCATTCAAAAACTGGTGCAAGATCCGCTGGCGATGAAGATTCTCGACGGCGAGGTGCTGCACGGCGATCACGTGGTCGTTGACGCCGATAAAAAGGCGGGGAAGATGACGTTTAAGGTCAGCGAGCGGGTCGGAGAGAAAGAACCGGCGCGCGCGAACAAATAAATGTTGCTGATCGTGTAGGCGTGCCGTCGCCCCCTACGCGATCTTGTTCTGACGCAAGAATCTCTCTCCGGTACGATCAATAATTACGAGCGGACGGCCCGGAAGGCACTGTTTTGTCTGAAGACTCAAAGCTGCATGATTTTCTGGCGGAGTTGCTCCGTCGCGGTGGCAGCGATCTGCTGCTGGTTCACGGCGCTGCGGCTGCGATTCGTAAGAATGGAGAAGTCGAGAAGATCGGCGACACTCCGCTCGATGGCTCGGAGATCGAGTCTTTGGTCGAGCCCATACTGACGCCGGTTGGCGCCGCTCAATATCGCGACACGCAGATTGCCGACTCTTCGTACAGAATTCCCGGCCTAGGGCGATTCCGCATCAACCTGCATCGCGAGCGCGGCCACGCGGCTGCAACGATTCGCGCGCTTCCGGTGAAGGTTCCGGTCATCGGTGAGTTGGGCCTTCCTTCTGAGGTTGGACATCTCGCGGGCATACGGCGCGGGCTGGTCTTGATCGGAGGCGCTGCGGGCGCGGGGAAATCTACGACGCTGGCGGCTCTCGTCAATGAGATCAACCAGCGCGATGCGCGCCACATTGTGACCATTGAAGATCCGGTTGAATACGAGCATGCGCACGTGCGCAGCGTCATCGAGCAGGTCGAGGTCGGAACCGACGCGCCCGACTTTCCTACAGCACTGCGGGCCGCGCTGCGGCAAGCGCCGGATGTGCTCGTGGTCGGCGAGATGCGCGACCCGGAGAGCATGGCCATTGCTGTGTCGGCGGCCGAGACCGGGCATCTGGTGCTCTCCACTTTACACACTACGGATGTGGCCTCGGCGATTTCGCGCATCTCCGATTCGTTCCCGATGGAGCGGCAGAATACGATTCGGCAGGAGCTGGCGATGGCGATCTCTGCCATCTTGACGCAGACACTGTTGCCGAGCCGCAAGGGCGGACGCGTTCCGGCAGTGGAATTGTTGATGATCGGATACGGGGCGCGGCAACATATCCGCCACAATGCGCTGCAACATCTGAATCAGGAAATCACCATGACCAAGGCGAAGGGATCGATCGCGCTGGAAGAGTCGCTGGCACGGCTGGTCAGGAACGGCCACCTGGACCGCGAAGAAGCTATGGAAGTTGCGGTACACCCGGATGAGCTGAAGAGCCGGCTGCGAGGCGCGGCGTAACTTCAACTTTGGGATTGTTCATGCTGAGTGGCGAAATGCTTCGGCTACTTCCTGCCGCGACAGATACCACGCGACTATCACGCGCACGATGATGCCGAGGCCGCCGAAGGCTAACGCTTTGGGCTGGGCGGTGGCGGTTGCGCCGGAGACGGACGGCACGAGCATCACGATTCCTGCGATCGCGATCAGTGTGGCGGCGTGACGCACGATGTTGTTGAGTTCGATGAGCCCCCACGCGACCGCTCCACCGACGACGGCCGCGAGCAGGAACATGTACGGGCCCGCCAACTCAAGGCCGAATAAAAGCGGAGCGCCCGCTGACATTGGAATTGCGCCAGGGCGGAGCAACATTAGCGCGCCTGCGATCGCCAGATAAATTGCACAGAGAGCAAACAGTGCGGCTATGGGTCGCACTCCGCTGGGGACGAGTTTGTCGGGATTGTCGGTCAACTAAATTAAAGTATCGCGCTAAATGCCATAATTCACGCCGCGCAGCGCATCTTTGTAGGCCTCGCGCGCTTCGGTGGCTTTTTCGTGGGCATCATGCTCCTTGAGGTGAGCATCATCCCAATGCTCCATCGCAACCATCGAATGGTCGGGAGTGGCTAACGCCTCTTCGGCGCGAATAGCATTAACCCACTCATCGATCGCCTTTTTGTAGGCAGCGCGCAGTTGGTCGAGATCTTCTTTGCTCATAGACCACGCAGGTTAATGCCGTCTTTGGTCGTGGTCAATTCGTTCAGGCAATTTAACCGAAAATTAATCCTGCGCAAATGTCTTCGTGCTCGGACGCGGCCTGAAACTGCAAAGCGCCGACAATCAGTAAGGGTTGCCGTTTTGCTCGCTGAAGTTGTATGGTACTCGGCCTAGGCTCATTCTCATTTGGGGGATGCAATGAAGCTCGGCCGTTATCTGCGTGTATCTATTGTTTGTCTTTTGTTTGTCGCCGCATTATCGAACGTCATGGCGCAATCTGCGCCTGCTTCTAGAACCGTAGTCATTCGCGCGGGGCATCTGCTGGATGTTAAAACCGGCAAGACACTTGCCAACCAGACCATCGTGATTCAAGGCGACAAGATCGCCAGCGTTGGCTCAGACGCGCAGATTCCCGCCGGAGCGCAGGTGGTCGATCTCCCGAACGCCACTGTGCTGCCGGGATTAATTGATGCGCACACGCATCTCACCATGACTACCAACTTCGGCTATTCGCGGCTCGGAATTTCTGTGCCGCGCGAGGCGCTGACTGGAGCGCGCAATGCTCGTGTCACGCTCGACGCCGGATTCACGACTGTCCGCAACGTAGGCGCCAGTGGATTCAGCGACGTTGCTTTGCGCGATGCTATCAATGCCGGCGATGTTCCAGGCCCGCGCATGTTGGTCAGCGGTCCGCCGCTGAGTATTACGGGCGGGCACGCCGACAATAACCTGCTGCCCTTTGAATATCACGCGACCAGCGACGGCGTAGCCGATGGCGTGGATGGTGTGCGCCACATGGTTCGCCAAGACATCAAGTATGGCGCCGACCTGATCAAGTTCATGGCCTCGGGTGGAGTGCTCTCGAAGGGAGACAATCCGCAGGCATCGCAATACACGCAAGAAGAAATGAAAGCCATTGTGGAGGAGGCGCATCGGCTGGGGCGAAAAGTAGCGGCGCACGCCCACGGAGCGCAGGCGATTCGCTGGGCCTCGGACGCGGGAGTCGATTCGATCGAGCACGGCTCGTACATCGATGACGCCGCGATAGCCGCGATGAAAAAGAACGGAACGTATCTGGTGCCGACGCTCTACCTCTCCGACTGGTTTCTAGAAAATGCCGAGAAGATTGGTACTCCGGCCGAACTGATGGCCAAGGCGCGAGACGTGATGCCGGCTGCGCGCAAGAATATTGCGCGAGCATTTGCGGCGGGAGTTAAAGTTGGCTTCGGCACCGATGCTGCCGTATATCCGCACGGCCTCAACGCCCACGAATTCGCGGTAATGGTGAAGCTGGGATTGACTCCGTTGCAGGCGATCCAGGCGTCGACGATTAATGATGCCGATCTGCTCGGATGGTCCGACAAGATTGGCACGATCGAACCGGGAAAGTGGGCTGACATTGTCGCCGTCGATGGCGATCCGCTGGCGGACGTCACAACGCTCGAACGCGTGAAGTTTGTGATGAAGGGCGGCGAGGTGGTTAAGAATTTGTACGTTAAGTGAGGTCAGGTCAGAGGTTAGAAGGCTTGATTGCAGAGCTAAAAGCAATTAGGGCAGTTTCGGTTTTACTTCTGCAATCTGACCTCTGACCTCTGCAATCCCGGCAATCCTTATAGAATCCTCCGAAGTGTCTGTTCAACTCAAAATTGACGTCACCCGCGGCCCCGCCCGCGCCGGCAAACTCATTACTCCGCATGGAGAAGTCGAGACGCCGGTTTTCATGCCGGTGGGAACGCTCGGTTCGGTCAAAGGCATTTCGCAGGATGTGCTGGAAGAACTTGGCGTCGAGATTCTGCTGGGCAATACCTATCATCTTTATCTCCGGCCTGGAGTCGAGACGGTTCGCAAAATGGGCGGGCTGCACCGCTTCATGTCGTGGGATCGGGCTATCCTCACCGACTCTGGCGGCTTCCAGGTTTTCAGCCTGACCGATTTACGCAAGGTCAGCGAAGAAGGAGTTGCGTTTCGCTCGCACCTCGACGGGTCGGCTCATTTTCTTTCGCCGGAAAAAGCAATCGAGATTCAGATTGGCCTCGGCGCTGACATCATCATGGCCTTCGACGAGTGCACCGAGCATCCGGCCGATGCGCCGCGAGCGCGAGCTTCGATGGAATTGACCTTGCGATGGGCCGCGCGCTGCAAGAAATATTTTGAGCAGCACAAGGGCGAAGTGCCGTGGGCGCAGGCGGAAGCTGCGGAGCTACACTCCGCTGGGCAGACGAGGGCGTCTGCCCCTACGCGATCCTCTCCGATACTAGGAACACGGCAATCGTTGTTCGGCATCGTGCAGGGTGGGATGGATCGTGGGTTGCGTCGTGAATCTGCCGAGCGCACCATTGACATTGGCTTTCCTGGCTATGCCATCGGAGGACTCAGCGTTGGCGAACCGCGCGAGCTTACTCGCGACATTGTGTTATCGACGCTTGAGCATCTTCCTTCCGATCGGCCGCGCTACTTGATGGGCGTCGGTACTCCGGAAGAGATCGCGCAGTACGCGCAGGCGGGCGTCGATATGATGGATTGTGTGCTGCCCACGCGGGCCGCACGCCATGGGTTGCTGTTTACTTCGGAAGGCAAGGTGTCGATCAAGCAGGCCCGCTACGCGCAGGACGAAAGCGCGCTCGATCCGGCTTGCGATTGCCGCATCTGCCAGCGCTATTCGCGCGCCTATCTTCGACATCTTTATGCTGCGAACGAATTGCTGGCGCAGGTTTTGAATACTGTCCACAATCTGCACTATTATCTGGCGACGATGAAGACGGTTCGCAAGTGGATACAGGCCGGCCACGACCCAGCGACCTAAAGAGGCGCGGGAAAAAAGAAAGGCGGCCGATTTGGCCGCCAGCTTGAAAATTAATTGATCGAAGTTACGCTGTCGCTGGACGTTCGCCGCCTTTGGCGGGCGCGCGCTCCGGCTTGATCACTTGCTGCACGCTGTCATCGGCCTTGGCCGGGAGGGGCTTGATCGGCGGCAGTTCCTGCCCCTCCACCAGCATCTTGATCTCGGACGCATCCAGCACTTCGCGTTCAATCAGCGCCTTCGCGATCCGGATCAGCGTCTCGCGATTCTCCGAGAGGATCCCCTTCGCCGTCGCGTACCCAGCGCTCACCATCTTCCTGACCTCTTCGTCAATCTGGATGGCGGTGGCTTCGCTGTAGTCGCGGTGTTGTGCGATCTCGCGTCCCAGGAAAATCTGTTCTTCTTTCTTGCCGAAGGTCAGCGGCCCCAGGTCGCTCATGCCCCACTCGCACACCATCTTGCGCGCCAGTTCCGTGGCCCGCTCAATGTCGTTGCCTGCGCCCGTCGACATCTGGTTCAGGAAAAGCTCTTCCGCGATACGCCCGCCCATCAGGATGGAGATTTGCGTGTCGAGATAGTTCTTGTAGTAGTTGTGGCGATCGTCGGTAGGCAACTGCATGGTCAAACCGAGCGCCATGCCGCGCGGAATGATCGTGACCTTGTGCACCGGATCGGAGTGCGGCAGCACAGCAGCTACCAGCGCGTGTCCGGCCTCGTGGTACGCGGTGTTCTTCTTTTCTTCATCGGAGAGCAGAAGCGACTTGCGTTCCGCGCCCATCAGCACTTTGTCTTTCGCCAGTTCGAAGTCATACATCAGGACGGCCTTTCGGTTCGGCCGCGCAGCCGCCAGCGCCGCTTCATTCACCATATTCGCCAGGTCCGCCCCGGAGAAGCCTGGCGTGCCGCGAGCCAGGACCTGGAGATCAACATCGTCGGCCAGAGGAATCTTGCGGGTGTGAACGCGCAGAATTTCTTCTCGTCCGCGAACGTCGGGACGATTCACCACCACGCGCCGGTCAAAACGTCCGGGGCGCAGCAGCGCTGGATCGAGAACGTCGGGACGGTTGGTCGCCGCCATCAGGATGACGCCTTCGTTTGATTCGAAGCCATCCATTTCGACGAGAAGCTGATTCAGCGTCTGCTCGCGTTCATCGTGTCCACCGCCGAGGCCAGCGCCGCGATGGCGTCCAACCGCGTCAATTTCGTCGATGAAGATGATGCAGGGGGCATTCTTTTTGCCTTGTTCGAAAAGGTCGCGGACGCGGCTTGCACCCACGCCAACGAACATTTCCACGAAGTCAGAGCCAGAGATGGAGAAGAATGGAACATTCGCTTCGCCGGCGACAGCGCGTGCCAGCAAAGTCTTGCCTGTTCCCGGAGGGCCGACCAGGAGCACGCCCTTCGGAATACGTCCGCCGAGCTTCTGAAACTTCTGCGCCTCGCGCAGGAATTCGATAATTTCGCGAAGTTCTTCTTTCGCTTCGTCCACGCCGGCCACGTCTTTAAACGTGATCTTTTTCTGCTGCATGGAGAGCAGGCGCGCGCGGCTCTTGCCGAACGACAGCGCTTTATTTCCGCCGGTCTGCATCTGGCGGATCATGAAGAACCAGAGCGCTCCTAGTAAAACGAGAGGAGCGAGGTTCAGGATCCAACTTGGCCAGGTGCCGTTGCTGATGTCCTTAAAACTGTACGGAACGGCCTTGTCCGTCAGTTTCTTGTACATATCGGGATAGTTCGCCGGCACGATCGTGTGGAAGGGCGAGTCGTTCTTGAACTTGCCTTTTACTTCCTGGCCGATGAAGGTCACATCGTGGACATTGCCCTGGTCGACTTCCGTCAGGAACTCAGAAAATCCGATTTCTTTTTCTTTCTGGGCATTCGTGCCGGTTTTCACCACTTGCCAGAGCAGGAAGGCCGAGACCACGATAACCGCCCAGAAAAGTACTGTCTTAATTGTTGAATTCACCTAAAACTCCTCGATTTGCAGGCCAAGCCCCGCCCAATAGAAAAGATGCCGCCTGTTTAGCTCCATAATTTAGATGCCACAGGCGGGAATTCGATTGGGAAAAGACTGCATCTTAATTCTAGACCTTTTCTCAGAAAACGGACAGCGAAGGGAGCACAGAAGTCACCGGCTAATCAAGCGCGACGGACGAGGAGAGGGGACACCTTAAGGTAGAGCGTCAAATTGAGACTGTTTCAGATGGTCACGGCCAGATACGGCAGATTGCGGCCGGTCTGTTCGGGACTGCCCAAGCCATATCCGCAAAGAAATGCGTCATCCACCAGGAAGCCGAAATAGTCGGGCTGGAGCGGCACGCGACGCGCCGATTGACGATCGAGCAGCGTGGCCAGCTTCACCGAAGCGGCGCCGCGGCCGCGCAGGTCGCTCATCAGAAATTCGCTGGTCACGCCTGAATGCACCAAGCCCTCGACCAGCAGGACGTGCTTGCCGGCAATCGCCAGTTCGTGGCTGAAAAGTATTTCGAGCACGCCGCTTTCACCCTGTTTGGTCTCCTTGTATGCGGGCTTGATGAAGCTGCAGATAACGGGCACGTCGATGGCGCGCACCAAGTCGGCCATGAACAAGAAACTATTTTCCAGGATGCCCAGCGCGATCACGGTCTGGCCCCGATAGTCGTCGGAAATTTGCCGTCCCAGTTCGCGGACCCTTTTTTGAATCTGGTCGGCCGAGATCACCTGACGCAACCCGGCATTCGATGAAACATTCATGGTGGAGTGGCGCCTCCAGCGTGGCTTATCGATCGCAGCTCATTGATTGCGGCTTATCGATTTCAGATTACACTGACGCTGCCAGTTTAACCCAATTCTAAACAACTTCTAACAGAACGGCATGTTATATCACGTGCGCGTTTCGCGAATCCAAATCGCCTGCGTGGCGTCAGCGGGTGACCGGAAGGCTGCGGGAACGGCGAAGCCGCGTATCCAGATCAGGCCGGAGCCCTCCGCCACGGCGACTGGCCATAACTTTTTTTGCTTCCCGGTGGCGTGCCGGTCGCCTAGTAATTCTTTGACTTTTTTTTCTGACGCCGTATGCGCGGGCCAGCAGCGATCGCCCGGCCGCCAGTTGCGAATCAGAATTGCTTTCGGCACGCGCTCGATATCGAGTAGTTGGGCACGCTCCGCTTCCGGCACTATCGCGGCAGCGACGACTTGGGCTTCGATGCGGACGCGCAATTCGGGAACATCGGCCGCGCCCGGCACGCGCAAGGTGTATTGATAATCGCGATCTTGCGACTCCCCCGCTGCGCCGTCACCGCAATGCGAGGTTTCGAGTACCAAGTGAAATTCGCGGCTTCGGCCTTGCCATACGAGTCGAAGATTCCAGCCGCTGGACAACGCGAGATTCTTTCCGGACGATTTATCGCACTGCGACGTTCGGGCCAATGCCAAAGCCTCTTCAATCAGGCGAAACGAAACACTGGCATCGGGAGCATTCGCTTCGAGCCAGCCCCGCAGCAGTCGGCGTTGCGCCGCTAACGAAAGCCCAAGCAGCGGCTCCAACGCTAGAAACATTACCTGCCGGGGATTGGTACTGGTAGCGCCGCCCTCCTCGGCGGTTGTCCGGCGGCCGTCCTCGCCTGCCGTTTCGCCGGCGATCGCCAATGGCAATTGTGCCGCGATCTCAGGGTGGCTACTCGTCCAATGCTCCTCCTCGGCGCGAGCGATTTCCGCAAGCCCGCTCATGTGCTCGATGGCCGCCTCGCCAAATTCCTCGACGATCAGTGGCAACAGGCGATGCCGGACGCGATTGCGCAGGAAGGCAACATTCTTGTTCGAGGAATCTTCGCGCCAGCCCTGGCCGCGCTCACGCAGAAATTGCTGTAGGGCGGCGCGGCGGAAGCCGAGCAAGGGGCGCACTACTTCGCCGAAAGGGCGATTCTGCTCTTCAAATCTGAAAATAATCCGCGGATGAATGCCCGCCAGGCCGCGAATGCCTGTGCCGCGAAAGATGCGCAGCAGAATTGTTTCCGCCTGATCGTCAAGAGTGTGCGCAGTCGCAATTTTCGTGACGCGGCCGCCGTGCGCGAGTTCGCGAAAAAAACCGTAGCGCAGTTCGCGCGCGTCCGCCTCGATACCAGAACCGGTGCCAGTTTTGTGGTTTTCGCGCGGACTCTTGCGCCGGTAAATCGGCGCGGCGCGAACATGTAATTCGAGTCCGTATTGCTCCGCCAACCGTGCGACGAAACGCTCATCTTCATTCGACTCCGCTCCGCGCAGTTGGTGATTGACATGCGCGACCGACAGCACGATCCCCAACTCATTGCGCAACTCGAGCAACAGACAGAGCAAAGCCACGGAATCCGCCCCGCCAGAAACGGCCGCGGCTACGCGATCTCCCGCCCGCAGCGAATTGCTCTTCCGGATTGTCTGCCACAGACGCTCTGCTAGTTCGTGCACAGAGAGATGGTAAACCAGTTGTCAGTTATCAGTTAAGACCCGGTCGGTTTTCTGTAAACCGGGAAACTGACAACTGAAAACTGATTTTCTGCTATTCTTTTCCGCAAATGTGGGGAGCTTACCGCTGGACTGCCAGGTGTCTGCTGCTGGTCATGCTCGCTCCGGCCTTTGGGTCGTTGGCAATGGCCCAGGCTGGGGAGATGCACTGCCTGCGCCCGATGGCCTCCACGCAGACGGCCCCGCCGGATATGCCGTGCCATCACGCGCTGGCACAAGCGCATCCCATCCTATCCAAATCGCCGCAAGCTCTGCTTCAAGCCGGCGACAGTAATTGCTGCCAGAACCATTGCTGTTGCGGCGCTGTTACTTCGGAGTGGGCACAACCCGCTTCCGGCCTGCTCTCCTTTCTTTCTCTGCTAATCGAGCCTGCGCGCCCGGCGCAGGGCGCGTCGCTTCGCTCAAGCAATATCGTTGGACTCGATTCCGCACGCGCTCCTCCTCGCAGCTAATTCTTTCGCCAAATCTGAATCTTCAGGGCTGAAGCCCGCGTTTTCCCAAGAACCATTGCCGTCTCTCGAGGAGACCGACGATATGACTCGCCTCAAGCCCCTCGTATTTTGCGCCTTGCTACTACTTGCGCCTGCGGTCTTCGCTAACGACTACGGAGCTGTGCGTGGCATTGTGCACGACCCACAGCATCGTCCCGTGCAAGATGCCATGGTGATGCTCAAGGCGAAATCATCAGAGTGGGCAAAGAGCGTCACCACCGGCCCCACCGGAGAATTTCAGATCAATGCCGTTCCTCTGGGCGATTACTCGGTCAGCGTCGCCAGCCAGGGATTCGCCCAGACTTCCCGCGACGTCACGGTTACATCGGGCTCGGTGCCGGTTGTGCACTTCCAATTGCAAGTGGCATCCGCGAACGAGAAGGTCATTGTCTCGGCCGCTCCTGCAGTCGCTGCTACCGACAGCTTCACGCCTACGACCCTAGTCAGCCGACTTGACATCGAGCGCACTCCGGGAGCCGATCAGACCAACAGCATGTCCATGATTACCGACTACGTCCCCGGAGCCTACGTTACGCATGACATGCTGCACATGCGTGGCGGCCACCAGACCACGTGGCTGCTGGATGGCATTCCGATTATTAATACCGCCATCGCGCAAAATCTCGGCCCGCAGTTCGATCCTAAAGACATGGACTATGTCGAGGTGGATCGCGGGAGCTACGGAGCGGAGTTCGGTGATCGCACCTATGGCGTCTTCAACGTCGTGCCCCGCACCGGTTTTGAGCGCAATCGCCAGGCCGAACTGGTCATGACCGCCGGCAATTTCTACCAGACCGACGACGCGCTCAGTTTCGGCAGCCATACCGACCGTTTTGCGTATTACGCCAGCGTCAATGGCAATCGCAGCAATCTTGGGCTGCAGCCGCCTGTGCCGCAGATCGTTCACGATGCGGTTAACGGCGTGGGCGGATTCGGGTCGTTCATCTTTAACGTCGATCCTTCTAACCAGCTTCGCCTGATGACCTCCGTCCGCCGCGATTATTATCAGATTCCTTACGATCCCGATCCCAACGACTTCGAAAACTCGAACCCCAACGGCTACGCCAGCATTGGGCTTCGCGATGGACAAACCGAGGTTGACACTGGCGTCCTCTTCACCTGGCTGCACACTTTCAACTCGCACCTGCTGACCACTGTTTCTCCCTTCTACCATTACAACAGCGGAGACTACGCCAGCAATCCGAACGACGATCCCGTCGCTACCACCGAAAACCGCGCCTCCAATTACGCCGGTGGCCAAGCCAGTTTCTCTGCCAATTACAAAAAGAATGATTTGCAGGTTGGATTCCTCAGCTTCTACCAGCACGATAACCAGTTTTTCGGAGTCGTCTTCAATCCGCTCAGTTTTCCTCCGCCCGTCCCATCGCCAATCGCGGATTCCGAGCGCCCCACCGCGAATCTCGAGACCTTCTACATCGACGACAAATTCAACCCTTTTTCCTGGCTGACGCTTTCCGCCGGCATACGTCCCACGCGGTTTGCCGAAGGCAATTTCGCGGCCACTTCGTCCGCACAACCTGTCGACGAGTCCGCCATCAGCCCACGCTTCGGCGCCACGGTCACCATCCCCAAAATTCGGTGGACGTTCCGAGCTTTCTACGGACACTACTATCAAGCGCCGCCTATCGAAACCGTTTCCGGTCCGCTGAAGGGCTTGTGTGATGTTCCCGGTGTGTGCACGTTCTCAACTCTCCATGGCGAACGCGATGAAGAACATCAGTTCGGCGTTGCCATTCCTTATCGCGGATGGGTGCTCGACGCCGATACCTTCAAGACTGATGTTGCCAATTTTCTCGACCACAACAACATTGGAGCTTCGAACATTTTCTTCCCGCTCACCGATACCCGAGCCTTGATTCGCGGATGGGAACTGACGTTGCGCTCTCCGCGAATCGCGCACCGCGGGCAGGTTCACCTTGCTTACTCCAACCAGATTGCCGAGGGCGGAGGTGTTGTCACCGGGGGGCTGAATAACACCCAGGTTTGTCCGCCCGGCGTTTACCTTTGCCCACTCGACCATGATCAGCGCAACACGCTCAATGTCGGCGGCGACGCCACGCTGCCTTGGCGCTCGTATGCCTCAACCAACGTTTACTACGGCTCCGGATTCACTAACGGACAGGAAGGTGTTCCGGGCTGGCCTTACCCCGGTCAGTATCTCCCGGGCCACACTACCTTCGATCTTTCTTTGGGCAAGGATTTCGGCGATCGTTTCAGCGCCTCGGTGAGCGCTCTTAACGTGACTAATCGCCGCGTGATCTATGATGACAGCCTCACTTACGGGGGATTTCACTGGAACCTGCCGCGCCAGATCTACGTACAGGTTCGATATCGGTTTCATTACTGATGATCAGTCAAAGAACGAATCGATAGGACCATCGAAGAATCGCTTGTGACTTCGCGGGAGGAGTAAAGTTCTGGTTATGGGCGCCACTACTGCTCAGTCCAACACCTCTCCGTCAGGGTTTGATCGCACGCATGACGATCGTCCGGGCGCTGCGCTTCCGCCGCTTGCCGTTGGCATTCTGATTGCCCTCTGTGCCGCGAAACTGCTGCTGCACATCTTTACCGACTTGCGGCACTACGGCTACTTTCGCGACGAGCTTTATTACCTCGACATGGCCCGCCACCTCGATTGGGGATATGTCGACGCCGCTCCGCTCGTCGCCGTCTACGCCAAGATCGCGTTGCTGATGGGCGGCTCGCTGGCGGCGCTGCGTATCATTCCTGCGCTCGCGGGCGCCGCGCTTATTGCGCTCACCATGCTGATTGCGCGTGAACTGGGCGGAGGACGATACGCTCAACTGCTCGCGGGCCTCGCCATTCTGCTCGGACCCGCCTTCCTCGTGATGGATGGCTTCCTCAGCATGAATGCTTTCGAGCCGCTGTTCTGGATGGGCTGCATCTGGGTCGTCGCCCGCATCCTGCGCACCGGAGACTCGCGCCTCTGGCTGTGGTTCGGCGTGCTCGCCGGCCTCGGCCTGGAGAATAAACACTCGACACTATCTTTCGGATTCGCCGTCACCGTTGCGTTGCTTCTAACGCATCATCGCCGCGAATTTGCGCGGCCGTGGATATGGATTGCCGGTGCGATCGCGGTCGCGATTTTCCTGCCCAATCTCATCTGGCAAATCCGGCATCACTTTCCGACCATCGAAGACCTGGCCAACGTCCGGCGCGAGCACAAGAATGTCGTGCTGCCGCCGCTAGCCTTCGTCAAGCAGCAGATCCTCGCGCTCCAGCCAATTTTGTTCCCGGTGTGGCTCGCGGGACTGGTGTGGTTTCTTCGCGACCGCCGCTGGCGCTTGCTGGGCGTGATCTTTGTCGTCTTCTTCGTCCTGATGGAGGTCGCGCACGGCAAAGACTATTATGTTTTCCCCATCTATCCGATGGTGCTGGCCGGCGGAGCTGTCGTTATCGAAATCTGGCTGGCGCATCGCGCTGGCTGGACGCGCTTCGCCGTCGTCGCGATCATCGTGCTCACCTCGCTTCCGCTCCTCCCTCTGGTTACGTGGATGCTGCCGCCAGAGAAAGTTCTCGCTTATCAGAAGGCGATCGGCCTTAAGACTGTCAAGTCCGAGGTGAACCACGAATCGCTATTGCCGCAAGTGATGGCCGACCAATTTGGATGGCCCGAGTTGGTGAGTGAAGTCGCCGGGGTCTACAATTCGTTGCCTCCGGACGAGCGCGCCGAGACCGGAATCTGGGCCGGGAACTACGGCGAAGCTGGCGCGATTAATATGTTTGGATCCGCCTACGGGTTGCCCCACGCCTACTCTCGCCATCAGAATCACTGGTATTGGGGCCCGCCGCCGCAGGTGTACAAAAACCTCATCGTGATCCAGTGGAGCCTCGACGACGTACGCGACAACTGCACCTCCTATCAGGCCTTCGACCACTACAAGCGCTTTGGCATGGGCGAAGAAAATGCGCCATTCTATCTCTGTCGCGGCGTGAAGTTCGATATACAGAAAATCTGGTGGCACTCGCACCACTGGAATTGAGATTTGTGAGAGGGCGGAACAAAATCGTAAACCACAGAGGGCACGACAGAGGGCACGAAGGATCACGAAGGGTTTTACGGCTAAGATTCCTTCGTGTTCCTTTGTGTCCTTGGTGGTAACGCTCTTCTCAAACTGAACCAACACGATTCGCGGTTTCGATTGACCGATTTCCGCAGCGCACGATAGACTAGTTGAGTTTGCCTGTACTTGCGGACCCGTTCTGGGACCGCGCCGCATTTCCGGTCAGAAGCCGCAGCGGAATAACAGCAAGCAATATTTGAACTTCTGCCGAGTTTGTCTCGGTGGGCGGGTGAGGGCACCTGCCCCTAGGTGAGTTCTAAGGAGAAACTATGTACGCGGTGATCCGCGCAGGTGGAAAGCAGTATCGTGTCGCTCCGGGAGACGTGATCCGGGTCGAAAAACAGGATGATAAAGATGGTCGAGTCGACTTCGGCGAAGTGCTGGCGGTTTCGGCTGAGGCGGGCAACGTTGCGCCTCCGGGGTCGCAGGCGTTTGTAACCGGTGAGGTCGTCGAGCAGGGACGCGGCAACAAGATCCTCGTCTTCCACTACAAGCGCAAGAAGCAATACA